>NZ_CP150290.1:3711136-4021363 GCF_038051995.1 Paenibacillus sp. FSL H8-0537 | reverse complement strand
GCTTGCCAAAGCTTTACCTTTATGCCGGCCTTATGCTGCTGTTGTATGTCGTTCAATGGGCTGCCAACAGCTACCGGATCAAATATACGAATATTATTGGTCAAAAGGTCATTTATGACCTACGGCAGGATCTATTCAAGCATATCCAGAAGCTTAGCTTCCGCTTCTTCGACAAGCGTCCGGCAGGCTCCGTGCTTGTACGGGTTACGAATGACGTTAACGCCCTTCAGGACTTGTTTACGAACGGTGTTGTCAACCTGCTGATGGACTGCGTTCAGCTGCTCGGGATCGTTGTCATTTTGCTGATCTGGAATTTCAAGCTGGGGCTTGCGATCATGGTGACGGTGCCGCTGATGTTTATCGTTTCGACTGCGCTGCGCAAACGGATCCGCTTTGCTTGGCAGGATGTTAGGATGAAGCAATCGCGGATTAATGCCCACTTAAACGAAAGCATCCAGGGGATGAAAGTAACGCAAGCTTACGTCCAGGAAAAAGACAATATGCGTTTCTTCGACTACATGAATACGGTAAATGTGAAATCATGGAATAAGGCATCGGCGCTCAACCAAACATTCGGTCCGGTCATTGAAATCACCTCAGCGCTCGGTACATTTATTTTGTTCTGGTACGGTGCTCATCTGATTCAGCAAGGCGCGATTACAATCGGCTTGCTTGTCGGCTTCGCCAACTATATCGGCAACTTCTGGGACCCGATTAATCGGCTCGGCCAAATGTACTCACAGCTTCTGATTGCGATGGCATCCTCCGAGCGGATTTTTGAATTTATCGATGAGGAGCCAAATGTAGGCGAGAAGAACGCAGCGAAGGCGCTGCCGAATATTCGCGGCGACGTTGTGTTTGACAACATTATTTTTGAATATGAAAAAGGGCGCCAAGCACTCAAGGGCATTAGCCTGGAGGCTAAGGCTGGCCAATCAATCGCTCTCGTTGGGCATACCGGCTCCGGCAAAAGCACAATCATCAACCTGCTTTGCCGTTTCTATGATCCTGTAAGCGGCAGCGTGAAGATTGACGGGAAGGATATTCGCGATGTCACAATCGAAAGCTTGCGCTCCCAGGTCGGCATCGTTATGCAGGACACGTTCATATTTTCGGGCACGATTCGCGACAATATTCGTTACGGCAGACTGGATGCATCGGATGCGGATATTGTGGAAGCGGCTAAAGCGGTGCATGCCCATGACTTCATTATGAATTTGCCGGATGGATATGATACGGAAGTAGAGGAGCGCGGCAACATATTGTCGATGGGCCAGCGCCAGCTGCTTTCCTTTGCCAGAGCGTTGCTTGCGAATCCGCGCATTCTCATTCTCGATGAAGCGACAGCAAGCATTGATACCGATACGGAGCTGAAAATCCAGGAGGCGCTTAAGACGCTGCTTGCTGGACGGACATCCTTCATGATCGCCCATCGCCTGTCAACGATTCGCAATGCCGATGAAATTATCGTGCTGGATCACGGCCGCATCGTCGAGCAGGGCAAGCACGAAACGCTAATTGCCAAAAAGGGCATATACAATGGGCTGATTGAAGCCCAATATCGTTTCTTGTCAGCTTAAGTCGAATCGAAGCGGTCAAGGTCTTGATTTTTACTGCAGGAACCTCCACAATGGAAGAAAAAACAATTCGGAATCGGACTCGCTGCCCTGAAGGGGCAGCCACCGAAAATTATCCGGTTTGCTTCCAGGAGGTTCTTTTTATTATGTATGGATCACCATTGTCCGGAGCTTCGCGCAAGCTTATGCTGCTGGGATCAGGAGAGCTTGGCAAGGAGGTAGCGCTCGAAGCGCAGCGGCTCGGCGTTGAGACGATTGCGGTGGATCGCTATGAGAACGCGCCGGCGATGCAGGTTGCTCATCGCTCTTATGTGACTGATATGCTGGATGGTGCAGCACTTAGACGTATCATTGAAGAGGAGCGCCCAGACTATATCGTGCCGGAAATTGAAGCGATTGCAACCGAAACGCTGCTGGAGCTTGAACAGGAGGGCTTCCGCGTCATTCCAACGGCCCGCGCTGCGTGGCTGACGATGGACCGGGAAGGCATTCGCCGCCTCGCTGCCGAGCAGCTTGGCCTGCCGACGGCCGCCTACCGTTTTGCCGATTCGCTGGAGGAGCTGCGTGAAGCGGCAGCAGCGCTAGGTTTCCCATGTGTCATTAAGCCGATCATGAGCTCATCTGGCAAAGGGCAAAGCGTCTGCCGCAGCGAGGCGGAAATTGAAGCCTGCTGGAGCTACGCCATGGAAGGCGGTCGCGCAAAGAAGCAGCGGATTATCGTTGAAGGCTTTATTACGTTTGAATCGGAAATTACGCTGCTTACGATCCGCTCTGTATCAGGCACAAGCTTCTGTGCGCCTATTGGTCATGTGCAGAAGGATGGCGATTACATCGAATCATGGCAGCCGCATGCGATGAGCACCGAGCAAATCGAGCAGGCGGAGGAAATTGCCCGCAAAGTGACCGAAGAGCTGGGCGGCTACGGCCTCTATGGCGTCGAATTGTTCCTTACGCAGGGTGGTGTGCTGTTTAGCGAGGTTTCTCCACGTCCGCATGATACGGGCATGGTTACGATGGTGACGCAGGATTTGTCTGAGTTTGCGCTGCATGTTCGCGCTGTATTGGGCTTTCCGATTCCAACGATCAGATTGCTGTCGCCAGGTGCTTCACACACGCTCAAAGCGGATCGCGAAAGCAGCGAGTTCCGTATTGGCGGTGTGAAGGAAGCGCTGGCGCTGCCGCATACACAGGTGCGTGTATTTGGCAAGCCAGAGACGAAGGTTGGGCGCCGGATGGCTGTTGCGCTCAGCACGGCTGCAGATGTGGAGCAAGCACGGGAAACGGCGCGGCAAGCGGCGGAGCTGCTGCACATCACATACGGAGAATAAGCTGCAGAAGGGCTGCCGCGTCCAGTTATCGTATGGGCGCAGCAGCCCTTCTTTCCCGAAATATAAGAATTTATAAGTTTCACACTTATATCCGCTTAGAATTCTAAGGCAAAGCTCTTCGCTCGTCCTAAAAGGACGACGAAGTCGTTTTTGCTTGAAATATAAGAATTTATAAGTTTCACACTTATCATTAGGCTTATATTTCTCGGAGTGAAACGCGCCTTGCCGCCAAAGGACGGCGATAGCCGTTTCACCTTGCCTATTTTGTTTTTTTCCAATACACGCCTGTTGAATCTATCGTGATGAGCGGATCGGTAATATGATAGGCGTTGCGGAAATCGGTTACAGCTGCGGAGCAATAGCCAATGGAATAATCGTCAATAACGATAAAGCCGCCGATGGTTACTTTGGGATACAGATGGGTCAGCGCATCCATCGTCGAGGAATACATGTCGCCATCGAGGCGCGCTATTGCTATTTTATTCGTTGGCGCCGCTGGCAGCGTATCCTTGAACCAGCCTTTAAGAAAGATAATGCCATCGTCATACAAATCGTATTTTTGAAAATTTCTGACGACCTCAGGCAGGGAAACGCGCAAAAAGTCCTGTTCGTGAAATTTCGAGGTTTCGTCGATCGGACAGCGGGCCTCCGGCTTTGGCAGTCCTTCAAAGGAATCGGCGACGATGACTTTCCGGTTCGTTATGCCATGTACTTTTAGAAAGCCGCGCATAAAAATACATGTTCCGCCGCGCCATACGCCTGTTTCAATGAAATCACCCTCGATATTGTTGCTAATGACAGCATTCATAAGCTGATGCAGATGATTCATGCGGATACGCCCGATCATACTATGTGCTATGAGTGGCCAATCGAGGCCTTGAAAGCGATTTTCCTTCGTAGCGCCAGGCTCATGCTCCAGCCAAATTTCAAATAATATTGCTTTTTTCAACATTTCCAAATACATCTCTTTTGGTGTATTATTGCTCATAATCACAGTCCTTTTCTTTTTTTATGGTTAACGTATGAATATGAATCAAGTTTGAAAATGGCTTGTGTGTACGACCACTGGCGCGAAAAACTTATACATCGCCCATCATTTGTAAATGATTGTGAAAAAGGAGAGAGACAAGCGATGCGTTCATCCAAAAGATTAGGCATTTTAATTGGCAGCTGCTCCCTGTTAATCACGATATTAATGCTTGTAGGCATTGGTTATTCGATTAAGGATCAGTTGTTTCCCTCTGTTTCGGCACAGCCGCAGGGTACGGCGCTACCAGGCCAGACGCCTGAGAAAAATCAGCTTCGCATTGTAGCGATTGGCGATTCTTTGACCAAGGGTGTTGGTGATTCTACAGGCGAGGGTTATGTCAAGCAGGTCGTAGACAGCTTGGCTGCTGATCCGGACAAGCAGGCGGAGCTCGTCAACAATTTGGGCATTAGCGGCCTGAGAGCCGACCAGCTTGCAGGAAATTTAAAGACGGATAAGGGCATCGCTTATGCGCTTCAGCAGGCCAATGTCATTTTGCTGACGATTGGCGGGAATGACCTGTTTCAATCGCTGCAGGGTGCTGGGGATTCCAATACTTCTGCTGGAGCTGAACAAAGCATGTCGCTCGAGCTGGTAGAGAAAGGGCTTGAGGAGGGCTTGAAGCGGCTGGATGATGTTCTGTCGGAGCTGCACCGGATTAATCCGGACGCCCGCGTCATTTATATGGGCCTCTATAATCCGTTTTTTGATGTAGAAGAGCTGCGGGATGGCAGCTTGCAGGTACAGAAGTGGAATGAAAGAGCTTATGAAATGCTGCATGGATATTCGAATATGACGATGGTACCGACATTCGATTTATTTGAGGAACGGATTGGCAGCTACTTGTCCTCAGACCATTTTCACCCGAATCATGAAGGTTACAAACAAATTGCGCAGCGGTTCGTGCAGGCGTTGTAGCAGAAGGAGTCGCTATGGAACAGTCAAATTTAGTGCTGCAAGTGACAAATCTAAGCAAAAAAATTCGCGGCAAGCAAATTATTCACGATGTCAGCTTTGAGGTGCGGGCGGGTGAAATTTTTGGGTTCCTTGGACCCAATGGCTCTGGCAAAACGACGACGATCCGCATGCTGGTCGATCTGATTAAGCCGACCTCTGGGCAAATACGGATTTGCGGGCATGATGTGCAAAAACAGCCGGAGCAGGCGCTTCGCCATATCGGGAGCATTGTGGAAAACCCTGAAATGTATGGATTTATGACGGGCTGGGACAATTTGCAGTATTTTGCCAATATGCTTGATGATGTGGATGAGGCGAGAATTAGCGAGGTTGTCGAAATCGTCAGTCTGACAGAGCGTATTCATGAAAAAGTCAAAACGTATTCGCTCGGCATGAAGCAGCGTTTAGGCATTGCCCAAGCGTTGCTCGGACGTCCGAAGCTGCTTATACTTGATGAACCGACGAATGGGCTTGATCCTCTGGGCATCAAGGAGCTGAGGGCTTTTGTACGAATGCTTGCTGGAGAAGGCATCAGCCTGTTCATTTCAAGCCATTTGCTCAGTGAAATTCAACTGATGTGCGATAGAGTGGCCATTATTGACAAAGGCAGAGTGCTTGCCGTAGGCTCGGTGGATGAGCTGGTGCAGCAGGCTGGAACGTATGTATTATGGCAGCTGGAGCCTCGGGAGCAGGGTATTGCTTTGCTGCTGCAAGGCGGCAAGGCGGCAATCGTCTCGGAAGAGGAGCACCGTATTGATGAAAGCGTGCTTGCCAGCATGCCGGGGGCAGTGGTCACAACGATGCCGCTGGAGGATATTGCAGGTACCGTGAGCCGGCTGGTGGCAGCAGGCATTAGCGTAGAAGGGGTGCACAAAGCCGCTCCTACACTGGAAGAATTGTTTTTGAACATGACGGAGGGGAAAAGCCTTGCATAAACTACTGCTTCTTACCGAGAATGAAACCTTGAAGATGTGGAAAAAAAGAAGGTTTCTCGTCATTATCCTCGTACTTCTTGTTATTATTCCAATGTTCACGTATGCTCAGTTAACCGTAGCCCAGAACAATAAAGACAAATTTGCCGACTGGCGCAATGAGGTGCTGCAGCAAATTACGGATATGCAAAACAGGCTGTCGAGCAATCGGATTCCTGAGGAGTGGAAAAAGCAGCAGCGTATAGCCGTGCAGCAGCTCCAATATTATTTGGACCATGATGTCAATCCGAGCAGCCCAAACGGCGTGACGTTCACGCGGGAATTCATGAATAATGCGGTAGGGCTGTTTATTCCGCTGCTTGTCTTGACCATTGCCTCTGATCTCGTATCCGGAGAACGCGGCACCGGAACGATCAAAATGCTGCTCACCAAGCCGGTTCGCAGATGGAAGGTGCTGCTTAGCAAGTTTGCGGCGCTTACGCTTTATGTATCGCTGCTTGTCGGGGTGATGGTGCTGCTTTGTTATTTGATATCGGGCATGTTTTTCGGCTATGGAGGCTGGGGCTTGCCGATATTTACCGGTTTTACAATCAATGGCAGCGAGGTCGACACAAGCTTTGTGCACGTTGTTCCCCAGTGGCTGTATATGCTCATGCAGACGGGACTCGTATGGCTGTCCGCCATGACCGTAGCGATTCTCGCCTTGATGGTATCGGTTCTTGTCAGAAGCACGGCGGCAAGCATGGTCATTATGATGGCTTCCGTTATTGCAGGAACGATCCTTTCTAGCATGTCCTCCTCATGGGAGAATGCCAAATATTTATTCGCCGTGAACCTCAATTTACCGACATATTTGGAAGGATCACCACCGCCGATTGAGGGCATGTCATTTTCTTTTTCCCTTATCGTGCTTGCGATTTGGGCGATTGCGGGGCTTATTGTCTCGTTCAGCGTCTTTACTAAACAGGACATCTTGAATTAAAATAGCTTGAAGATACGGTAACGAATGTAACAAGTGCTGCAGATAAGGGGGGCGCATATGGCAGAGCATACAGATGTTTTTACACAAGCACCGGCCGCAGATCGGAATTATGAGGCCGATGATATACAGATTCTTGAAGGCTTGACAGCCGTACGGAAACGTCCGGGAATGTATATAGGCTCTACGAGCAGCTCAGGGCTGCATCATCTCGTTTGGGAAATCGTCGACAATGCTGTCGACGAGCATTTGGCAAAGTTTTGTTCCGCCATTGAGGTAACTTTGCACAAAAACGGCTCCATTACGGTCTATGACAATGGACGAGGCATTCCGACAGGGATGCATAAAAGCGGCATTCCAACGCCGCAAGTTGTATTTACGATCCTTCACGCTGGCGGGAAGTTCGGCGGTGGGGGATATAAAAAATCAGGCGGCCTGCACGGCGTCGGCGCTTCGGTAACAAATGCGCTATCCGAATGGCTGGAAGTGGAAATTTTCCGTGATGGAAAAATACATAAGCTTCGGTTCGAATATTGGGTAGATGCGGATGGCAAGGAGCATGTCGGCGAGCCGACAACGGGACTCGAAGTGACGGGAACGACGTCGCGTACGGGAACGAAGGTTACGTTTAAGCCGGATGGACGCGTGTTTCAGACGGGAACTACGCTGAATTACGATACTTTGGCGGAACGGCTTCAGGAAATCGCTTTTCTCAATTCGGGGCTGAAAGTGACGATCAAAGATGATCGCAGCGGCAAGCTCGATATATTCCACTATGAAGGCGGAGCGCGCCAGTTCGTCGAGTTTCTCAATGAGGACAAGTCGGTGCTGCATGACGTCGTTCATTTTACTGGCGAACGTGAGGATATCGAGGTTGAAGTGGCGCTTCAGTACAATGATGGCTATACGGAAACACTGGCGTCCTTCGTTAATGCCATTCCTACACGCGGCGGCGGTACGCATGAAACGGGCTTCAAAACCGCGTATACGCGCGTCATGAACGATTATGCCCGCAAAACCGCGATGCTGAAGGAGAAGGACAAAAATCTGGAAGGCAATGATCTGCGCGAAGGCATGATGGCGGTCATCAACATTAAGATGTCTGAGGTAGAGTTCGTCGGCCAGACGAAGGACCAGCTCGGCAGCGCATCTGCACGCGGCGTCGTCGATGCGATTGTGACGGAGAAAATGCAAGTGTTTCTCGAAGAAAATCCGCAGGTTGCGCAGCTGCTGCTCAAGAAGGCCGTTCAGGCTTCCAGAGCGCGGGAAGCGGCGCGCAAGGCGCGGGAAGATATGCGCAGCGGCAAGAAGAAGAGCGAAAGCTCCAATCTTGGCGGCAAGCTGACGCCGGCGCAATCGAAGGATGTTACGCGCAATGAGCTGTTTATCGTCGAAGGCGATTCGGCGGGCGGCTCGGCCAAGCAAGGCCGTGATTCGAAGCATCAGGCGATTTTGCCGCTCAAGGGCAAGCCGATGAATCCGGAGAAAGCTAAGCTGCATGATATTTTAAAAAACGACGAGTATAAAATGATTATCGCCGCGATTGGCGCAGGCGTAGGCCCGGAATTTGATTCCGAGGAATGCAACTATCACAAAATTATTATTATGACGGATGCCGATACGGACGGTGCCCATATCCAGGTGCTGCTTCTGACGTTCTTCTATCGTTATATGAAGCCGCTCATTGACAGCGGACGCGTATATATTGCTCAGCCGCCGCTTTACAAGCTGACGCGGAAATCCGGCAAGCTGGAAACGGTGCGTTATGCATGGACGGATGAGCAGCTGCAAAATTATTTAAAGGAATTCGGCAAAAACTTTGAGCTTCAGCGCTATAAAGGACTTGGCGAGATGAATCCGGACCAGCTGTGGGAAACGACGATGAATCCGGAAACGCGGACGATGCTGCAGGTGCAGATCGAGGATGCTGCGAAGGCGGAGCGCCGTGTGTCTGCGCTGATGGGCGACAAGGTTGATCCACGCAAGCGCTGGATTTTGGAAAATGTTGATTTTGCGGAATATCAGGAATAGGAGGCAAGCAGCATGAGCAATTTGGAACAGTTTCTTCCAGCTTTTCTTGAAGAAATCGTGGGCGATCGTTTCGGCCGCTACTCTAAATATATTATTCAGGACCGCGCTATTCCCGATGTGCGCGATGGCTTGAAGCCGGTACAGCGGCGTATTTTGTACGCAATGTACGATTCCGGCAATACGCCGGACAAGCCATATCGCAAGTCTGCGAAAACGGTCGGCGATGTAATGGGCAACTATCATCCTCACGGAGACTCGTCTATTTATGAAGGCATGGTGCGGATGGCACAGCCTTGGAAAATGGGACATATACTCGTTGACGGTCACGGCAACTGGGGCTCGATGGATGATGATCCCGCTGCGGCCATGCGTTATACGGAAGCTCGTTTATCTCCGCTGGCAATTGAACTGCTGAGAGATATTGATAAGCGTACGGTCATGTTCAAGGATAACTTTGATAATACGACGAAAGAGCCGGTTGTGCTGCCGTCTCGCTATCCCAATTTGCTCGTAAATGGGACCAGCGGCATCTCTGCCGGCTTTGCGACTGAAATACCACCCCATAACTTGCGTGAGGTCATTGATGGCTGTATCGCGGTTATGAACCGCCCAGAGACGACGCTCGAAGAGCTGATGCAAATTATTAAAGGGCCTGATTTTCCAACGGGCGGACTGATAATGGGTGAGGAAGGCATACGCGATGCTTATGCGACCGGCAAAGGCCGCATTTATTTGCGCGCCAAGACGGCGATTGAGGACATGCGTGGCGGACGCCAGCAAATTGTAATCACCGAAATTCCTTATCAGGTTGTCAAATCACGCCTCGTGACGGCCATGGAAAACATTCGTCTGGAGAAAAAGGTCGAAGGTATCGCTGAGGTTCGCGATGAGAGCGGACGCAATGGCCTGCGGATCGTTATCGAGCTGAAGAAAGATACGGATGCAAACGGCATTTTGGCTTATTTGCTTAAAAAGACGGATTTGCAGGTTGCCTACAGCTTTAATATGGTAGCCATTGTTAATAAAACGCCACAGCAGCTCGGCATACGCCAAATGCTGGACGCTTATATTGCGCATCAAAAGGAAGTTGTTACATTCCGTACGCAATATGATCTGGAAAAGGCTGAGGATCGTGCCCATGTGCTGGAAGGGCTAGTGAAGGCACTGAATTTGCTTGACGAAGTGATCGCAGCGATTAAAGCCTCCAAAAACCGTGCCGACGCACAGCAAAATCTCGTGCAGAAGTTTGCGTTCAGCGAGCGCCAAGCGGATGCGATTTTAACGTTGCAGCTCTATCGTCTGACGAATTTGGAAATTACGTCGCTGGAGAAAGAGCATAAGGAAGTAATGAAGCGCATCGCTTATTTGCGCAGTATCCTGAACAGCGATAAGAAACTGATTGGTGTCATTCGTGATGAAATGATGGAAATTCATGCGAAATTCGGCATTAACCGCCGTTCAGATATTCAGGGAGAAGTAGAAGAGCTTAAGGTAAACCTTGAGGTGATGGTTACACCTGAGGAAGTGCTCGTTACACTTAGCAATGAAGGCTACATGAAGCGGACAAGCATGCTGTCGTTTACACGCTCCGGCGGTGAGGTTGGCAACGCGGGCGTGAAGGAAGGCGATATCGTCCGCGGCTTGTACGCTGTCAACACCATTGATAATTTGCTGCTCTTCACGAAAAAGGGACAATATTATACGCTGCCCGTCCATCAAATTCCTGAGTTCAAGTGGAAGGATACAGGGACCGCAGTCGTCAATATCGTACCGATTCCGAAGGATGATGCGATTATCAGCGTCATCCCCGTGAAGGATTTTAATGTTCCAGGCGCTTCGCTTGTCTTTGTTACCAAACGTGGACAGGTGAAGCGGACCGAGCTGAAGGATTACATGTCAACGCGCTCGACCGCGATTGCAGCCTGCAAAGTATCCGAAGGCGATGAGGTCATTAAAATTATGCCGAGCGACGGTACGAAGCAGCTGATGCTAGTCAGCAAGCAAGGCTGGAGCATCCGGTTCTCCGAAAGCGAAGTAAACCCTATGGGGCGTGTCGCTGGAGGCGTGCGCGGCATGCAGCTGAAGGAAGACGACGAACTGATTGCGGCAGATTGGGTCTCCGAGGATGAGGGAGAATTATTCGTCATCTCTGACCTTGGATATGCCAAGCGCTCGCTGCTGCTGGATTACCCTGTTCAGGGCAGAGGCGGCAAAGGCGTTCAGACGTTTGAATTTAAAGAAGGCAAGCGCGTGAAGCCGAATGGCTCAGCACTCGTTTATGCTGTTTATTGCAAGGAAGCGATTGATCTGATCGCGCTAACCTCATCCGGGGCTAAGCTGCCGATTACGACGGAGAAATCGTCAATTGATGATCGCAGATCGATAGGGCGGGCTATCGTTCCGATCGAAAAAAATGATGCCATAACAGCGGTCATTGTCCGCCCGTCTGATGTCATTCAATCATAAGGGCGATTAGGCGGATCAAAGCGTTCAATTAACTGGATCATCGCATCCAACATAACCCACAATGGTACGAGCTCATCCGGGCGATCGAGCCATTGTGGGTTTTTTATAATGCCGTAAGCTTTGATTTTGCGAATAATTTCGGCTTTCTCGTTGTCCATAGAGGTTCACTCCTTATGAGGTGAGGATGGCGAAATAGGGAAAGCGCCCAGATTCATTGTATGTCTACTCTTGTCAAAACGTTCGGGTATATCGCAGTTTGTGAGGGAAATTATTAATTGGGTTAACCTTTTATTCGACAATCTCGGATGGTATAATTGGAATTAAAGAGAAATTGGACAGGAAGCGGGTGCATGAATGGTTTCTGATGAATTTACTCGATTGTGGACGAAGCTAAGCAGAGAATGGAGGACAGGTCTGGAAGAGGGGCTGGCGCCGCTCACTGAAGGTCAGCTGAATGTGCTGGATTTATTGCTGCAGAACCAACCGATGAAGCCATCTGATCTATTGCAGCATTTGGCCACGACACCGGCAGCGATTACAACTTTGCTCGATCGTATGGAGCGCAATGAACTAATTGTACGTACAAGAGATACAGCCGATAGACGAATTGTATGGATATCCGTTTCCGGCAAAGGGAAATCAGAGGCACAGCGTGGCAAGGAAGTACGAACAAAGCTCATTTCCGAAGCGCTGGATCGGATTTCCTCCCATAATCAGCAGCTGCTTGTTTACTTATTAGGCAAGGTAGCGAATCGATAGTTTGGCCATTGCAGAAGACAGGTGAATAGGCGAGCAAGGCAAGACGCCGGCGCTATATTCTGTGCATAAAACGGGCGTTGCCGTCTAAGGACAGCAACGCCCGTTAATGCTCAACCCTTCGGTCTGCTGCCTCGCATGCTCTAAGAAGCTTCTAAGACATTGATTCGAGCCTTGTACGCAGCAGGCTGAGATTTTTTTTCAGAGAAGCATATAGATCCGGTGTGAGCAGCTTGCTTGACTGCTCCGCCAGCGTCTGCTCGACAGGCAGTATGCGATAGCGATAATTATGATCCGGTTTGTAGCGGTAGACCCAAGTCGGAATCGCTTCAATATCGGCAAGCTGGATGCTGCCGTCCCCGTTATTTTTGCGAATAAGCACTTGATAAATAACGCCGTAATCCTTCGTGTCTCCACGCTGGTTGGAAATAAAATTGCCCATCGAATATATAATAAGTCCTTGGCGCTCGCGCCCGTTGTCATCCGTTGCCTCCAGCACCTCATAGGGCTGAATAACATGCGTATGCGAACCTGCTATAATGTCGGCTCCTTCCGCAATCAGCTTGCGGGCAAGCGTCTTCTGCTCCTCATTTGGCTTCGTCTGATACTCTGTTCCAAAATGGAGCGCCACCGTAACAAAATCAGCTCCTGCTTTCTTCAGCTTCTTAATGTCGCCAATCATTTTTTGCTCGTCAATTAGCGGAACCATATAGGGTTTTCCTTTAGGAATAGCAATGCCGTTCGTACCATATGTGTATGCGAGCAGCCCCATGCGAATCCCGTTTTTTTCGACGATAATATTTGTATCCGCTTCCTTTTGTGTGGCGGCGGAGCCTTTTATTATAAATCCTTTCTCCTTCATATGCGCAAGCGTCAGCAGCAGCCCTTTTTCGCCTTTGTCTAGCACATGATTGTTGGCATTGGTCAATATGTTGAAGCCGGCGTTTTGCAGCGCATCAAGCAGGGCAACGGGCGCATTAAACGTCGGGTAACCGGTATATTCGAATGCTGATCCGGCAACAGGCGTTTCTAAATTCGCCAAAACCCAGTCGCCTTCCTTCAATATCGACTCTACATCTTGAAAGAAAGGGTCAAAGTTATAGCTTTTCGTTTTTTTATTATAGGCCCCTGGCAGCTCCGGGGAGTGCATCATAATATCGCCAACTGCGACCCATAGCGCTTCCTGATAGCTCTTAGAAGGGCTGGATGGGGGAGAGGCTGCTTCCTGCGTTGTAGTCGGCACTGGTGATGGTTCAGATGAAGGCACAGGGGAGGTCGTTGCACTAGGAGCTGTTGTCGGTTGTGCGCTGGCGCCTGATTCCGACGCCACTTCCAGCGTGGAATCGCCGCTGTTAGCGGTAAAGCTAGCGGTAAACGGTAATGAGCTTGCTAGTGTCGGGAAGAAAATAATAAGGAGTCCTGCTGCTGCCAGCAGCAGCAGGAGCAAATTGACGGCAAGATGAATTTTAGTCCTTCGGCGCATGTGCGGAATCTCCTTCAGCCAAGTAGACGTCTGCTGCGGCTTCCAGCTCGGCTTGCGGCCACCAGCTCCAAGCTTTCGAGCCATAAGGGATGGAGCGGAAGCAGACGTGTTCCTTCGTTATGGGATGGGAAACCGAAACGGAAGTAGACCAAAGTGCGATATCGGCAACGCCGCCCGTTTGCGGCGCTCCATATTTGCGGTCGGCCACCAGCGGGCAGCCGATAAAGGCCATTTGCGCGCGAATTTGATGAGGCCGCCCCGTATGCAGCATGACCGCTACCAAAGAATAACGGTCTATACTGGATATAACGGTATATTCCAGCACAGCCTCCTTCGCTTCAGGTGCTTCCTGCTTGAATACGGTCACCTGATTCAGCTTCGCATCCTTGCGAATAAAGTGGCGAAGCTTGCCGCTTGCCGCATGAGGCTTGCCATGTACGACGCACACATAGGTTTTGCCAAAATTTCGGCTGCGAACAGCTTCGGAAAGCCGTGAGGCCGCTTTGGAGGTTTTGGCGAACAGCATTGCGCCGCCTACAGGCTGATCAAGCCGGTGAATAAGGCCGAGAAATACATTTCCCGGCTTATCGTGTCGTTTTTTTAAATCGCGTTTGAGCAGTGTCAGCATATCCGGCGTACCGGTGTGATCCTCTTGGGAGGGAATGCCCGGCTGCTTTACAACTGCCAAAATATGATTGTCCTCGAACAGCACTGGAATTTCGCCAATGCTGCCCCCAGAGGGGCCTGCCATTAGACAGACTCCCAGCGGCCCAATATGCCACAAGGCAGGTTAAGCCCGGATGCGGTAATAGGCAGGCCAATTTCGCCGCAATGAATGGCCCCGCCGAAGCGCTTCGCCATCGTCATATGAAGCAGATTATGCAGCACGGATGGGGATAGACCTGTTGTATACGAATTTATCAGCATAAACAATGGATTATCGGATAAAATCGTCGTGCAGAACTCAAGGAACGGGAACAGGTTCTCTTCCAGCTTCCATGTCTCGCCATTCGGGCCGCGTCCGTAGGATGGAGGGTCCATAATAATAGCGTCATATTGACGGCCACGACGCTGCTCACGTTGCACAAACTTGAATACATCATCGGTAATGAAACGGATTGGCTTGTCGGACAGCCCGGACAGCTGGGCGTTTTCTTTTGCCCACTGCACCATGCCTTTAGAAGCATCCACATGAACAACCTCTGCGCCGGCTGCTGCAGCGGCAACTGTAGCTCCACCGGAATAGGCAAAAAGGTTCAGTACGCGAATCGGACGGTCCGCCGTGCGGATTTTGTCCATCATCCAGCTCCAGTTTACCGCTTGCTCAGGAAATAGCCCCGTATGCTTGAAGCTTGTCGGCTTAATATGAAAGGACAGCTCTCCGTAGGATATCGTCCAGCGCTCAGGCAGCTGGGAATTGAACTGCCATTCGCCGCCGCCTGAGGAACTGCGATGATAGTGGCCGTCTGTTTTTTGCCACAAGCCGTCTTCCTTCGTTATGGGCCAAATAATTTGCGGGTCCGGCCTGCGAAGAATATAGGAGCCCCAGCGCTCGAGCTTATCTCCATTTCCTGTATCTATTACCTCGTAATCTCTCCATTTATCTGATACGTACATGATTTTAGTATTCCTTCCCAATTTCAAAATTTGTATTATAATATTATGGTCAACGCTAATTATAGCGAAGCAAACAAGTTGAAGCAATTAGGAGAGGATATTTATTCGAAAGGGATTTTGGGGATGGATCGCTGGATTTGCTGCAAGCGTGCTTATATTTGCATTAACTGCACAGCAGGCTGTACGCCTGGAGCTGTCACAGCTGGACAAAGAAACAGCCGCATTCGCTCAGCAAATGCGGGGAGAAGGCTGGACAGCTTTTTTTAGAGTGCTGTCTTATATGGGATCTTCGCTCTTTATTATCGCAGCGACTTTTGCGCTTTTTCTATGGTTCGGCTGGCGCAGCGGCTGGCTGAAAGCAGCACCGATTATAGTTGGTACTGGACTTGTATACATAACGAATACTTTGGCCAAAATGGCCTTTGACCGGGGTCGGCCAGAGGAGGCTTGGGGAATAGAGGCAGCTAGCACAAGTTTCCCGAGCGGGAATGCCATGATGGCGCTTTCGCTTTATGGGTTGGCAGCTATATGGATTGGAAGGGATGCCTGGTTCAGTCAAACGACGAAACGGATCAGCTATGTACTCGCCGGCTTGCTTATTTTATTAATGGGCGCCTCAAGGCTTTATTTCAGCGTCCATTACGCAACGGACATTATTGGCGGTTATGCAGCCAGCTTTGCTATCCTCGCACTGATGATGGCCGTTCTGACGGCTCGCCGCTAACGAAGGCAGCAGGGCATCAAGATGGCTAAGAATTATTCCGACTCGCGTAGGACACTAAGCATCTTGTCAATGGACGCTTTTCGCTTGTCTTCATCCATATAATTCAGCAGCCGCAGCAGCTCTTGCGTTTCTTCCCTGGCTAGCCCAGCCTCTTGCTGGCGGGTTTCACCTTCAATAATATAATCCGTCGTTACATGAAAAAAGAAGGCGAGCTTAATCAGCGTTTCATATACAGGCTGGCGATTGTTAATTTCGTAATGACTGTAGGCTGATCGGGTGATTCCGATCGCACGGGCAACGGCTTCTTGCGAAAGATTTTTTTGTAAGCGGAGTTCCTTCAATCGGTCTCCCATCGTCATTTTAGTGGCTCCTTCAAAAAGGCTGAAATAATAATACAAGCTTAACTATTAATTTATGATACAAAATGTATCATTGTCAATAGTTTTGGCGAAATTAGCAGGAAATATTTGTATTTAGGGAGGGCGAATAAACAGTGGTGCTAACCTTTGAATGTGTTTGCGGCAATCAAACCGGACTGTTCGCAACCGGAGATCGAGATGATCAGGGACGCGAATATTTGGAAGCGGAGGACGATGATCGCATCAGCTGGGTCGTGGGTGAGACAGGCATATTGTTCAAATGCTCCTTCTGCGGTCATACGTACCGATTAGAGAAGCAATAGCTTGTCGGGAGAGGTACCTTTTCGGAGTGTCATAGTAATGAGATTGAGTCGTCCGTACAACTTGAGTGAGATATGGGATTTAATCTTTTATTATGTACGTACAAGTTAGAGTGGCAATGCTGCTAACAAGCATTAATAGGAGGGAAAAAGCCGGATTTTACGCTTTATGCGTAAAGTTCGGTTTTTTTTTGCTTTTGTTTGTCACAAAAGAGGAGGCTTCTTTGTCTTATCTTATGAGAACCGAAAAACACCAACCTACCAGGAGGAATTTATAATGAAATTAAGAGTAAACTATCGCACGGCGAACCCGGCTGTATTTAAAGCGTTGATGGAATTGGAGAAAGCAGCATCAAGCTCCGGCATTGATCCTATCACCTATGAGCTTATTAAGCTGCGGGCGTCGCAAATCAATGGCTGTGCTTTTTGTCTGGATATGCATAGTGAGGATCTTATGAACAAGGGCGAAAGCTTGCAGCGCATTATGCTGCTAAGCGTATGGCGAGAAGCGCCAATTTATACGGAGAAGGAATGTGCCGTATTGGAATTGACCGAGCATGTGACTCAGGTTTCGGAAGCGGGAGTGCCGGATGAGCTGTACAATCGGGTGAGAGACTATTATGATGAAGCGGAATATACCGCATTAATTTTAGCAATTATTACAATCAACAGCTGGAATCGAATTGCCATTTCAACCAGCATGTTCCCTGGCTGCTTTGACTAGGGCGTGTCTGAGAACGCTGAGGACAGCAAAATTTGCCGAATTTTCGTTCCATGCAAGGCGCGCTTGTGAAGGCGTACCGGGGGTACGTCAAGCAAACGGAACGAAGCAGGGGGCGAAAAGGCGGTGAAAGGGGCCACTGAACGGGTTTTCAGACACGCCCTAAAGGGACATTATAGGAATTTATAAATTTGGTTATTTTGTTGAGGGAAAGGAAGTTTTGGACGCGAGATGGCGGATACTCAGGTGTTGTGGAAAGTAGCAGAGTGGTATGCGGATTATAAGTCGCTGCTTAGCTCGCTTGCATACAAGCTGCTTGGATCACGGCAGGAGGCGGACGATGTCGTCCAGGATGTTTTTGTGACGCTTCAGTCGGCGGAGCCTTATCCGCTGAGCAATGTCAAAGCCTATTTGTGCAAAATGACGGTCAATCGCTGTATGAATGTGCTGCAATCTGCCCGCCACAAGCGAGAAGCTTATATCGGCGAATGGCTGCCGGAGCCATGGAGCGGCAATTATGGTGATGAGCCTTTGGAGCAGCTTGCGCGCAGGGAAACGATCAGCTATGCGATGCTCGTCATGCTGGAGCATTTATCCCCATTAGAGCGTGCTGTATTTGTGCTGCGTGAAGGCTATGGCTATGGCTACGATGAGCTTGCTGAGCTGGTAGGCAAGTCAGAGGCAAACTGTCGCAAAATTTTAAGTCGTGCCAAGCAGGCGCTCGACCTGTACCGCCAGCTTCCACAATCGCATGCTGAAGAACGAGAGCTAACGGTGGACGCAGCTGCATTGGAGCCATTTGTTGCGGCATTTGAACAGGCCGATATTGGGAAGCTGCTTGCGTTGATGCGTCAAGATGCTGTGCTTATCACCGACGGCGGGGGCAAAGTTACTGCAGTGAGGCGGCCCGTTATTAGCGCACGCCGCGCTGTCATACTGTTGCGGAGAATGTCTACGCACAGCCTGCACGCTGCGAGCTTATCTGTCTCCATCATAAACGGGCAGCCAGCGCTCGTCTTTCGCCGTGAAAAGGCTGTACAGGCGGTTATATGTCTGGAATGGGTTCATACGGAGGCCGGCAGCCGTATCAAGCGTATTTATACGATGTATAATCCGGATAAGCTATCGCTTATTTAATGTGAGGTTCTACTCATAATTTGCTTGCGGGATGCAGAACATAAAGCTGAGTAAGCAGCAAATGAATGAGGGGGAACAGCATGATGAAGCGTATGACACTCCGGCTGCTAAGCCTGTGTTTGGCTGTATGGCTAGGCTGTCTTGGCATGGGCAGCGCGTTGGCACAGCCGGGGGTTTATCATTTCGGGTTTAAGAAAAGCACAGGAGGACAGCTGCCTTCGATTAATGAGGAGGGCTTTAAAGGCATCGTCCAGCAAAATGGGGCGATTTTCCTCGGCGATACGAAGCAAAAGGAGCTCTATCTGACCTTCGATAATGGCTATGAAAATGGCTATACGGCGAAGGTATTGGATACGCTTAAGGCGAAGGGTGTTCCTGCCGCTTTTTTTGTAACGGGCCATTTCATTAAAGATCAGCCGGAGCTAGTCAAGCGAATGGCGTCGGAAGGGCATATCGTTGGCAACCATTCCTGGAGCCACCCGGATATGACACAGCTAAGCTCAGGACAAATTCAGACCGAGCTCCAAAAGGTGGAGGAGCAGTCCGCGCTGCTGACGGGCCAGCAGCAAATGGCGTATTTGCGTCCGCCAAGAGGTATTTTCAGCAATCAGGTGCTTGCTGTCAGCAAGCAGGCTGGATATACAAGCGTATTCTGGTCGGTTGCCTATAAGGATTGGGACATTAACAGCCAGAGGGGCGCAGCATATGCCCAGGATCAAGTGATGCGCCAGCTTCATCCGGGAGCCGTTATTTTGCTGCATTCGGTTTCCTCCGACAATGCTGAGGCCTTAGGAGCGATTATAGACGGTGCGAGGGCGCAAGGCTATACGTTCAAAAGCTTGGATCAACTGACCAATCGCAGCTATTGATATCTACAGGCTGCTTTGCAACTTGAATGGTTGCAGCCGAATACGATGAGTAAAAATGGAAGATATGCAAAGACAAAAACCAACCCCGTGCTGCCCTAACTAGAGCACGGGGTTGGTTTTATGTGTATACTGAGCATGCTGTGCGCAGGAAGAGCGCCGTTATGTGTTATTTTGTTCCAGCGGTATATTGGGCACTTGGAAGTTCAACGGTCCAGCCAAATGGGTCGGCAATGACGCCCGTTTGGATGCCTGTTAACGTCTCATACAGCTTGCGTGACAAAGGTCCTGTCTCTCCGCCGCGCAGCAGCAGCTGCTCATCGAGGTAATGCAGCTCTCCAATTGGAGAAATAACCGCTGCCGTACCCGTTCCGAAAGCTTCCTCCAGCGTATCGTTATGATAAGCCTCGACTAGCTCGTCAATGGACAGCTTGCGCTCCTCAACGGGAATGTTCCACGATTTAAGCAGCTCAATAATCGATTTGCGCGTAATGCCGTCGAGAATGCTGCCATTCAGCGCCGGAGTTACAATTGTGCCATTGATGCTGAAAAAGACATTCATGCTGCCGACTTCCTCTACGTATTTGCGCTCAACACCGTCCAGCCACAACACTTGCGTACAGCCTTTAGCTGCCGCTTCTTCCTGGGCTTTCAGGCCTGCGGCATAGTTGCCGGCTGTCTTGGCATTGCCGACGCCGCCTTTAACCGCACGTACATATTCGGATTCCACAAAAATCTTCACCGGATGAATGCCTTCCGCGTAATACGAGCCGACTGGTGAAAGGATAATCATAAACATGTAGTTTTGCGAAGGGGCTACACCAAGTGATGATTCATTCGCAATAATGAATGGACGGACGTATAGGGATGTTTTATCCTCATCAGGGATCCAGTCCTGATCAACAGCAATGAGCTGCTTCAAAGCTTCCAGCGCAATTTCCTCGTCAAGATGCGGAATGCTCAGACGTTCGTTAGAGCGGTTAAGCCGTTTAAAGTTTTCTTCCGGACGGAACAGCAAAATGCTGCCTTTATCTGTGCGATACGCTTTCAAACCTTCGAACACCGTTTGTCCGTAATGGAACACCTTGGAAGCAGGGTCGAGCGTAATCGGCTGGTAAGGAACGATTCTTGGGCTATGCCAGCCTTTCGATGCTTCATAGTCCATAATGAACATATGGTCGGTATAATATTTTCCAAACCCAAGTTGATCGGCTTGTGGCTTTGTTTTTTTGGTAGCAGCTAATTCAATGGCAATCGGTTGGCTCATTTTTGAATCCTCCCACTTATATTCGTGATAGTCGTGTAGTTGAATCGTACCACTTAACCAAGTATATTGATAATATCTGTTTTGTCGGATCATCATACTTTTTAGGTATAGGAGAATGCATATGGATATACGTCAGCTCAAATACTTCCTGGCGATCGCCAAGGAAGGGCAGATTACGCGCGCCGCCAAGCTGCTTAATATGGAGCAGCCTCCGCTTAGTCGCCAATTAAAGCAAATGGAGCAGGAACTGAACGTCACTTTATTTGACCGCAATGGCAAAAGCCTTGTGCTGACCCACGCGGGAGAGCTGCTGCGCGATAAGGCGGAAAGCTTAGTCAACCAATTTAATGAAACGATGCAGGAGGTGCGAGAGCTCGATGCGGGCATTCAGGGCGTGCTGCCTATTGGCTCGGTCGTGTCCTGCATATCGTTGCTGCCGCCTGTCATTGAGCGGTTTCGAGACAAGCATCCCGAGGTAACGTTTAAAATTTGGGAAGGCGATCATTATTTGCTGGGCAGTCAGTTGGAGAAGCGCAGCATTGAGCTTGTCGTTGCCAGACTCCCGTTTGAATCGGCGTCTGATTCATTGCCTTATTCGATTTTGCCGCTGCCATCCGATCCGTTTGTAGCCGTACTGCCTTCAAAGTGGAGCACAGATCCACACAAGCAATCGATGCAGATGAGCGAGCTTAAGGATTTGCCGTTTCTTGCCCTTAAGACGGAGCGGACAACGGCGATGCATGAGAAGGTGATGATTGAATGCCGCGCTCATGGCTTTGAGCCGAAAATCATCTGCGAATGCTCCAGCGTCGCCATTATAATGGCACTTGTGGCAGCTGGGATCGGCGTTACCGTCTTTCCCAAATCGGTCATGGCCTCTTTCCCGCTGCCAACGATTCGCATGCTGGCCATCACGGACACGGATTTTCAATCAGATGTCGGTATCGTTTGGCTCAGGAATCGTTATCTTTCCAATGCCGCCCGTCATTTTATTCAAATGTTTCAGCAATAGCCGCCGCTTCGGGTTCTTCCGGCGTTATTTTGAATTTGCGCGTTTCTTCCCGCAGCTCAGTAGAGAGCGATGTTAACGCTTCTGACGAAGCGCTCATCTGCTGAACGGTCGCCATTTGCTCCTCGGAGAAGGAGGAAATGTTGCGAATGTCCTCGGCAATGCTTTGCGACATCGTAGCTAGGCGTTCCGACAAATCAGCCATCGTGCGCGAGTCATCGCCAAAATGGCTGACAGCCGCTGTAATTTCTCCAATATGAAGCGAAGCTTCTTGTACGGAAGTATCGATATTACGGAACGACTGGCCGGCCTGCTGGACCACCTTCATGCCCGCTTCCGTTTCTTCAATTCCTACGCCAATCGAATGGGAGGCGGTATTCGTATCCTTTTGAATATTGGCGATGAGCTCGAAAATTTGTTCTGCGGAGACGCGTGCTTCCTCTGCGAGCTTGCGCACTTCGCTTGCAACGATGGCAAAACCTTTGCCTTGCTCGCCAGCATGGGCCGCTTCTATTGAGGCATTCAAAGCGAGCAGATGCGTCTGGCTGGCAATCGCCGTAATGACATCGGCAATGGCGCCGATCTCCTGCGACCTTGCCGAGAGCTGATGAATGATCGCGAATGTCTCTTCCGTCGAATGTTTTATCTTCTCCATTTGAATAACGGTTTGTTCAATAACTGAGCCGCCATAATTTACCTCTTGAACGACTAGGGCAGACGCATTCAGGCTGATGTCCGCGGACTGCTTCATCATTTCAGCCCGTTCGAAGTTGCTTTCGGCTTTATGACGTGCACCCAGCATACCCTCATGCTGCTGCTGGACTTGCCCGGATATCGTAATGATATGAGCCGTAAGCTGTTTCGCGGCCACTGTATTTTTCTCCGAGCCGTCATGTAAAAGCAGGGAAGAGGTAGCTACTTGCTCAGCTCCTTGATTGATTTGTCCGATGAGCTGCAATAAATATTGCTTCATTCGGTTGATTGCCCGGGCGGTTTCACCAATTTCGTCATTTTGCTTCAGGGTCAGCTCAGAAACGAGTAAGTTTCCGTCGGCAATTTGTTCAATATTTCGCGATATGCGAACAACAGGCTCTGCTATGTAATGGCTGATGGCTCGTGCAACAATTAAGCCAAGCAATATAATGAGACACGTAAGAAGCGGAAAAAGCAATTCGGCAACGCTAGCGTTTTTTTCTGAACTGTCGTCCTGAAGAATGGTATTCAGCTGTTGCTGCTCATAGTCAAGCCATGCCCTGACTTTATCGGATGCTCCAGCATTTGTCGCTGCTGCGGCCGCATCGGCCAGTAGCTGTTGTCTCTCTGTATTGACGATGCTTTGCTTCAGTGCAGCATAATCCTTATCCTTGAGATTCAGCTCAAAATAGGAGAGGCCTGACAAACCGATAATTAAGACGAGAATGATTGAAAATCCGGCCATGATTTTTTTGCGAAGCGTAAAGGCTAGCAGCTGATGGAATTCAGATTTAAAGTCGTTCACCACAGTTCCTCCTGATAATTATAGAATGATTTTTTGGCATGTTCTTGTCGAATAATAACTGTTGTTGTCAGTTAATGTTATTGTACAATATAATCATTTTGTACCGTTAATACTATTTTTGTGATTCTTAAGGACTAAGGAGCTGAAGGCGTGTATCAACAAAGGCATTTGAAAAGGCTTGAAATGGGATCTTTTATATTAAGAATCGTAATGGGAATCATCTTTATATTTCACGGTGTCGACAAGTTTATTATGGGCATGGATAGCGTTTCAACGATGTTCAACAACTTTGGCATTTCGGGATTTTTCGCCTATGTGATCGCAACTCTTGAGGTAGTGGGCGGAGCTGCGCTGATTCTCGGCCTTGAAACCAAAATATTTGCCGCTTTATTCGGTATTCAAATGATTGTTGCGACCTTGTATGTATCGTGGGAAAAAGGCTTGATCAACGGCTTTGAAATTGATTTGCTGCTCTTTGCCTGCTGTGTCCATTTGACGATGAACGGCAGCAGCTGGCTATCGCTCGACAATGTATTTCATGGCGGCAGAAGAAGGGTTCAGTCAGAGGAGGCCTAAGCCTTTACGATACCTGTCATTGAGCGAGGACTGGCTTTTGTATATAATGAGGATACGTATGGGTGAGCTTGACGAGAAAGGTTGGAATGATGCAGTTGCCAAATGGAGAAAAGACGGCGGAGACAAAATCATCGAAGCGTTTACAGCCGATTACAACGCGATTCAAGCAAAATGAAGGTAAAGCGATCGTTTTGCAGCGCGCTGATCCGTGGATTTATAAGCATGTAGACGGCTGGTATTATTTCACGGCAACTGAGCCGGATTATAATTATATTGAGCTGCGCCGCTCGCAGACGATCGTTGGTTTGGCTGATGCGGAGCCGGTTGCAATCTGGCACAAACATGAAAGCGGCGAGATGAGCGAGAAAATTTGGGCTCCTGAAATTCATTTTATCGATGGCCGATGGTACATTTATTTTGCTTCGGGCAGGACGGATGCAGGCTTTGCTCATCGTACCTACGTGCTTGAAAATGAAAGCGCTAATCCGCTGGAGGGCGCATGGACGGAGAAAGGCAAAATCGTAATGAACTGGGAGTCCTTCAATCTGGATGCTACGACGTTTGAGCATAAGGGAGAGCGCTATCTGGTTTGGGCGCAAAATGATCCAGCGATTAAAGGCAATACGAACCTGTACATCGCGGCGATGGAAAACCCTTGGACGATTCGCGGGACTCAGATTATGATCGCAACCCCGGAATACGATTGGGAAAAAATCGGCTATTTGGTTAATGAGGGGCCAGCGGTCATTAAACGGGGCGGCAGCCTTTTCATCAGCTATTCTGCAAGCGCTACCGATTTTAATTATTGCGTCGGTTTGCTTACGGCATCTGAGGACAGCGACCTGCTTGATGCTGCTTCGTGGACGAAATCGCCGGAGCCGGTATTTAAGACGGATGAGGGGCGCGATCAGTATGGGCCGGGCCATAACGGCTTCACTGTAGCGGAGGATGGCGAGACGGATGTATTCGTGTACCATGCCCGCACCTATAAGGAGATTGAGGGAGACCCGCTAAATGATCCGAATCGTCATACGTTCGTCAAGCAGCTGCATTGGTCGGAGGATGGCAAACCTGATTTTAAGGTTTGGAATGAAGGCTGGACAAGGTGAAGGGGCTGTCGCCGTCCTCTGGCGGCGCGGCGCGTTTCATTCCGAGAAATAGAGAGAAAGGATGCAAACATCGTATCCTTTCCTATGTTTTCAAAAAAAGTGGCCCACATCTCTGTGGGCCTGTCCTAGTTATATGATCAACTGTGGGGTTGATAGTTATTATTATATAAACAAAACCTTAGTCGAACCTTAAAGAACTTTGTCTAACGATTGTCTAAAACGTGAATGATTGACGTCAAATGTGACAAAATTCGCTATAAGGTTGAAAAAATGCTCAAATCCAGCTGAAGCCCTTGCTTTAGCTGGATTTTTTTGAAATATAATCCTATTATAATGTTCCCCCTTAATATGGGCTTATTTTTCACCCGCGAAATGATAGCTTTGCCGCCAGGCGTTTTTCTTAGTTTTTCACTTTTGTCGATTAACCCATGGGAAACTGTCACAATTCAGCATTCTTTATTGTGATTTCAATCACAATCAAAAACGTATTCCTTGTTTATACTGGTGAAGATCAAGTTTGAAGGATACTTAAACCCGTGAGGAGAGTGCGATGATGCTGAGTGAGAAGACCATTGCCACAATTAAATCTACCGTTCCTGTATTGGAAGTCCACGGCACGACAATTACGAAGCGTTTCTATGAAACGATGTTTGCGGCTCATCCGGAGCTGCTTCATATTTTTAACCATGCCAATCAAAAACAAGGCAAGCAGCAAGCGGCGCTCGCAAATGCGGTTTACGCTGCCGCTCTTCATATTGATAATTTGGCTGCTATATTGCCAGTTGTGAAGCAAATTGCCCATAAGCATAGAAGCTTGGGGATTTTGCCAGAGCATTATCCGATTGTTGGCAAATATTTGCTTGCTGCGATCAAGGATGTGCTGGGCGATGCGGCTACGGATGATATTTTGCAGGCGTGGGCAGAAGCCTATGGCCTTATTGCCGATGCGTTTATCGGCGTGGAGAAGGAAATGTATAAGCAGGCAGAGCAGCAGCATGGCGGCTGGGAAGGGTTCCGGGCTTTTGTGGTCAATAAAAAGGTTCAGGAGAGCGACAACATTACATCCTTCTACCTCCTGCCGGAGGACGGCGGTGCAATTGCAAGCTTTAAAGCTGGGCAATATGTGAGCATGAAAAGGGAACTGCCGAACGATGCTTTTACCCATATTCGCCAATATAGTTTATCGGACTCGCCAAGCAAGCCTTATTACCGTATTTCGGTCAAACGCGAGGATGGGCGGGATGGCCAGCCTGCTGGCAAAGTGTCCGTGTCTTTGCATGAGCATTTGCGCGAAGGAGATGTCGTTCATTTGTCAGCACCGGCGGGCGATTTTACCGTGGATTTGGAGGATACGCGGCCTGTCGTGCTCATTAGCGGCGGCGTTGGGCTGACACCGATGATGAGTATGCTGCATGCTGTAGTGGAAGCCAGTCCAGAGCGGCCGGTTACCTTTATCCATGCGACCACGAATGGAGACACGCATGCGATGAAGGAGCAGGTAACCGCGCTTGCCGGCCGTCACCCGCAGCTGTCCGTCTTCTACTGCTATACGCAGCCTACGGCACATGACAAGGCGCTTAAAGATTACCATAAGGAAGGGCTGATCAATTTCCCATGGCTTCGCACAGCTATTCCGACGACGGATGCCAGCTTTTATTTTTGCGGACCACAGCCATTTATGAAAATGATCAATCGCGCCTTGCGGGTGTTTGACGTTCAGGCTTCCGATATTCATTTTGAGTTTTTTGGTCCGGCTGAAAGCTTGAACGATGGGCAAGGCGAGCAGCAGGAAACAGCCGATACCGTTTAATTAGAAGGATGCTTTCTTCACTGCGCTCTCGGTGGCCTTTGCGCGCAGCAGCCGATTGACTGTTTCGCGGCGCAGCCCGATCAGCTGTCCAATTTCATCCTGCGTCAGCACATCGCAAAGGGTAGCTGGTGAAATATACTGGTCGAACCATTGCTCCAGCTTGCGGAGCTTATCAATCGGTGCGGCCTGCGTCAATTGATCGATGCGCTGCTGCATCATGCGCAGCTTGTTTTGCAGCAGCAGCGCAATATCACGGCATTTTTCCGGCTCGCTCTCCAGCGTTTGGTACCATTCTCGGGGCGGCAACACCTCAATATTGCAGGTGACCAGCGCTACAGCTGTTCCGTGATACGCCTGCTGGGTAATGAGCGAATGATGGGGAATCGTTTCTCCAGCGGTGATAATATTCATTAGAATCGGATTGCCATCCTCATGCAGGCGAATAATTTTGAGCATCCCGCTTTTAATGTGGTAGAGCGGTCCTAGCTCTCCTTGACGGAACAGTGTTTCTCCTTTATGAAGCAGCATAACGAGCATCTTCCTTCCTAGTATTTCTAATATATAAATAATATCGGCATTTCATAGATGGGATCAATCAGTGCCAGGCTGATTGGTCTTTTTTTTGCAATATAGACATGCATGAGCTATTCTTTAGTGACCTATCTCACAGTGGTTTGGCACATTATACTGGTACATTGAAATAAATGAGAACAGCTTTTGAAAGGACGACCTTCTAATGAACATACACAAGGAGAAGAACGATAGCAAGCATCAGAGAAAAGCAGTGACGCTAGGCGACGCGCAGCAGGCCTTGCTCGATCGGGTCCATCAGGCCGGTACGGTCAAAATAGCACTGGCCGATGCAGCAGGCTATAGCTTGGCTGAGAATATTCACGCACGAGAAGCGATTCCGCATTTTCGCCGCTCCGGCATGGATGGCTACGCCATCAGAACGGCGGATTTGCAGCAGCTACCTGTTATGCTGGAAGTTATTGAACAGCTGCCAAGCGGTACTGTGCCGACAAAAGTGATTATGCCTGGCACAGCAGCACGAATTATGACTGGCGGGATGGTGCCGGATGGTGCCGATGCCGTCATTATGCTGGAAATGGCTGAGGAGGCCGAAAAGGCTGGCCAGCCTTATGTCATGCTGCGCAAGGCAGTACCCGCCGGAGCGAACATATCGCCAATCGGCCAAGAAGCACTTGCTGGTGAGCTAATGCTGGAGGCGGGTGAACGGATCGGGCCGGGGCAGATGGCTCTGCTGAGCGCACTCGGCTGCGCGGAGGTTCGTGTGCACCGCAAGCCGCTCGTTGCGATCGTTTCAACTGGGAGCGAGCTGTTGTCCATTAATGAGCCGCTGGAAGGCGCCAAGATCAGAAATAGCAATATTTATATGCTGGCGGCCCAAGTGCGGGCATGCGGCGCTGAACCGCTTTTCGTGGAGCACATTGCTGATCATTATGCGAACGCTGAAAGCATGCTGTACAAGCTGCTCGCAAGCGACGTGGATATCGTGATTGCAACGGGAGGCGTATCTGTCGGGGATTATGATATTATCGCTGATTTTTTCCAGCAGTGGGAAGGGGAAACGCTGTTTAATAAAATCGCGATGCGCCCAGGCAGTCCAACGAGCGCAGGCGTATGGAAGAATAAACTGTTTTTTGGATTGTCCGGCAATCCGGCAGCATGCTTTATCGGCTGTGAATTATTGGTGCGTCCCGTATTGCTCGCCATGCAGGGGGAGCATAAGTCAGCTGATGTTCAGGGGCATGATGCTTTTCTTGCAGCCGATTATAATAAGGTTAATGCCTACCCCCGCTATGTACGGGGCATTCGATATTTCAACAACGGACTGGTGTACGTAAAGCAAGAGGGCGTGGATATGTCGAGCGCGCTGGTTACGTTAAAGGATGCAAACTGCCTAATCGTCATTCCGCCTACGAAGACAGGCATCAAGGCGGGGACGCTTGTTACGGTCATTCCTCTTGCCGCTTCTACTTTATAAGATTGGGCAGTCCTGCACTGTACAAATTTGCCCTATAGCGTATGCCATGAAAAAGTGCCGCCCATTCACCTCCCGAGCTGTATCCGGAAGGGAAGAGGGGCGGTTTTGTGCGGCACAGCATAATTAGTGGTTAATGCGCACGGGATTATTGCGCAGCCCCCGCACTCGGCCATCCTAGGCGTCTAAATCAAGAGTCTGCTGCAGAGACGGCAGCGGCAGTGCTAACGCGGTCAACAGCGTCCTCCTTCATACGTTTGCGCGTATTCCAGTCAAAACGCCGCGCATTGCTCCAAAAATTATATTCTCCTGTATAGTACCCCTGTTCATCTACCTCGAGCTTTTTGCGGGCAATCATTTTGACATAACCGATGACGCGGCTGAAGGTGGCGATATCGTCGCTGCCGCATACAGGACAGGAGTGAATGTTTTTTCCATCTTCAGCGACGATTTGCTGGCTGCAAGTAAGACAGCTTGTCAGAGTCGGCGTGAGCGTAATATATTGAATCGGCTTCTCGAAAATTTTCTTTAAATAATCGGCGAGTCTCTCCGGAGCCAGCTTCGTTTCAAGGAAATGATGCAAAATGCTGCCAGATGTCGCATAAGCCTGAAATTCAGCGCTGTTCTCCACCTGGCGCAGAAAATCATCTTCGCTGAACGGCAGCATGCACCCCGAGGTTAAATAAACGTTATCCCCTGTACCCTGTACGAAAATACTGCGGTCATGGTTTTTTGCCCATTTAACATCATGACGGGCCAGCTTGATCGCGGCATTTTCACCCGGTGCATATTCGATGCCGCAGGCAACCTGATCGCGGACGATAAATTCATTGATCGTCTCTGTCATGAACTGCATGATTCGGTGGGCGAGCTGCTTGCCTGCCTCATTGTTCATCCCGCCCTCATAGCCGATATTGATTAGCCCCTCATGCATGCCAGTAACGGCAAACACATTAAAATAATTGGACAAATCACGGTTTAAGGCGAAAAAGGTCGGATACAGCTCTTTGTTTTGCTCAATCCACTTGCGCTTGGCCATATGACCTTCCTGCATAATGTTCAGCAGCTCCTTGATTTTCGCAAGCAGCGTATCTTCATGTCCGCCGTATTCCATTAGGACGCGGTTCATGTTTAAATTAAGAACTTGTACGGCACCGGTAGAGCCAGTGGAGCTGCCAAAAATCCCGCTTCCGAGACGTGACAATATCGTTAAGTCTATTTGCAGTCGGCAGCACAAGCTGCGGCTGACCTCGGGATCACGCGGTTTAATATAAGGGTTCAGACGGCGATAATGCTCGCTCTCGAACGGCTTGCTGCGGAAGTTTTCGAAATAAACGCCGCCCCATTGGTACATGCCATCCAGCAGCTCTAGAAACAACGGATTGCTGTAGTCAAAATAATCGTCAATCGGTACTGTCAAAAGCGGAAAGGTGAACGGGATGCCATTGCCTGTACCTTGCTTCATCACCGCAATAACCGCCTCGTTAATCCGGTCAAAGTAGGCGGATGGAATTTCCTTGTAGCGCATGTCCAGCGGCGAGCCGCCAATGACGACACAATCATCCTTGATTTCATCAGAAGGCTTGCCAAATTCAAGCGTAATGTTGGTGAAGGCAGATTGCGAACCACCGCGCAGCGGCATATTCATTTCCCAGATCAAGCTTTGGAACAGCTGCTCAAGCTCCGCGGCGGTGAAGCTATGGCCTCTGACAGTCTCCTCATAATAGAGATAGGAGGCGGATACCGTCGTCATCTGCGAAAGCATGACAGCGCCGGATACCTGCTGCGACATCAGTACGACGAGATTGCTGAAATGGCGCAGCAGCGTTTCGAGCTTTTTTGTCGGCTGCGAGGACATCATATTTTTCGCCAGTGTTGGGATGCCGTTCGCCGCAATATCCTTACAGCCTACACTTAGGCAATAAGGGCTAAGCTGCTTGTCGTGAATGTACACAACGCCGTCCCAATAGAGCTCGGTAAGCGCGGGCGGCAAAATATGCTCCAGCAAATACTCCTCCTCGGCAAAATTGTTCAAATTATGGCGCAGCAGCGGCAGCGAGTAGACAAAGTTGCTGTTTTCTCTTTTCAAGTAGTCGGCTTGCTTCGTCTCGGACCCGGAAGTAAACGTGTGGATAATATCGGTAGATTGGCTAAACATCATCGGCCTCCGTTCTATTTTTGCGGTGGATGGTAGGGATTCAGGTAATAAGGTACAATACTGTCATACTTGTCTTTCAACTGCTCAATATAGGAGGCAATCTGGACGAAAAACTCCTCGCTCAGCAGCGGATAACGAACCGTCCTTACTTGGCTCAGCCTGCTGTTGTGGCGAATGACGAGATCGACGGAGTCGAGGATGTCCTGACAGAAGCGGTCGGAAGGCTGGGCGCCGATAATCGCCTCGAATACCTCGGCATCCTCCACTGGGTCCAGCAGGTGAAAGGGCAGCTTCATATCGATATGAACGCCGTCGATCAGCGCCAGTTCCAGCAGATGCTTCAGTTTGCCAGGGAACGTGCCATTCGTCATAACAATGATTTTCCCTCTGAAAATAAGGCGCACACGCCGCAGGAAGCTTTCCAGCTCAGCCGCGCTGCTGATTAAAAATTCGCCCCCGCTGAACAGCACAGCGTCGAACAGCCCATCGCTGCCGCTCAGCCGCTCAAGCGTCTGCTCTGGGGTTAACAGCAAATGCGGAACCGGCTTCTGCGCGATTAATTCCGCATCATTATGGCAGCCGTAGCAGCGCATATTACAGCCGTTCCAGGCGTGAATCAGCAGGGAGAGATGCCCGGGCAAATCTGTAAAGGTACGGATGAACCGGGGGTAGAAGGTCAGCATCACATTCTCCTTCCTACTGAAATAACTACATTTAGTTTCAGAAGCTAATGATAATACAACATGTGGTAGTCGTGAAGTGATAGGGATCACAGCAGCGCGAGAAAAAGAAGGAGAGCGACCATTGCATACTTCCATTATTCAAATTGTCGGCTTTAAAAACACCGGAAAAACGACGCTGACCGCAGCGCTGGTCAAGCAGCTCGCCGAAGCCGGCTGCCGCGTCGGCACGGTTAAGCATGACGGTCATGATTTTGACATTGATCATCCGGGTACTGATACATGGCAGCATCGCGAGGCGGGTGCGCATAAAATCGCCATTACCTCGCCGCATCGCACGGCGATTATGGAGCAGCGGCCGACGCCGCTGAAGGAGCTGCTTCAGCAGTTTGGCGACATGGACTGGGTCATTGTCGAGGGCTTTAAACAAGAGTGCTATCCGAAGATCGTCTTGATTCGCGAGGAGGAGGACGAGGCGCTCGTTAAACAATTAGAGCAGGTCGTTGCGGTTGCATCATGGTATCCGGTGAGTTTTGGTGGGCTCCCGGTATTCGCTGTGCAGGACAGCGCTGGTATGGCAGCTTGGATTCAGGAGGAACGCGGCAAGGGAGCATTCGTGCTGGAGGAACCGACATAAGGGTATAAGCGGGGAAAGGTGAATTAAAGCAACCGCCTGCTGGAGTTGGTATCGCTCCGTGAGACGCTCGTAGTGTTACTAGGAATAGACAACAACACGAATAGGAATAGGCAAGCCGCGATGAGGATCATCGGCAGCTTGCTTATTTAGAAGGCTATTTTCTGAAATATTGTTGCTAAATAAAAAACAATTATAGTCATTATACCCTCGCAATAGATTCACTTAGAGAGGTATGATAGACATTAGTACAGTTTATAGAGGGAGATTTATTATGAATACAAATGCTCGTTCCGATTCCAAAGAAAACATTTTTGCGATTGAATGTAAGGATGTCATTCTACGAGAATTTTTAGTTACGGATTTAGATGATTTTCATTCACTCACCTGGCAACCTGAAATACATGAATTTTTGCCAGGCTGGAACGTATCGAAAGAGCAGAGGGAAGATTGGTTTATCAACTATGAAATTCCAGAAAATAAACAGTTTTTGAATGCTGTATCAACAAGTGAAGACATTGGTGAACTCCGTCTGCGATTAGGAATTATATTGAAAGAGACAGGAGAATTTATCGGTTGGTGTTGTTCAGGAATTAAAGAAGAATTGCCGCCGCCAAATCGAGAAATCATGTATGCAATATCTAAGGATCATAGAGGTAAAGGCTTTACAACCCAAGCGTCACAAGGAGTGATTAATTATTTGTTTGAGAGTACGAACGTTAAGGTGCTTAGTGCTATTGCTCTATTAAATAACGTTCCGTCCAATAAGGTAATACAAAAATGCGGTTTTAACTTTCAGAGTATTATTGAAATGGATAACGAAAAATATAACTATTATAAACTTGATAAAAAGGATTGGGCCGGCAAACGTTAGCTTTGCCACCCAAGGGCGGCGAAAGCCGTTTACGCTCGTACCTAGCAATAGCCTAGAAATTCCTTCGCCTCCTCCGACATCATGGCGGGCTGCCATGCAGGCTCCCAGACGACATTTACGTCGACGGAGGTGAAGCCCAGCTCCCCCAGCAGCACATGCCGGACGCCGCCAGCAATCATATCGTGCATCGGGCAGCCTGGCGTTGTCAGCGTCATGATCACGGTAATATGTTCATCTTCCCCATTCAAGTCGTATACAAGGCCGAGATCGACAATATTGACGCCCAGCTCAGGATCATGCACCTTGCGCAGCAATTCCCATACCTGCTCCTTCGTACTCTCTTCCAATTGTTCGCCCAAACGTTCATCTGATCGTTTCTCCATCCTGCTCCTCTCCCCTCCAAAGTTCTGCTTCTCATTTTGTAAATACCAAGGCGATTAATGAAATATAACCGAGTGAAAATAAGGAAAAGCCAAGTCCGCCTACAAGCGTCAGAAACGGCAGGCCAAACAGCAGCCCCGCAAACAGCAGCAGCAGGGAAAAAGCGATGCCGGTAAGTCCAAGATTGACGCCGTTATCTCCCAACAAAGCGGCCATGGTAGGTATGCCTGGCTTGCCGACCTGCGGACCGTATTTTTGCGTCCACCATAGGAAGGGGACGATTTTGGACAAGTAGCATAAAATCATAAAACTGGCCCAGCCGCCTAAATAAATCCAGCCCGCAGCTGTTACCAGCTCAGCTGAGCCAAACGCCTGCGGATAAAACGCCGTATAGATCAGCGCACTGATGGCAAACAGCGCAATAGCGCGGCAGCTGTTCAACGACCATACGATGCCTGCGCCGGGATGGCGCTTATGCCGATGCTTGCGAATTTGCGCAAGGTGAACATTGTAGGCAAGCAGCGCAAGCACGAGAAAGAGCAGCGCGGTCCATTTTGCCCAGAAGCCCCAGTCAAACAGGAAGGAGGCAGCGCCCATCAGCACGCCAGCATTCCATAAGCCGAGCGTGACATAGGACAGGCGTGCTGGAAAGCTGTGCGCCAAATAAAACATCGGCAGCATTTTATAGCTGAAGCCGGTAATGAGCAGCCCGAACCACCCTAAGGTGCCGAGCCAAATATGGGCACCGAACATGCGCTCATGCAGCCCGCTCCAGGCATTGAGGGCGAAGTTCAGCCCCATCCCCATGCCGGATAGCCCTGTGAGCGCCAAATACAATACAGCGCAAGCGGTGCTGAGCGTGATGGCATTCCACTGCTCGGCGCGCCATAGAGTATAAATGACATTAAAGGCGAACAGCAGCAGACCGATTAGAGCGAGCACGGCAAACCCGGCAATCCAGGCAACTTCGCCTTTAATGAACCCGTAAAGCAGTCCGCACACCCCGGCGGTGAAGCAGCCGTAATGGACATAAGCGAGCCGTTCGCTAAAAATTTTTGATTGTAAAATAACATGAATGAGCTGATATACAGCGCCCATTGCAATCATCGTTGCCCATCCAAGGATGATGAGATGGATGTTGAACCATCCTGTGGGCCCGCGGACAGGATCTCCTATCCAGTCGGCAAGCGACAAAAGGGAGGTGAGATGGAACAAGGTAAAACCGGTAATGCCTGTTGCGATAAAGAGAAAAGGGAGACGTAACATAAGCTGAGGCCTCCTAGCTTTTTTGAATGAACACTTGTGCGGTACCGTCTTCCTGCTCTTCAATTGTAAAGGCGTAACCAAGCGAGTTTAGCTCCTCAATGAGGAAGACGGGAACTCTATCATTATGAATGATGACTTCATCGCCGGTGCCCAGCTTCTCCAGCGCATGCAAGGTGCGAATCATCGGCTGAGGCGGCTCCAGTCCGCGGTTGTCCAGCCGAATGATTTTTTTGCCGGAATGCTCTGAAGAAGCTTGGGAGGCTGCCGCTTCGGTATCTACTGCCTCGTCCCTTACAGCATCCTCCATCGCTGCATCGGGCTCTGCATCCCATGCCTGCAGGAAGCTCTTGTTTTTTTTGTTGACGAAAGTGACGCTCCAGTGCTCAGGGCCAACCTGCTGAACTTTATTGGCGTAGCCCTTTACCTTCATCAAGCCAAGCAGCGGGAGCATGGAGCACGAGCACATCATGGGTTTCCAGCTCCTTCACCTGATCCATAATGAGCTGGAAGGGCTCCAGCTTTTGGCGCAAATAAGGCCTGACATCAAGCTCCACAATTCGGGTTTGCTTAGCTAGCATGGCTGCTCTCCTCCTCCGATCGTTAAAGGTAAAGCCTCGCTTCCTCGTACAGCCCCGTCATTCCTCCATATAAAGCATAGAAAAAGGAGTCCGGCGCATCGAGTGAAAAGGAGGTGTATTGCTTGGGGTCCGTATTCAGCATTCGCTCGAAAAGCGATGCGCTGTCGTAAGCATAAAAGCAAAAATACGTATAGTTGAACTGCGGCATTTTTTCCACCATGGTGACGATGTCGAACGCATATTCCGTAATATGGGTCTGAGCATCGCGGATCATGGTCAGCGCATCCTCCAGCTGGACCGCAATTTTAATCGTTTTTTCATTGACGATAGTCACTTCGGCCATTTGCTTGCCTCCTTATCGAAGCTATTTTACAAAGCTTTTTGCTGCTACAGCGCAAGCTTTCCGATTTTGACGCGAAAAAGCTCAGGGCCCTGCTCGATATATTCCCAATCAAACTGATCCTTGTACATCGATTCGAATTGGAAGCGGAGCGGCACGGGATCATGGTCGTTAATGAGCAGCATTGCTTCGGAAGGCTTAAGCTCCTGAAACGTTTGAAAAATAACTTTGTGCTTTAATTGCGGCGGATACTCCGTAGCGTTGACAGTTGCAGTGAAAGCTTGCATAAAACATTCCTCCTCGAAAAGATTGGTTTTGGCTATGTCTAAAGCATAATCGAAAGCGAGAGGCGGCTTTGTGACGGGAATCACATTGTGCGGGGCAAAGGGTATGCGAGCAGGAAGACGCTGCGGGTGACGGCTGTCACAGCCATCCTGTCTAGTTTGCTGTAGACTCGCGGTATAACGAAAGGAAAGGCCGCGCTGATTGAACGCGGCCAAGCGGGAGGGGAATATGGAGCAGCAAATGGAGCATAAAAAAGAGCTTGAACAGCAGGTGGACATTCGGGTGCTGCCAATGGGCAGCGATTTAGTCTTTCTCATCACCGGGGGAGCGGCCCATATTGGCGCTTCAGCTACCGCGTATTGGACAGCATGGGGCGCTCATTTAGCTGCTCCTAAATGTGATACCATCACACTGCCAGGACACCAAGAAGGAGAGCTGGCAGCGGAACTGGCGATGCTGGCGGCAAGCAGCCTCGGCGTAACCGCTACGGTGGTCGTGGGCATACATCTGGAGCAGCCGACTCGCAGCGAAATAACGAACATCGTCAATCGAACGAGAGAGGGCATGAAGCAGAAAATTGCGCTTCTGCGCTAATGCTTCATCGCTGGCTCATGCGTATCCTTGCCGTCTTTTGTTACGCGTAATATCGCGGTGGCGCCCTTGGCGGCATCATTAAACTGATGCGTCACAATCGGATAGTCGCCTTCTTCAGTTACAGTCACCTCGACTACAGCACCGCCGCTTGCCGGAAGCAAATAGGTTTGCAGGCCATACAGCACATTACGCGGATTGCCGTCCATATAAACCCGGTCCAGCAAGGTGCCTACAATATGAAACGAGCTGACCTCGTTCGGACCGGCGTTATTGACATAAAACCGCACCCGATCTCCGACTTTGGCAAGGAAAGGCTGTTCTTTCAGCCCAAAATCATTGCCATTAAACACGACATAGATAGGCTCATCATTTAAAAAAGCTTGATAGTCATGCTCCGTATACCACTCGCTTTGCACAATCGTGTATTCCCGGTCAATGTCTGCATCGCTAGGATAACCATTCGCAGGCGCTACAATAATCATGCCGTACATGCCGTTTGCGATATGGGCGAGTGCCGGACTTGTCCCGCAATGATACATAAACACGCCCGGCGACTGAGCTTTATAACTAAAGTGACCTTCTTCATTCGGCATCACATCGATGAATTTTTTGCTAGGTGCAGCATGAACAGCGTGAAAATCCATCGAATGGGGCACGTTCGGGTCCATATTTTTCAGCGTAAAATCAATCGTGTCGCCTTCGTTCACATGCAGCACAGGTCCGGGTACCGTCCCATTGAACGTCCACGCATTGTAAAAGACGCCTTTGGAAATTTCCACATCGGTTACCTGAGCAGTCATTTCAATCTTTACCGTGCTTCCCTCCCGGTGAATAATCGGTGCTATAGGCGGCTGATTCAACGTTTCCGCCGCTTCCGCAATAGCGGCCGCATCATTTTCCTCCGCAGGGATGTATGCGCAGAAAACAGCGATTGCCCCCAAAATTGCAAACACAATCATCATATGCCTCACATTCAGCATGGTCATCCTTCCTTTCAATCCAGTAGATGCCTAAAGTGATACCGTACACCTCAACAATAAAGTAAGGTGCCGCTTGCGAATGTGACGGGACGCACAGTTGCGCTCCAGAATGTTTTCTAAAATAAGGACAGTTTCTATTTTGCTAAGGAGAGGAGGGAGAAATATGAGCATGACAGTAAACAAACAGGAGCGCGATTACAACGTTAATCCATTTATCGTCATTTGGGAGGTGACCCGCGCCTGTGCGCTCAAATGCCTGCATTGCCGAGCGGAGGCGCAGTACAAGGCAGATCCTCGTCAGCTAACACTTGCTGAAGGCAAGCGGCTGATTGATGAAATCGCGGCGATGGATCGGCCGTTATTTGTTTTTACAGGTGGTGACCCGCTAATGCGGCAGGACTTGTTTGAGCTTGCTAAATATGCATCCGAGGAGCAGGGACTGCCGGTTTCGATGACACCTAGCGCCACGCCGAAGGTTACGTATGAGGCGATTTGCAAGGCAAAGGAAGCGGGCTTGTCGCGTTGGGCGTTCAGTCTGGATGGCTCGACAGCGGATATTCATGATCATTTTCGCGGAACGAGGGGCTCGTTTGACCAGACGATGAAAGGAATCGCATATTTGCAGGAGCAGCAAATTCCACTGCAGGTGAACACAACCGTGTCGCGCTACAATGTGGACGATTTGCCTGCAATCGCCGAGAAGGTGAAGGAATTGGGCGTCGTCTTGTGGAGCGTGTTTTTTCTCGTCCCGACGGGCCGGGGAATGGAGGCAGACATGATTTCGCCGGAGCAGCATGAGGCTGTAATGATGTGGCTGTGCCAAATTCAGCGAATGATGCCGTACGGAGTGAAAGCGACGGAAGCACCGCATTATCGCAGAGTTTTTATGCAGCAGCAAAAGCGGGAGCAATTGGAGGGGCGAAAACATGCAGGTGAGGAAATAGCGGGATGCATAGATAGAGGCGCGAGCATGGGCAAACATGCCGACATGCTGGGACGTGCGCCCAAAGGCGTCAATGATGGGGACGGCTTTGTTTTTATTAGCCACACGGGGGATGTTTATCCAAGCGGTTTTCTGCCGATTGCATGCGGCAATGTACGCGAGCGGCCGCTCGCAGACATTTACCAGCATTCCCCTATCATGCAGCAGCTGCGGGATAAATCGCTGTTAAAGGGGAAATGCGGAATCTGTCGCTTCAAACACATATGCGGCGGTTCAAGGGCGAGGGCCTATGCTCTCACTGGCGATTATTTGGAGAGTGATCCTTATTGTGCTTATATACCGAGTTTAAATTAAATAGGTAAAGGCGGGGAGTTCATGCCTTATAAAAAGCTATGGGCGGCATTGGCGCTCGTATTTGTTCTATCCTTTGGCGTATTGCTCTATTACGGCGGAGAAATTATTCAGGAGAAGCCGCCGATCCCAGAGCGAGTGGTCACGGAGCAGGGAGATGTGATTTTTACTAAAGCCGATATTATGTCGGGTCAACAGGTGTGGCAGCGAATGGGCGGTCAGGAGCTGGGCAGCATCTGGGGCCATGGCTCCTATGTAGCGCCGGATTGGACGGCTGACTATTTGCATCGGCAGCTTGTATTTATGAATGATTATCACGCGCAGCAAAAATACCAGCTGCCTTATAACCAGCTGACCGAGGAGCAGCAGGCGGAGCTTAAAGCCACGCTCAAGCGTGAAATCCGCACCAATACGTATGACGCACAGACGGGTGACCTTATCATTACAACGCTACGGGCATTGACGGCTTCTGAGCTGGGTGACTATTATGCAGCTGTATTCGGAGATGCGCCTGAATGGGCCGTATATCGCGAGCAAATCGCGCTGCCGGCCAATACGATAAGCTCAGCGGCGGACCGCGAGAAGCTAAACGCCTTTTTTTGGTGGGCGACTTGGTCGACCTCGACGAATCGATTAGGCTCGGATATTACGTATACGAATAACTGGCCGGGCGAGCCGCTCATTGACAATGAACCGACCAGCGTTTCGCTGCTTTGGTCCATTGTGAGCGTCGTTTTGCTGCTTGCGGGAGTAGGAGCGCTTGCTTGGTATTACGCAGTACAGCGGAGCAAGGAGCAGGATGATAGCGAGCATATACCGGAGCAAGATCCGCTCCTGCAAGTAAAAGCGACGCCTTCCATGCGCGCGACGATGAAATATTTCTGGATCGTGACGGCGCTGATCGCCGTGCAGGTAGGTCTCGGAGCGATTACGGCCCATTACGCGGTGGAAGGCAATGGCTTTTACGGCATTCCGCTCGCGGAATGGTTCCCTTATAGCGTCACGCGAACCTGGCATCAACAGCTTGCGGTATTTTGGATTGCGACCGCATGGCTTGCAACGGGTCTGTACATCGGACCAGCGATTTCGGGGCATGAGCCTAAATACCAGCGTTTAGGGGTGAACGTGCTATTTAGCTGCCTGCTGCTGATCGTTGCCGGTTCAATGGCGGGCGAATGGCTTGCGGTCAAAGGCTACATTACAAGTGCGACGCATAATTTTTATTTTGGACATCAGGGCTATGAATATGTCGATTTAGGCCGGGCTTGGCAAATTTTTCTGACGGTCGGCTTATTTATCTGGTTTTTCCTCATGGCGCGGGCAATTTGGCCGGCTCTGAAGAAAAAGGGGGAGAGCCGTCATCTGCTGACGCTGTTTCTGATCGCCTCGGTTGCGATTCCGACATTCTACATTCCGGGCTTAATGTGGGGGCCTCAGGCACATTTGACCATTGTGACCTACTGGCGCTGGTGGGTCGTTCATTTATGGGTGGAAGGTTTTTTCGAGGTATTCGCTGCTGTTGTTATCGCATTTCTGTTTTCTCGTATGGGGCTTATACGCACGGCAACCGCGACGGCAACGGTGCTGTTCTCAACCGTTATTTTTCTTGCTGGCGGCATTATTGGCACGTTTCATCATTTATATTTTGCCGGGACGCCGATTGGGGTGCTCGCTTTCGGTGCATCGTTCAGTGCGCTTGAGGTCGTGCCGCTGCTATTGATTGGGTTTGAAGCTTATGAAAATTTGCGTCATGGCCGGGCAAAGCCGTGGGTAAAGCGCTACAAATGGCCAATCTTTTTCTTCGTCGCCGTATCATTCTGGAATTTGGTCGGAGCAGGTCTCTTTGGCTTCCTGATCAATCCGCCCATTGCGCTGTATTATATGCAGGGGCTGAATACGACGGCGCTTCATGCGCATACCGCGCTGTTCGGCGTTTATGGCATGCTCGGAATCGGGCTTATGCTGTTCTGTCTGCGCGGGCTCACCGGAGAGAAGGAATGGCGGACGAAGCTGCTGAAATTTTCCTTCTGGTCGTTTAATATTGGCTTGATGACGATGGGGCTGGCAAGCCTGCTGCCCGTAGGCATACTCCAAACGCTGGCGAGCATGGAGCATGGGATGTGGTATGCGCGCTCTGCCGAATTCCTTCATACTCGCACAATGCAAAATCTCGTCTGGCTGCGGGCTGTCGGCGATACGATTTTCGCTCTAGGCGTAGTAGGCATTGTTATTTTTGTTATCGGTTTGGCGACAGGCCGATCCTATAAATCGGACGTTAGCTAATCATATACGCTTGCTGGAAATCGGCATGCTGTGGGGCTGTCAAGCGGCGGGCGAATCGCTGCTTGACAGCCCATCTTAGACGAAGGAGGGGGAAGGCTTGCCCAAAAGCTGGATTCATCTAACGCTTGGTTATTTCCTCGTAACGGCGGTAACTGGCCTGCTGATGCGCAGTATGGCATTTGTCACGCTGCCGGGGCTGCGATACGATTATTTGCTGCATGCCCATTCCCATTTAGCACTGCTCGGCTGGGGATATATGGCGCTGTTTATATTGTTTCTCGCTGTTTTTTTTAACTCAGCCAGTGGCAGGGTAGAGGGCGTCTTCAAGGAACTGAAAATCCGCGTGATGCTGGTGACAACACAGCTGACCCTATCCGGAATGTTTTTAGCGTTCTGTATCCAAGGCTATGCCGCCATATCGATCAGCTTCTCAACGCTGCAAATTTTGCTTTCCTACTGGTTTGCTGGATGGGTGTGGAGAAGCTTAGCGGCAATGGCAAGAGAAGGAACAAAACCGGATCGAGAAAAAGGCTCATATCCAAGCACGGGTCAGCCGCTCTCCTTTCTGTTCGTCAAAGGCAGTCTGCTATGTCTCGTCATTTCCTCGTTTGGTCCTTGGTGGCTTGCCCTGCTGAGTGCCAATGGATGGAAGGACAGTCCGCTATATGAAGCAGCGATTTATTTTTATTTGCATTTTCAATATAACGGCTGGTTTACGCTCGGCTTGCTCGCGGTGCTGCTGCGGTTGATGGAACAGCGGCAAATCGCCTATTCTGTGAAAGTCGTCAAGCTGCTGTTTTGGATGTATGCGCTGGCAATGCTGCCTGCATTTCTACTATCGGTGCTCTGGCTGAAAATAGGGCTGGCCGCCCAACTCGCCGCAGCGCTCGCTGCCGTCATTCAGTGGGCGGCTATGTTGCTATTTTGCGCCGTCCTGCTCAAAGCCCGCTTCGCCTTGTCCACCGTATTCACAGGCTGGGCGGCACGTTTGCTCATGCTTGCGCTGCTGCTCGCGGCAGTCAAGGCAACGCTTGAGCTGGGCCTTATCGTGCCGCAGCTGGCGGAGGCTATTTATCAATCGCGCAGCATCGTCATCGGTTATTTGCATCTGACGCTGCTCGGTTTCGTAAGCTGCCTGTGCCTAGCACTTTTTCTCCAGCAGGGCTGGCTGAATGGTAAGGGGAGGACGGTGCATATCGGTTATATGAACTTTATTGCTGGTTTTCTGCTGAACGAGCTGACGTTATTTTTACAAGGCTTATTCGATTGGACAGGTCGCGGGGCGCTTGTATTTGTACAGGAAGCCGTCTGGGCCGCAAGCCTGATAATGGTGACGGGCATCGCCTTAATCTGGGGAAAAAGAAAAGCCGCACAAGTGCAAGGCTAACCGCCTTCACTTGTGCGACCAGGTTTTTAATGCTTCATAGTCATGAATCAGGTAGCCGCTCCGCTGAGGCTCCAAAATCCCTTCCTTACGCAGCTGATTAATGAGCCGGTTGACCGTTTCCCTCGTCGTGCCAATTGTATTGGCAAATTCCTGATTGGTCATCGGCACCTCGACATGGACGCTGCCGCCGTGCTCCGTTCCATAATTTTCAGCAAGCTTGAGCAAGAAGGAGACGCCGCGGTCCTGCACATCCTGCCCTGTGAGCTCCTGCAATTTTTCCTGCAGCTCCATTATTTTACCGCTCAATACGCGCATTACCTTAATGGCGATCGCCGGCGTATTCATCATGAGCTGCTCGAACGCATGAATAGGAATGGCCAGCAGCTGCGTCTCGATAATCGCCTCTGCCGTTGCCGGGTACGGGTGCTGGTTGAAAAAGCCCGTGTGAGGAAACATATCCCCTGTTTTGAGGAAGGACATAATATGCTCATTGCCGTTTTCATCTGTTTTATAGGTTTTAATCAGCCCGTTCTGGACGAAAAATACGGCCTCTTTATGGCTGCCCTCCGTAAAAATAGCGGTCCGCTTGCGGTATGACCGAGGAATGACGATGGCCCATATCCGGGCCAGCTCATCCGGCGTCAAATCGCGAAATAAAGAAATTTGGCGCAAAAGCTCCATCTGCTGCATCACCGTACACCTCCGTTTTTTTCATTATAACTCAGACGATTTAGGCGTTATGTGACGCTAGTCACAGGTTTAGTCTATCTCTTCAATCATGTGCCGCCTATTTCCCGTTCGTATGACCCATATCACATCCGTTCCGTTTCCAGCATGGTATCGTAATCTGGACAGATGAAGGGGGATGGCAGAATTGGGAGAGGCACCTAAGCAAATCATCATCATTGGGGGCGGGATAACAGGTCTGAGCGCCGCCTTCTACATGCGACAGCTGCTGGATGGGCAGCAAATATCGGCAGAAATAACCCTTATAGAAAAAAGCAGCAGCCTTGGCGGGAAAATAAAAACGCTGCGCCGGGATGGCTTCCTCATCGAGCAGGGGCCGGATTCGTTCATGGCGCGCAAGCAGCCCATACTGGATTTGACAAGGGAGCTTGGTCTTGAGCCGCAGCTGGTAGCGGCGAATCCGAAAGCGAAGGCGAACTATATTTTGCATAAGGGCAGGCTGCATCAAATGCCTATGGGCCTGATGCTCGGCATTCCGACGGAAGTGACTCCGTTTATGAAGACGGGGCTGTTGTCGCCGCTGGGCAAGCTGCGTGCAGCCTTTGATTTATGGCTGCCGAAGCGGGAGGAGGCAGGGGATGAGTCCTTAGGTGCCTTCATTGAGCGGCGGCTTGGCCGTGAGGTGCTGGAGCAGGTTACGGAGCCGCTGCTGGCGGGCATTTATGCTGGAGATGCCAAAGCGCTCAGCCTGCAAGCGACCTTTCCGCAATTTCGGCAGCTGGAGCAGCGGCATCGCAGCTTGATTTTGGGCATGCTCGCCAGCAAGAAGCAGGCGCGTGTAATGCCGAAGGAGCTGCCGGAAATAGCCCGCCGCAGCCTGTTTCTCACGTTTAAAGGCGGGCTTGGAAGCCTGATCGAGCGTTTGGACGAGCAGCTTTGCTCCATCCGCCGGCTGACTGGACAAGCGGTCAAGGAAGTGACGAGGGAAGGGCGGCGCTATCAGGTTCGGCTTGAGCACGGAGAGGAGCTGCAGGCGGATGGCGTTATTATGGCGCTGCCGGCTTACGAGACCGCCGTTTTACTGGAAGGAAGCGCAGGAATGCAAGTTCAGACGCAAAGATCAATACAGGCGCTGCGCGACATTCCCTATGTATCGGTTGCTAATATCGCGCTAGCCTTCAAGCCGCAGGACATTAAGCTTCCGCTGAATGGCTCCGGATTTGTGGTGCCGCGAAGCGAGGGCCGAATGATAACCGCATGCACCTGGACGTCGTCGAAATGGCTGCATACGGCACCGAATGATCACATTTTATTGCGGGCTTATATCGGACATGCGGGGGCGCAAGCCTGGACAAAGCTCACGGATCGCGAGCTGCTGGATGCAGTTCGCCAAGATTTGCAGGCGATAATGGGCATTGCAGCTGAGCCGCTTTTTACGGAGCTGACCAGGTGGGGACGGTCGATGCCGCAGTATCCAGTGGGGCATCTGGAGCAGTTGGCAAAGCTGCGTGAGGGGCTTGCGGCTAGCCATCCCGGCATATTGTTGTGCGGCTCCGGCTATGAGGGAGTCGGTCTGCCGGATTGTATCGGGCAGGGAAGGCGAGCGGCTGAAGCGCTGCTGCTATTTTTCAAGCAGTGATCCTCATCACAAACATGCTGGCTGGCCTGCGCTATACTAACAGCAGCTCAAGCTTCATGAATATAAAAGGCCGGAGCTGCAACATTATTTTATGGAGGTGCGAAAAATGACCATGTTTAACGGTACAGAGAAAATTGGTGAAATTGTGACGCGTTATCCGGGGGCAAGCAACCTGTTTCGAGCCTATAACATTGATTTTTGCTGCGGGGGCAGTCGCTCGCTGCATACGGTGCTGCGGCAGCAGGGAACGGATGAAGCTTTGTTTTTAAGCGCGCTCAATGAAAATTTTGCCGAGGCCAGCAAGCATAAGGGAGAGGATATCGACTGGAGCAGCAGACCTTTTACGGAGCTGATTGAGCATGTGATTCAGACGCATCATGTGTATGTCCAGCAGGAGCTTCCGCTGCTTAGCGAGTTTACGACGAAAATATTGCGGGTGCATGGGCATAAGCAGGCTGATGTGCTGCCCCGGCTGCATAGATTATTCCACGAAATGAAGCTGGAGCTGGAGCAGCATTTAATCGACGAGGAGGAGCAAATCTTTCCGCTCATCCGCCAGTATGAGCAGGAGCCATCTCCCGAGCTGCACCAGAAGCTGACAGCGGCGATAACGGAGCTTGAGTCCGAGCACAGCCAGGTAGGTGATCTGCTCAAGGAAATACGTGCGGTTACGCATCATTTCGAGCTTCCGGAAGGGGCATGCCGTACGTATACGTTAACCTTTCAAAAGCTGGAGGAACTAGAAACCGATCTATTCCAGCACATTCATTTGGAAAATAATATTTTGTTCCCGCGCGTTCTTCAGAGCGCATAGCTTGATTTAATAGAGAACAGAGATTATAGAACAAATAGTATAAAGCAAATAAATAATACAGAAAAAAAGCCTTCCTACAGGTTGAACCATTGCAGGAAGGCTTAATTAAATGCGGCAAACCTCCTTCGGACATTGCTCGCAATTGCAAATCGCTTTCAGATGCTCGATGTCTTTCAGCACGATATAGCCGTGATCGAATGACAATACCTCTTGTTTTTTTAGCTCGCCGAGCATGCGGTTGACGCTTTCCCTAGCAGCGCCGATATAGTCGGCAAGCTCGGTATTCGTTATTTTCTCAGTAATCATCACGCCATCCTCCGTTTGCTTCCCGAAAGAGTTCGCCAGCCGAATAAGCGTCGAGGCCAAAGCTCCCTGCTTCCCATAAATGACGAGGTCGCGGAATTTGGTCTGGGTCAGACGATGCATAAGCCCCATCCACTTCATAAATTCAATCGCCAAATCGCCATGCTGCCACAATAAAATTTCCAAATCGCTTTTTTGAATAACGCCGATGGTGCAGTCCAGCACGGCCTTTGCGCTTGAGCTGTGGCAAGTAGGCTTGAAAGGATCGAACTGGCCCAGAATATCACCTGTTTGATATTGCGAGAAGACAAATTCCTTGCCATCGGTATTGTGTTTAATTAGTTTAACGCGGCCTTCCATTATGTAATAGAGCTTGTCGTCGGCATCGCCCTCCCAGAAAATATGGCTGCCGGCCGGAATATGATGGGTATACATAATTTCACTGAGTTTCTCAAAGCTGGTCTCTGAAAAACAAAATGTATTGTATACGGTTTGTGTGTAAGGTCTCGCTACTGTCATTGGTTTCATCCCCAATTACCGCCTTTGCTGCTAGTATAGCGGGACTATCCGCTTGAAATAACCTACTCCCAATGTAACAGAAGTCCATCATCGCCAGAGTGACTAAAATCACACTTTGGCCATAAAAATTGTAAATAAAGCCTAAGAGAGTGATATTTGTAACAGTATCGCCGTATAAAACCTTCTATAATGTAGCCAGAAAAGGGTGTCCACTACAGAACGGAGGGACATATATGCTGACGGGAGCCATATTAGCCGGCGGGCAAAGCCGCAGAATGGGCGGTCGCCATAAAGGTCTGCTTCCTTTTGTAAACGAAAGCATTGTCGAGCGGCAGATCCGCACGATGAAGCAGCTTTGCGCTGAAGTCATTTTAGTAACGAATGACCCGCGAAGTTATTTGCCGATTCTGGGGAGCAGCATTCGCATCATTACAGACTATATTCCAGGCAAAGGGCCGCTGAGCGGCATGCATGCCGCCCTAACCCTAGCGACACATTCGGACATTTGGGTCGTGGGCTGCGACATGCCGCTTATTTCAAGCGCGGTTGCCGAGCAGCTGTGGAAGGTGAAGCGGGAGCGTCGCTCTGCGGCGGCAGTTCCATCTATGGCTGGCAAGCTGCATCCACTGCACGGCGTTTATGACAAGCGCAGCGCTGGCGAAATTGAGAAGCTGCTCGATATAAAAGAATACCGAGTGATGACTTTTCTGAACCGGATTTGCTATAACGGAGTAGATTTGCAGCAACTCGAAGCACCGGCCGAGCAGCTTAGCTGTGTGGCGAATGTGAACACGCCTGAGGAATACGAGCGCATCATCAGCTTGTATGACGCAGCCTTGGCCTCTCAAACTTCAAATGCCTAGCTTCAGACAGATGCTTTGAATTCAATTTTCCTTAACGCTGAATAGAGCGGAGGAAAATTGTTTTTTTTTTGAACAAAAAGTGACGAAGGTTTTAGTGTGATGACAATCACAGCGATACATCCGTCTGCAATGGTTTAATGGGGGCAGAAAACATCGAAGAAGGAGAATTTGCCATGGATCGAGCCTTTGCTTCCAAATTTGCGAAAATGTATTTCATGACCGTAGTAGCGCTGCTGATTCTCGTGTACGTCGGCACCCGATTTTTCACCCATATCGACCTTGCCCTTTATGGCTATATGGTGGGCACGCTCGTTTTCATCGGGGGATTTTTCTATCGGTTTATTGCTTGGGCCGAGCGTCCACCGACGAAGCTGATTATGAAGAAGGGGCTTAAGCTGCTGTTTCGCAAAAGCACCCCGCAGACATCGGTTGAGCATCTGGCGACCTACCGTTTCATCTTCAAGCGTGGCGTTTACCGCTGGACACAGCACGTGCTGCTTGGCTGGGGATGTATTTTATCCTGCTGCGTTACGTTTCCGCTGGTGTTCGGTTGGATGTATTTTACGATGGGCGAAAATGGCCTGTACACCGTCGTCGCCTTCGGTATCAATGTAATGCAGGTGAAGGCAGACGGCTGGATCGCCTTTCTATTCTACAATGCGCTGAACATGACCGCCTTTATGGTTATCGCCGGGGTATGCATGGCGCTGTATCGCCGACTTAACGATATGCAGGCGAAGGCTGAACAGACATTTACCTATGATTTTTTGCCGCTGTTTTTGCTGCTCTTTATTAGCATTACGGGGCTGCTGTTGACGGTCAGCAACATTTTTCTGCATGGCTGGGGCCATCCGGTTATGTCGCTCATCCATCAATGGTCGGTTATTGTTACACTCATTTATTTGCCTTTTGGCAAGCTTGCGCATATTCCTTTCCGTCCTATGAGCGTACTCGCCAAAAATTATCGCGAAGCTTACGGCGAGCAGCAAATGAAAGCCTGTAAAGTATGCGGCAGCAGCTTCGTATCGACGGAGCAATCCAGCGATGTCATTCAGGTGCTTGCCCAAAACGATATTTCCTTCGAGATGAAGGAAGGCTTCCATCTCGCGGAGCTTTGTCTGCCTTGCAGACGCAAATACCGGATGTCCCGCTTTACTGGCATTCCGACACATGAAATCAAGGTCAAGGAGGCCAACCAGCATGCTAAAGGATAAGTTCCAGCAAGATATTCCCAATAAGCATCATCCGAAGGAAAAGCTGGTCAAAACCCACTGCGCCTACTGCGGCATGCAGTGCGGGATGAATTTGCGGGTCGATACCGACAAAAATACGATTATCGGAGTGGAGCCAAGATACGACTGGCCCGTCACACGCGGCAAAATGTGCCCGAAAGGCGTAACCGCCTATCAGCAGACGAATCATCAGGACCGGCTGCTAAAGCCGCTCATTCGGGATGACGCTTCGAAAAAAGGGACAAAGGAAGGCTTCCGCGAAGCCAGCTGGGACGAAGCCTATGATTTAATTGCCCGCCGCTTCAAGGAGCTGCAATCCGAATATGGCAAGGACACGCTGTCCGTATTCAGCGGTGTCTCGATGACGAATGAAAAATGTTATCTGACCGGTAAATTCGCCCGAGTTGGGCTGCAAACGAGATACATCGATTACAATGGGAGATTTTGTATGGCGAGCGCAGCAGCGGGCTTCCTTCGGAGTTTTGGGATTGATCGCGGCTCAACGCTGCCGTGGACGGATATTCATCAGACGGATTGCTTGTTCATCGCAGGAAGCAATACGGCAGAATGCCATCCAACGTCGATGTTCCGCGTCTGGGAAGTGCAAAATCGCGGTGGCTATCTCATCGTCGTCGATCCAAGGGAGACACCGATTGCCCGAAGGGCGGATGTCCATCTGGATCTCAGACCGGGAACGGATTTGGCGCTTGCTAATTGCATGGTAAATCTGCTCATTCAGAACGGTCATGCGGATCATGAATATATCGCGAATTATACGAGTGGCTTTGAAGAGACGGTAGAGATTGTGAAGATTTTCACACCGGAATACACGAGTGAAATTACCGGGGTAGCTCCGGAGAAGCTAATCCGGGCAGCGGAAATTTTCGGCAAGGCGCCGAATGCGATCGTCATGTTCGCCAGAGGCATTGAGCAGCAAGTTAAAGGCGCAGACAACGTCTCGGCCTACACGAATATGGCCCTTATTACCGGAAAAATTGGACGGCCCAAATCGGGTGTAGCGACGCTTACGGGACAGGGCAACGGTCAGGGCGGACGCGAGCATGGGCAAAAGTCCGATTTGCTGCCGGGCTATCGCAAGCTGACGAATCCGAAGCATGTGCAGGAGGTCTGCGAGGTGTGGGGCATTACGCCGGAGGAAATGCCACTGCCGGGTGTATCGGCCTTTGAAATGTTCGAGCTGATGGAACAGAAGACGATTCGCGGCTTATATCTGCTATGCTCGAACCCGGCTGTTTCCGCGCCGCATCTCAATTATGTGCGCTCGGTATTGAAGGATTTGGACTTTATGGTTGTCGCCGACTTCTTCCTGTCGGAATCAGCCGAATTCGCCGATGTTGTGCTGCCGTCTGTTACATGGTCGGAGGATGAAGGCACGGTGACGAATTTGGAGGGCCGCATTATTAAAATCAACAAGGCACAGGAACCGCTGGGTGAATCGAAGCCGGATTGGCTCATTCATGTAGAGCTGGCAGAGCGGCTTGGACGCGGTGACTATTTCCGCCATTTGCAGACGGCAAGCCAGGTTGCAGATGAGTTTCGCCTCGCTTCCAAGGGCGGATATGCTGATTATTACGGTGCCACTTGGGACAAAATCGATCGACAGGATGGCGTGTTCTGGCCCTGCAAGGATGAAGCGGATACGGGAACGCCCTATATGTTCGAGGATCACAAATATTTCCACCCCGATGGCCGGGCAAAAATTTGCGCATTGCCTTACCGCCCATCAGCGGAGGAGCCATGCGAGGAGTATCCGCTCCGCCTGACGACAGGGCGGGTTGTCTATCATTATTTATCGGGCAATCAGACGCGGCGGATTCCGTTTTTGCGTGATATGTGCCCAGAGCCGTATGTTGAGGTTCATCCTGAGACGGCCCAGCAGTATGGCATTGCGCATGACGAGGTTGTCAAATTGTACACCCGCCGGGGCGAATGCTTATATAAAGTGAAAGTGATTGAGGCGATCCGCAAGGATACCGTATTTGTGCCTTATCACTATGGTCATGAGCAGTCGGTCAATTTGCTGACGATTGCTGCCCTTGATCCGATGTCGCGAATGCCGGAATTTAAAGTCTGTGCCGCACAAATGACGAAGGTGCCCGCCGCAGGAAAGGAGGCAGCACGATGAAAAAGCTGCTTTACATTGAAATGGACAACTGCATCGGCTGCCGCAGCTGTCTCGCCGCTTGTACGCAATGCGGCGGACACGACGAGCGCAACCGAAACTATGTGTACGACGTCAACCCGCTGGTTGATCGCCAGACAATTCCGCTCATGTGCCTGCACTGTGTCAACCCGGCGTGCGCGAGAAGCTGCCCGGCGCAAGCGATTCAAATTACTGAGGAAGGCGCAGTGCTGTCTGCGCTTGTCGAGAAATGCATTGGCTGCCAAAACTGCACGATCGCTTGCCCTTATGGCATTCCTAAATTTGATGAAGAGCAAAATTTGATGTATAAATGTGACCTCTGCTACGACCGGACGAAGGAAGGCATCCCGCCGATGTGTGCTTCCGTCTGTCCGACCAATACGCTGCAATGGATTACAGAAGAAGAGCTGGCGGAGAAGCAGGAGCAGCACCGACTGGGCAAATGGGTTTCCAGCCACCAGCCGTTCGAGCCGCTTGAAGGCGAGACGAATGTAAAGATCAGCCTTCCCGGCATTTTGCAGGGTGTCCAAAAGCTGTTTTAAACGATAGGGCTTTACCGGCTTTGGCATTATGATGCGGCTTGGAACGTTAGCTAGTAGAAGGAGGTTCGGATGCAATGGACAATGAAGCAGGAAAAAATAATAAAGTGCCATTTGAAGAGGATAATTACACGCATAACATTCACAAAAATAATGAACGCCAGCTGGACCGCAGGGGCTTTCTGAAAACGATGGTTGGCGCAGCCGGCGTGTTCGCCGTATCCACGCTGCCTTGGGGCGGCCTTGCTGCGAAGGAACTGATGGGTTTTGGAAAAAGCAGCCATCCGAAGAAAAAAATCGCCGATGTGCGGGCGCTCAAAGTAGGAGAGGCGGTGGAATTCCACTACCCCGGCGACCATGAGTCAGCATTGCTCATTCGGCTAGGCGACAATCAGTATAAGGCTTACCAAAATGCCTGTACCCACTTGAAATGCCCGGTATTTTGGAGCCGCGAGGAGGATCAGCTCGTCTGTCCTTGTCATCATGGCTTTTTCGATCCGCAATCGGGCAAGCCGACAGCAGGACCACCACGGAGAGCGCTGCCTGAGATTTTGCTTGAACTCGATGGCGGAGCGATTTATGCGACAGGGGTGAAGCGGTATGAAACGTAGCTACAGAGGGGTGTTGCTGCTGTGCGCGGTGCTTTTTTTGAATATCGTCTGCACGCAGTACGTCGTTAATCATTATTTTCATGAAAAATATGAGCTTGTTCTCGTTTTTGCCTTGCTGAATGTACTGCTTTTCCCGCTGGCCCTATGGATTTATAAAAAGGAGGTTCGCAGATGAACGGAAATAAAACGCAATTATCGATTCAGACGGGAAGCCTAATTCTTGGGTTTATGGTTTGGGTTATTCTTTCATCGCTTATTCCGTTTATTAAGGAGGATATCCAGCTGACATCAGGCCAGCTTGCCTGGGTGACGGCGATTCCAGTGCTATTCGGCTCAGTGCTTCGGATACCGGTCGGCTATTGGACCAATCGCTATGGCGCGCGCAAGCTGTTTGGGTTTAGTTTTCTCCTTTTGCTTGCCCCCGTCTATTGGGTCAGCCTTGCAGACAGCTTTATCGATTTGATTATCGGCGGGATTTTCCTTGGTATCGGGGGCGCAGTGTTTTCGGTTGGCGTCACTTCTCTGCCGAAATATTACCCGAAGGAACGGCATGGCTTTGTGAACGGCATTTATGGCATCGGAAATTTGGGTACGGCGATTACAGCATTTACCGCTCCCGTAGCGGCTAACTATTTGGGTTGGAGCAAAACAGTTCTGCTGTATCTAGTGCTGCTCGCCATATTCATTTTGATTAATTTTATGCTGGGAGATCGCAATGAGCCGAAGGTGATGGCTTCTTTGTCGGAGCAGATCAAAGGGGTATACCGAAATGAAAAGCTGTGGGCGCTCTGTTTGTTTTATTTTATTACGTTCGGCTCTTTCGTCGCTTTCACGGTCTATTTGCCAAACTTCCTCGTCTCGCATTTTGAGCTGAGCAAGGTGGATGCGGGGCTGCGCACAGCTGGCTTCATCGTACTGGCGACCATCATGCGGCCTGTTGGCGGCTGGTTAGGAGACCGTTTCAATCCATTTGTGATTTTGATGTTCGTGTTTGGCGGACTTACGCTGTCAGCGGTCGTGCTGTCTTTCGCGCCATCCATCGGCATGTATACGGTGGGCTGTCTGATTATTGCGTTTTGCGCGGGTACTGGCAACGGGACGATTTTCAAGCTGGTGCCGCTGTACTTCACCAAGCAGGCGGGCATTGCGAATGGTCTAATATCCGCTATGGGCGGGCTTGGCGGATTTTTCCCGCCACTGCTGCTGTCCGTGCTGTACAACTGGACCGGCCATTACGCCATCGGCTTCATGGCACTGTCTGAGGTTGCGCTGGCGAGTCTAATCCTCGTCATTTGGCTGTACTATCAAGAGAAGCTTGGGCATGCTGAGCGCCTGATTCTGCAAAACGCTCAAAATGCGCAAAACGACCACAGCACAAGAAATAGACTGCCGGGGGATATGGTCAAATCTTAAAGGTTACAGGTCAGGCTCCATTTGATAGATGCACGGGGAGGGATTGACGATGAAATCGGAATTTATGCTGGATTTATGCTTCATCCGCAAGCAGGAGCTGGGAAGCTCATTTACTAAATCAATTGAAGGGCTGCTCCAGCAGCTGTTCGCCAAGAAATCCTCCTGGTTTCTGGAAGAGAAGCAGGAGGGGGAGCTTGAGGTCGTCAATGCGGCGGTAAAAGGCTACAGTGACTGGGAGAAGGATGAGGAGGTGCTGTTGTTTATTGAGGAGCAGGCACCTCCGGAATTTTGGGAGTGGATTCAGGGTTATAGGCTGGAGCTGGATTTGAAGCGTCCCGAGGAATGCAGGCACTGCGGCGAGAAAGCGGGCAGTCCAAATACGGGGGCAGGTGCAGCCTCATGATGGAGATGCAGCGCTTGGTGGATGAGCTGATGCCGTATGCGGGCAGCCGCATTAAGGTGTGGATGGAAGATCGTTCAGGGGAAAAGCAAACTTTGCCGAAGCCATATACGCTGTTTAAGGTAGAGGCGGCAAGTGACGGAACGCAGCTGTTGTTTTATTTTAACAAGGAGCAGTTTCTGTCGGTTCCGGTGTTTGATGAGAAGCATACGCTGCTGGAGCAGACGAAGGCCGGGCCGCGCTTTGTTTCGCATGATGAGCAGTCGCAGCTGCATTATTGGGTGTATTTTTTATAGGTGAGTATAGCCTTCGCTATAAAGCTCCAACGTCGCTGGGTTCGTGACGGCGGGGCTTGTTTTTATAATGTCGGTTTGACAGTATGGTTTTTATCAATTATCATTTAGATATTATCAAATCGACAATATTGAAAACGGAAGCGGGGAACGAGCCATGTTTGGATTCGAATTCGTTAAGTTTCAACCGAGCGATTATATTATTCAGGTGAAGAACGGGAAGGTTGTGAAAGAGGGCGTTGGTCTGTCCTTCTATTATTATGAGCGTGCGTCCTCGGTGGTCGTCATTCCGATTTCCTCGATCGATGTGCCGTTTATGTTTGAAGAGATTACTCGCGATTACCAGACGGTAACGGTGCAGGGACAGCTGACCTACCGGATTGTGGACTACCGCAAAATGATGGAAATTATGAATTATACGTACAACATAAAGAAAAAAGCCTATATTTCCGACGATCCGCTTAAGCTGTCCCAGCGTATGATTCAACTTGCCAAGGTGTTGACGAAGAAACAGCTGGCGCAGCTGCCGCTTAAGGAAGCGATCCAATCGAGCGAACGGCTGGCGAAAATGATTAGACAGGACATCAGCCAGCATGAGGAGCTGACGAAGCTGGGCATCGAGCTGATGGGCTTATCTATTTTGGCGGTGCTGCCGAACAAGGAGACGATGCGGGCACTTGAAGCGCAGTCGCGCGAGCAAATGCTTCAGGATGCGGATGAGGCGCTGTACGTGCGGCGAAATTCCTCCATAGAGCAGGAGCGGCGCGTGAAGGAAAATGAGCTGAACACGGATATTGCGGTTGAGCTGAAGAAGAGGCAAATTCGCGAAGCGCAGCTTGATGCGGAGCGCTCGGTGCGCCAGAAGCAAAACGAGCTTAAAGAGGTGCAGCTGCAATTTGATACGCAGCTTGAGGAGAAGAAGCAAGCGATAATTGAGCTGGCTGCTGCGAATAGGCGGTCTGAGGCGGATGCCAAGGCGTATGAGCTCGCCGCTGTTATGAAGTCGCTGCATGACACCCAGCCGTATGTGCTGCAAGCGATGACGAATATGGGCATGGATTCGAATAAGCTCATTGCGATTGCTTTCCAGGAAATGGCGGAAAAAGCGGAGCGGATTGGGCAGCTGAATATTTCGCCGGATCTGCTGCAAAGCCTGATTCCCGGAGCTGGCAATGCGTCGGGCTCGGGCAAGGCGGAAGCCAGAGGAGGGGCAGGACGATGAGCCGGGCAGCGGGTGCAGATGCAAAGTTTATCGTCGTAAAGCGGAAGACGAGGCTGGAGGAGCTGCTCGTTCGCTACAATACGGTGCAGCAGGCGAAGTTTTACATTGAGCGGCTTGGCGCTGACTTTGGCGACTATTGGCTGGAAAATGACGTGTATCAAAATGCTGTATCACTGGCGGTAAGCGAGCTGGAGCAGCAGGGCAGAGTTCAAGTGCTGGATCGCGAGCATGTGCCCAGCTTCCTATTCGGCGACCACGATATCGTCGTCGCAATTGGCCCAGATGGACTAGTCGCGGGTACGCTGAAATATTTGGACCGCCAGCCGCTCATTGGCGTCAATCCGGAGCCGCAGCGCTGGGAAGGCGTGCTGCTGCCCTTCACGGTTGGCGATTTGCGCCTGCTTATTCCCGAGGTGCTGCGCGGCAAGCGCCGGGTTCAGCCTGTTACGCTGGCAATGGCGCAGCTCAACAATGGCCAGTGCCTATACGGCGTTAACGATTTGTTTATCGGACGCAAAACCCATGTATCCGCACGGTATGAAATTAAGCTCGAGCAGCATGCCGAGCAGCATTCTTCAAGCGGCATCATTGTGTCGACTGGCCTCGGCGCAAGCGGCTGGCTGCGCAGCATTCTTGCCGGGGCGGCGGGCATTGTAAGCAGCGCGACACACCAGCCGCTGACGCTCACACCGGAAAATTTAGGCGCGCCTGAGGAGCAGGCAAAACGGCGGCTGGACTGGTCGGCGGACTCGCTTTATTTTACAGTGAGAGAGCCATTTCCAAGCCGGACGACCGCAGCTTCGATTGTGTTCGGGCAGATCAACGGGCAGCGCAAGCTGCGAATCACGTCGCAAATGCCGGAAGACGGTGTTATTTTCAGCGACGGGGTAGAGAGTGATTTCCTTACTTTCCATTCAGGGCTTGAGGCAACGATTGGACCCGCTGATCGACAGGGACATCTCGTTATTTAAGCAAGGTTTAGAATAAGCACAAGCACAAGATTAAGAACAGGGCGCAGGGCGCGATCATTTTGGAAATCTATAGGGAGATTCGCACGCCAGTCCGCAGCAATCATGCTATAATTGGGGCATGGGTTGATGGGGATGATTCGGATTAGCAGGAATACGCTTGTGAACCTAATCTAGAGATGAGAGAGTGATTTTGAAATGCTGCGTCGATTTTTTTCGTATTATCGTCCCTATAAGGGGCTGTTCTTTCTTGATTTCGGCTGCGCCATTCTTGCCGGATTGCTGGAGCTGGCTTTTCCGCTTGCGGTCAGTCAATTTATTAACGATTTGCTTCCCAGCCAGAATTGGACGCTGATCGTTGCTGCCTGTGCGGGGCTGCTTGCCGTTTATGCGCTCAATACGGCGCTGAATTATGTCGTAACCTACTGGGGGCATATGCTAGGCATTAACATTGAAACGGATATGCGGCGCAAAATGTTCGACCATATCCAAAAGCTCAGCTTCCGCTTCTTCGACAATCACAAAACGGGGCATTTGATCGGCCGCATTACGAATGACCTGAATGATATTGGCGAAGTCGCGCATCACGGACCAGAGGATGTATTTATTGCGGTTATGACGCTTATCGGCTCCTTCTCGCTAATGGCCTACATTAACCTCGAGCTTGCACTTATAACCTTCATCATTATTCCGGTTATGGCTTGGCTGATTATCGTCTTCGGCGGCAAAATGAGCAAAACGTACCGTCGATTGTTCGGCGATGTCGGCAATTTTAATGCCCGTATTGAAGACAATGTCGGCGGCATTCGCGTCGTTCAATCGTTTGCGAACGAAGAGCATGAGAAAAAGCTGTTTTCCGTAGACAACCAAAATTTCCGCCTGACGAAGCTGCTCGCTTACAAAACGATGGCGAAAAGCATTTCTGTCAGCTATATGATGATGCGTCTCGTTACGATTTTTGTCATGATTTGCGGCGCTTACTTCTTTATTCAGGGCAAGCTGGATATGGGTGAATTTATGGCGTTCATTTTGCTTTCGAACATTTTCTTCCGCCCGATTGAGAAAATCAACGCGGTCATCGAAAGCTATCCAAAAGGCATCGCCGGCTTCAGACGTTACACAGAAATCATTGATACAGAACCTGATATTGAAGATCGGCCAAATGCGACAGAGCTCAAAAAAGTCGTCGGTAATGTCCGTTTTCATGACGTGAGCTTTGGTTATGAAACGAACAATATGATTTTGCAGAAAATCAATTTGGATATTAACGCTGGAGAGACTGTGGCATTTGTCGGGCCGTCTGGCGCAGGGAAAACGACGATTTGCAGCCTGTTGCCAAGGTTTTATGATGTGCTTGCGGGCAGTATTACGGTAGATGGTAAAGATATTCGGGACATTAAGCTGGAATCGCTGCGCAAAAATATTGGAATCGTGCAGCAGGATGTGTTCCTGTTCTCGGGCTCCATTCGCGAAAATATTGCTTATGGAAACTTGAAGGCAACAGAGGACGAAATATGGGAGGCGGCGCGCCGGGCATCGCTTGAAGATTTGATCAGAAAAATGCCTGAAGGGCTGGATACCATTATTGGAGAGCGCGGCGTCAAGCTTTCGGGTGGACAGAAGCAGCGCCTGTCGATTGCTCGAATGTTTTTGAAAAATCCGCCGATTCTCATCCTCGATGAAGCGACCTCGGCACTGGATACGGAGACGGAAGTCGCGATTCAAAAATCGCTGTCCGACCTGTCCGTAGGCAGAACGACGCTAGTCATTGCCCACCGCCTGACGACGATCAAAAATGCGGATCGCATCATTGTCGTCGACGAGAGCGGCATAGCCGAGCAAGGAAGGCACCAAGAGCTGGTTGCGGCAGGAGGCATTTACAGCAAGCTGCATCAAGCCCAATACAGCACGGTCTAGCCATTACGGCGAAAGGCCGTTTACGCTAGATAGAATGGCCTGATAATCCTCCGGCGTATTCATATTAATGAACTGCTTGGCAATCGCCGGATTGTCAGGCTTGTAAGGAATGATGGACAGCTGGGGGAACACATCCATGACCTTCAGATTTCGGCTATACAGCGCGGCGGCCCATTTGCCCAGCGTTCGTCCATGGAAGATGGCAAACAAAGGATGGCTTCGCTCCTCGATGATCGGGATGACAGCATCTTTGGCTGGATGGCTGCCAAGCAGCGCCAGCATTTCAATAAAAGGCGCAGCGGTGAGCAGTGGATAGTCACAGGCCGCGACAACGTAAACCGTGTCCGGTTCCTGATCGCTCATTCCGGCATGCAGTCCGGCAATCGGGCCAAGACTTGGAAAGATATCAGGCTTAAATGTAATAGAGGGAGCAAGGAAGGGATATAATTCAGGCTCATTAGTAATGATAGAAATGCGGTCTGTTAGAACACTTAGCTGCTCGGTTATGATTTGAATAACAGGCTTGCCATTAATAACGAGCAATTCTTTACGCTGCTGCATGCGGCGGCTTTCTCCTCCTGCAAGTACAATAGCTTCCAGGTTCATCCTCGTTCACCTTGCTTTCCATAATTCGTTGATGTTAGGAACATTGACAAATACTTGACCTCTATTCATAATGTAAGGAACTTGTTCGCTATTTACCATAGTGTAAAGTATGAAGCTATGATTTAACAATATTCTCTTTTGTATAACCTGAGGTGAGGAGCTTGGAGCATTCAATAAAGGATCAATTGAACCGTGGTCTGCGGGACCTGCGTTTATCTGTTACCGACCGTTGTAATTTCCGCTGCCGTTATTGTATGCCGGCCGAAATTTTCGGCAAGGACTATCCGTTTTTGCCTGAGGACAAGGTGCTCAGCTTTGATGAGATAGAACGGCTCGTAACGATTTTTGTATCATTGGGTGTCAAGAAGCTTAGAATTACTGGCGGAGAGCCGTTGCTTAGAAAAGATTTGCCAACGCTGATCAAGCGCTTGAATGCAATCCCGGGCGTTGAGGATATTGCACTCACGACCAACGGGGTTCTGCTGCCCAAATCGGCTGCTGCACTTGCAGAAGCTGGAATGCGGCGGGTAACGGTCAGTCTGGATTCGCTGAATGACGAGCGGTTCCGGCTAATGAACGGAAACCGCAGCGGCGTACAGGCCGTGCTGGATGGCATTGAAGCGGCTTCTGCGGCAGGCATGCCAGTCAAAGTCAATATGGTTGTCCAGAAGGGCACCAATGATCAGGATATATGGCCGATGGCAGCTTATTTTCGCGAAAAGGGGCATATTCTTCGGTTCATTGAATATATGGATGTGGGCAATTCAAATGGCTGGAAGTGGGATCACGTTTTTTCAAGCAAGCAGATTTTGCAGCTTCTGGAAGAGCACCTGCCGCTTGAGCCGGTGGAAGCCCATTATGCAGGCGAGGTTGCTTCACGCTACCGCTATCTGGATGGATCGGGGGAAATCGGTTTTATTTCCTCCGTAAGCGACGCCTTTTGCAGTAGCTGTACACGGGCACGCATTTCCGCGGAAGGCAAGCTGTATACCTGCCTGTTCGCCTCGAAGGGCTATAATTTAATGGAGCTGCTGCGCGGTGACGAAACGGATGAGTCGATTCGCGAATCCATCGCCCGCATTTGGACGAATCGCGATGATCGTTATTCGGAGGAACGGGCTACCCGTACCCAGTCGCCAGCAAAAATCGAAATGTCCCATATCGGCGGCTAATTTCATAAAGAGTGACCGGCTAAGGCCCTCCCACCACGCTTCTGCGAGAAGCGTGGTTTTTTTTGTGAAAAAAACATCATAATCGTCTATCACTTTTTCTAATGGAAATCATCATAATTCTTAATTTATAAGGCTAAATCAGGGTAAAATACCCCCATTTCACTCGGATTTAGCCGCATTTTGCTTCTGAATCGACTTTTTGGGAAAAATTAGGTGGAAATGTGCGCATTGCCCGATTGCACTTAATATGTTAGTTTGAATATTAATGATGGACTAAAGTGTGTAAGCGCAGTTTACAAGGTGAAACGGCCGAAAGCCGTCCTTTGGCGGCGCGGCGCGTTTCAGTCCGAGAAATATAGAGAAAGGATGAGAAAATCATATCCTTTCCTATATTTTAAAACAGTATGATTTCATGTTTATGAGAGGTGGATTTTGTTGCAACTTCAGGTGACGAACAGTCCTTTTAATCAGGAGCAGGTTGAGCTTCTTAACCGCCTTCTGCCAACTTTGACGGAATCGCAGCATATATGGTTATGCGGATATTTGTCCGCAGTTCAGAGCACAGCAGCTTTTGCCCCTATTAGTGCAGAGCCGCAATTAAGCGCAGCACTTGCTGTAGAAGGTGAAGCGCTGTCAGCACCCGCTCAGCCAGCAGGCTCGCGAGAAGTGACGATTTTATTTGGATCACAGACAGGCAACAGCCAGCGGCTGTCCGGCAAGCTTGCAAGCAAGCTTGAGGCAAACGGCTTCCAGGTTACATTGTCCGCAATGAACAAATTCAAGCCTAATGGCTTGAAGAAGGTTGAAAATTTATTGATTATTGCAAGTACCCATGGAGAAGGCGAACCGCCGGATAATGCAATCTCCTTCCATGAGTTCTTATATAGCAAAAGAGCGCCGCAGCTGGATGAATTGTATTTCTCCGTTCTGTCGCTCGGTGATACTTCGTATGAATTTTTCTGCCAGACGGGTAAAGATTTCGACGTTCGTCTTGAGGAATTGGGCGGCAAGCGCCTGACGCCGCGTATCGATTGCGACTTGGATTATGATGAGCCGGCAGCAGAGTGGTTCAATCAAGTTGCGGCAGCGCTAAACGAGCGTTTGAATGGATCGGCAGCTGCACAGCCAGCAGCTGTATCCACAACGGCTTCGGTTAGCTCGACTGAATCCGAATATTCGCGTACAAATCCGTTTCATGCGGAAGTGCTGGCGAACATTAATTTGAACGGTCGCGGTTCAGACCGCGAGACGCGCCATCTGGAGCTGTCGCTTGACGGATCGAGCCTGCAATATGAGCCGGGCGATTGTCTGGGTCTTTTTCCAGAAAATCATCCGAAGCTTGTAGACGAGCTGATTCAGGCTTTGGGCTGGAGCGCGGATGAGAAGGTTCCATTTAACAAAAAAGGCGAAGAAGGCTCGCTGAGCGAAGCGCTTCTGAAGCATTATGAAATTACAGTATTGACGAAGCCGCTGCTGGAGCAGGCTGCGAAGCTTTCGGCAAATAGCGGGCTTCAAGAGCTTGCAGCGCCCGGCAAGGAGAAAGAGTTGAAGGATTACATCAACGGCCGCGATTTGCTTGATCTGGTGCAGGATTTTGCGCCTTGGAACTGGTCGCCTGCTGCATTTGTCGGTATTTTGCGCAAGCTGCCAGCACGTCTTTATTCCATTGCGAGCAGTTTCCAGGCCAACCCGGACGAGGTGCATTTGACGATTCGCGCCGTGCGTTATGAAGCAAATGGCCGCGAGCGTTATGGCGTTTGCTCGATTCATACGGCAGAGCGTCTGGAGCCAGGCGATACCGTGCCGATTTATATTCAGAACAACCCGAATTTCAAGCTGCCGGCAAGCGCGGAAACCCCGGTTATTATGATCGGTCCAGGCACAGGCGTAGCACCTTTCCGGGCATTCATGGAGGAGCGCGAGGAAACGGGAGTGGAAGGGAAATCATGGTTATTTTATGGCGACCGCCATTTCGTAACGGACTTCCTGTATCAAACGGACTGGCAGCGCATGCTGAAGGACGGCGTTCTGACGAAGCTGGACGTTGCGTTCTCACGCGACTCGGAAGAGAAGGTGTATGTACAACACCGTATTCTGGAGCAAGGCAAGGAGCTGTATGAATGGCTGCAAGCCGGCGCCCATGTATATGTGTGCGGCGACGAAAAGCATATGGCACATGATGTGCATTCCGCACTCATTACGGTCATTGAGCAGGAAGGCGGCATTAGCCGCGAGAAAGCAGAGGCTTATCTCGCCGACATGCAGCAGCAGCAGCGCTACCAGCGCGATGTGTACTAAACCGACTTAAAGCGAGTGTGAGAGGAGAAAGCAGCAATGGCAAATGATCAAATCGTAAAGCCTATCGGCGGCCCGCCGAGCGATGTTGAACATATTAAAATAGAGAGCAATTACTTGCGTGGAGCACTCGTTGAGACGCTTCGCAATCCGGTTACAGGAAGCTTGCCGGAGGACGACAACCGCTTGATGAAATTCCACGGCAGCTATATGCAGGATGACCGGGATCTGCGCAATGAGCGCGAGAAGCAGAAGCTGGAGGCTGCATACCAGTTCATGCTCCGCGTCGTTGTGCCTGGTGGTGTAGCGACATCCGAGCAATGGCTGGCGATGGACGAACTGGCCCATAAGTACGGGAACGGAACGCTGCGTCTGACGACTCGTCAGGCTTTCCAAATGCACGGCGTGTTGAAATGGAATTTGAAAAAGACGATCCGTACGATCAACGACAAGCTCATGACGACGCTTGCTGCCTGTGGCGATGTTAATCGTAATGTGATGAGCAATCCTAACCCGCATTTGTCTGAGGCTCATGAGCAAGTGAATGAGTGGGCAAGACTTATTAACAATCACCTCGCGCCGCGCACACCTGCGTATCATGAAATTTGGCTGGATGGCGAGAAGGTAGAAAGCTCGGAAGCTGCTGGCGAAGTGGAACCGATCTATGGACCGGTTTACTTGCCGCGTAAATTCAAAATCGGGATGGCCGTTCCGCCATCCAACGATGTAGATGTTTATTCTCAGGATCTGGGCTACATTGCGATTTTGGAAAAGGGCAAGCTCGTCGGCTTCAACGTAACCGTTGGCGGCGGCATGGGCATGACGCATGGCGATACGGCGACCTATCCGCAGCTTGGCCGCGTTATTGGCTTCTGTACGCCTGAGCAAACGATTGACGTTGCCGAGAAAACAGTTATGATTCAACGCGATTATGGCAATCGCTCTGTTCGTAAAAATGCCCGTTTCAAATACACGATTGACCGCCACGGTCTGGACTGGTTTGTTGACGAGCTGCACAAAAGAATGGGCTGGAAGCTGGAAGCGCCGCGCGAATTCCACTTCGACAGCAATGGCGACCGCTATGGCTGGCTTAAAGGCACAAACGGCAAATGGAACCTGACGCTGTACATTCAAAGCGGGCGGATTCAAGATGAAGGCGACTACAAGCTGATGACGGGCCTCCGTGAAATTGCGAAGATCCATACTGGAGACTTCCGCCTTTCGCCGAACCAGAACCTCGTTATTGCCAATATTACGACGCAGAAAAAACGCAAAATTTTGGAGCTGATCGAGCAATATAAGCTGACAGATGGCCTGCATTATTCTGCTTTGCGCCGCAGCTCGATTTCCTGCGTAGCGCTGCCTACCTGTGGCCTTGCGATGGCGGAAGCGGAACGGTATTTGCCGATTTTGATCGACAAGCTGGATGTGGTCATGGATGAAGCTGGTCTGCGTGACGAGTCCATCGTTATTCGCATGACAGGCTGCCCGAACGGCTGTGGCCGCCCAGCGCTGGGTGAAATTTCATTTATCGGAAAATCGCCAGGCAAATATAATATGTATTTGGGAGCAAGCTTCAACGGCGACCGTTTGAACAAGATGTACAAGGAAAATATTGACGAAACGGAAATCATCAGCACGCTGACGCCTATTATTAACCGCTTCGCGAAAGAGCGCGAGCAGGGCGAGCATTTCGGCGATTTCGTCATTCGCAATGGTTATGTGAAGGCTACGACGTCGGGGCTTAATTTCCACGACTAGAGGCTCCGCTGCAGGCTATAGCAGGCGAGCTTAGGAAAGGCGAATCATACGCTTGCCAGTTGCTCTATTTTTCTCAAAACGATAGATAGGAAATAAGGTCTGGGGCATTGGCTCCAGGCCTTATTTCGTATATTGCCTATTGAGCGGCTGATGCTTATAATAATTGAGTTGATGTAGAGATAGAGAATGCAATTGGACGTATGAAAAGAGAGGAGCACGTCATAGCGATGATGCCGGAAAAAAAAGTAACGTGGCTGGAGCTGTTTTATGATTTATTGTTTGTCGCGGCTGTCTCCAAGGCCACACATGTGCTGCTTCATGTCGAGCATAGCAGCATTACTTGGGAGCATTTATCCAAATTCATCTTGATTTTTGTGCCGATTTGGTGGGCATGGGTTGGACAGACGATGTACAACAATCGTTTTGGACAGGATACGCTGAAGCACCGATTATTTATCGTGGTGCAAATGTTTTTCGTCCTTATTATGACAGCAAGCTTGAATGTTGATTTTGACGCGTATTATGTGCCCTTTTTTATTGGTTATATCGGGCTTCGGATTATAACGACCGTGCAATATTTGCTGACGGCACGTTCAGAGGTGCTGCATAAGCTGCAAACCGCACGATTCTTTGGTACTTATTTTTGGCTGGGGATAGCGGTATCGTCATGTTCCTTGTTTTTTGATTCGTGGCTGCGTTACGCGATTCTGTATGCGGGCATTATTTTGGACATCATCGTTCCGTTAATTGGCCGCAAGCATCTCGTTGTCACGCCGATCCATACCCCTCATTTACTGGAGCGTTTTTCGCTGTTTACGCTGATTTTGCTGGGGGAATCGGTCGTTAGCCTGCTTTCGATTTTGGATGCCGGAGATATGAGCTTTACTTCTATTGCATTCGTTGCACTTTCCTTTATTCTCGTCATTGCGATTTGGTGGCAATATTTCGAGAACATGGAGAAAAATGTGGATAAAACGAAGCGAACGGCGGGGCAGACGATTATTTACGGCCATTTGTTTATCTATTTATCGCTTTGCATGATCGCTGCTTCGATTCAGCTGGTATTTTTGAACAAACTGGAATATGGCTTTATGCTTGGATTTGTTTTTGGCTCTGTGTTCATTTATTTTCTGTCGGTTATGTGCGTGTTATACAGCTACCGCTTTGAGCATTTGCGTCCAACCGTGAAGCATATTGCGCTGCTGTTGCTGCTGCTGCTTGTTTTATTCAGCGTGAACTTGCTCGTTGTAGTGCCGCCGACGGTCGTGCTTTTGGAGCTTGTGCTGTTCTTTATCGTATTTGCCAAAACAACGGCTTAGCTATTGAAGTACGAACGCTAGGCGGCTGTCAGAAGAAAATAATGTTTTAGATTGAAAAATATCAATAACTAATATAGAGCTCGAACTCTCTCCAAATAGGCTAGCACGTTATTATGATCGCGGGCAGGATATTCATAGTTAAGCTTGTCCGCAATCGGCTGTCCTAATTCGGCGGAATGAAAGATCGATTCTTACTCCATCCGTAAACAGCATGAGAAAAATGTATTCGTCCTCGCCATCCATCTTAATATCCGTTCTGCTGCATCATAATCAATTCTCCAAACGTTCCATTCCAATCCTGATGATCCATATAATATCTTGGCTCGGCAACAACAAATATTAGATCATAATCGCAAAAGATATCCTTCGTCACATTCGGGTTTACTCGCGATCCATTCAGGATAACGGCCCTTACCTTCTCATCCGAATAAGCAAATTGCAATAGTTGGTCGATAACTTCTAGTTCTGTTCTTACTTGCAGCCTCCTTTGTTTGTGGATTGAAGATATTTACATTGTATAGCTATATAATCGAAAATATCAATTCAACTATTGCCAATTAGCTGAAGGTGCCTAAGGTGAATAGAGAGGACCTATGAAGCCTAAGTGAATCGTATTGGATTTGGATGGTACTCTTCTAAATTCAAAAAAACAAATATCTAAAAGAAATTTGTTTGCTTTGCAGAAGGTGAAAGCTGAAGATAAAAATCGTCAGTTTACTCCCAGTTTGGTGGCATGAGTAAGTTAGAAAGTCTTTTTCTCGACAGTCTGAAAAAGTAGATCTATTTCGGAAAAATCAGTCCAGAAGGACGCTCAAACACCTTCCTCTCCCCATTACGTATAATCGGCTGGACAGCAAGCGCGGCATTCATTATGATTTAAGTATGAAAACGTTATCAAAATGGATGCGTTATTATGCGGGCAGGGGGCCAGGGGCTTGCGCAAATCGATGTTCGTCAGCTTGTTTGCTGGATGTTTGATTATTTTGTTTTTCACGCTAACCTCGATGATAAAGGTGTTCTCCTCCAATTTAATTGAGCCTGCGCTTACATCGGAGCAGCATAACAGCTACCGGCTCGTACTCATTACAAGCGAGCTGGATACTCCGTTTTGGGCGAAGGTGGAGAATGGGGCTATGGCAGCAGCCGAGCGCTATGGTGCAAGCTTGGAGGTATGGGGCACCTACGGCTCGAATCGCGATGATTTTCTGAAAAATATTGAGGTTGCAATTGTATCGAAGGTAGATGGCATTATTGTGCAGGGACTGGATACGGATGAATTCAAAAGCTTGACCAAGGTGAAGGCCGCAAGCAGCGGCATTCCGATTATTACCGTCGCAAACGATGTTCCGATGAATGAGAGCCTGCGCCGGACCTATGTCGGCTCTGATCATTTGGAAGCAGGCAGCATGATCGCGCGCCAGCTGGTGTCGGATATGGGCTTCGCGGGCAGAGTGGTGCTGATGGTCTCGGACCGTCAGGAATATTTCCAGCGCTCGCGCCTGACGGGCATTTTAAATGTGCTGAAGCCGTATCCCCAGATCGAAACGCTGATCGTTGCGGCAGGCGATTCGCGTGTGGATGTGGCCAGCGCTACGAATAAGCTGCTGAACGAGGCTCCTAACGTGGATGCCTTTGTTGCCGTGTCTGCGAATCATGCAGGCTCTATTATTCAGGAAATTAGCAAACGGAAGCAGGTCGAGCCATTTTACATCTATTCTTTCGATGATTCGCCAGAAACGTTGACCTTGATGCAGCAGGGCAAAATTGATGCGTTAATCGCACAGTCCCCGGAGGCGATGGGAGAGGAAAGCGTCACCCATATGATCAAGTGGCTGACTGGCGAGCAGGTGCCGCTAAACCCTGACGGTTATTTTACGGACATCAAGGTACTGCGGGCAGGGGAAACACGATGAACAGCATACAGCGAAAAATTTTGACAATGTCGGTTATTGTACTGTCCATTATGGTTTTGATTTGGGTCGTGCTCACTTACTATAATCAGAAAACACAAGCGCAATATAATGATATTCTTCAGCGCTATTTGCGCATGAATGAAGTAACTGATCACAGCCACCAGACGATTATTGCTTTAAATGACTATATGCAAAAGCCATCTGCGTTTAAGCTGAGCAAGCTTGACCAGAACAAAAAAAACATGCTGATGGCAAAGCTGCAGACGGTCACGCTGCGTAATAAAGACAACGCTTTTACCCTGACGAGCTATATCAATATGATTGATAGCCTGATCGCTTCAGCGGATTTGACGGTTATGTTTCTCGGACAAGGAAACGCGGAGCAATCGTCTGAGAAGTTCGAGGAGGCAACCCGCATTGACAAATATATTGCCGAGACGACGATTACCCTGATTGACAAAGAGGTGCGGACGTACGATGCGTTTTACCGCGGCATTATTGAGCAAAGCACAGAGCTAAAACGGCTTGGCGCTTGGCTGCTCTCCTTAATTACGATTATATTATTGCTGTTTACCTACTGGTTTTCCCTCAGCATTACCCGGCCGATTCAGAAGCTGACGGTGGCCGCCAAGGAGCTATCGCGCGGGCGATTCGACAAACCGATTGAAGTACACTCCAACGACGAAATTTCATTCCTCGCGAAGACGTTTGACCGTATGCGCGTAAATATCAACAATTTAATCTCCGAGATTCAACAGAAGGCTCAGCTTGAGAGTGAGCTGCAGCAAAGCAAGCTGCTCCTGAAGGAAAGCCAGCTGATCAGCCTGCAAAGCCAGATTAACCCCCACTTCTTGTTTAACACCCTAGATACCCTCTCTAAGAAAGCTTATCTCGATGGTTCTGAAGAAACAAGCGATTTAATTGCAAGCGTCGCTGGCTTACTGCGCTATAATTTGCGCCGTCTGGACCGGGCGGTAACGCTTGAGGAAGAACTGTCGGTTGCTTTGAAATATATCGAGATTCAAAGTGCGCGCTTCACCGATCGGCTTCGATTTGAGCAGGAGGTCGATGAGAGCTGCCTTCAGCTCAAGCTTCCCTGCCTTACGCTTCAGCCCATTATTGAAAACGCGGTAATTCATGCCGTAGAGCCGCTTGAGGATGGGGGGAGCATAACGCTTCGCATTTATGAAAGAGGGCAATGCGTTTGGATTGAAATTGAGGATGACGGAGCTGGCATGACGGCTGAGAAGGTGAACCATATTTTGATGGAGGGCGGCAACGCCGATGGTCTGGGGCACTCTACGGGAATAGGCTTCAGCAACGTGGTTAAGCGGCTGCGGCTGTTCGTCGGCGCTGAGGATGTCATTTCCATTGACAGTGAACCCGGCTGCGGAACCAAGGTAACGATAAAAATACCATTGGCGGGGAGCGAAGGCTAGCATGCTTAAACTATTAATTGTGGATGACGAACAGGTAGAACGCGAAGGCTTGCAGGCGATTTTGCACAAGGGCTTTCCTACCTGTGAATTTAAGCAAGCGAGAAATGGCGCAAAAGCGATTGAGCTGGCAAGCGAGTGGCAGCCGGACCTTATTCTGATGGATATTAAAATGCCAGGCGTAAACGGAATTGAAGCCATTGAGCGGATATCGGTCTTTTTGCCAGATGCAAAATTTATTATGGTAACGGCATACGACACATTTGATTATGCCTGTAAGGCGATTAAGCTGGGGGTTAAGGATTATTTGCTCAAGCCTAGCAAGGCGAGTGAAATTATAGCCGTTATCGGCAAGGTTATCGATGAAATTCTGCAGGAAAAAACCATACTGGAGCAGCGTTTGCTTGACGAGGAGAAGCTGCGGAAGATGATGCCGCTAGTGGAATCGGATGTTGTAATGCAGCTGCTGTTCGACCATATCCATGAAGTACATATTGATGACATGCTTCAGCTTCTAGGAGGAGAGATTACAAGTGAGGCATTCGTCATGCTCTTGATGCTGCCCAGCGAAGGAGCGGCAGAAGCGCTCTATAGCACATTGAAAGCAAAGGTGAGAGAGGTAGGAAAAGGCTGGGTAGGGGCCATGTCGGGCCGTCAAATTCCGATTATCGTGTTCCGCGAGGCGGCCAAAACATTCCGCGCGCAGGCGGCATCGCTCGTGCAGCAGCTTCTTCTGCTGCAGCGTTCCGCTGGTGGAGACTTTTTCATAGGCATAGGCAACTGCTACGCGGGACTTGGCAATGTTCGGTTATCCTACCAGGAAGCACTGCTTGCAAGCGCCAATACGAAGCAGCCCGCCAAGCATCAATTTTATGGAGAGATGGATAGGGAAGACACTTTCGGAAGCGGTTATCAGGACAAAGAAACAGAGAGGCAGTTCGTCGACCGAATTCGTTTAGGGCAGTGGCCGGAGGTGCGGAAAATGATTATGGGCTTAATTGACCGCTGTGACCAGAATCAGGCCTCCCTGACGGAAACGGGGCAATATGTACTGGAGCGGTTATGGCTCATCGCCCGTGTGGCTATGGAAATGGGAATTGAGATTGAGAAGCCGTTATTTTCCTTTCAAGTACGGCAGTATCAGCAGCTGCGCGCCGAAACCGAGGGTTTGCTCAGCAAGATGATGTCTACGCTTGAAGTCCATCAAGCAAATGTACAGCCCGATGCGGTAGGTCGAATGAAGCAGTACATTATAGAACATTCCGAGAAAGAGATTTCACTGGAGATGATGGCGAATCGAATAGGGCTGAGTCCCTTTTATATGAGTAAAATGTTCAAGGATCAGGAGGGCATCAACTATATCGATTTTCTCACCGAGTGCAGAATTGAGAAAGCGAAGAAGCTGATGGCTGACCCGGAACGCAGCTTAAAGGAGATCACGTTTGAAGTGGGCTATAACGATCCCAATTATTTCAGCAAGGTGTTCAAAAAGGTGTGCGGCACATCCCCAACCGATTACCGGCGGGCGATTATAGGCAGTAAGCGATGAGAGGGCAGTCCATCTTAAAAAAATGCAGATGATCGCAAAAGAGTGCTGGAAGTGGTTTGCTCGCCTATTCCAAATATATGCTATATTTGAAAATATAAGCATTACATTTTGTGAGATAAGGGAGCGAAGAAAATGGGGAAACGTTTGACAAGAGGCGGGGTTGTATCCATTGCATTAGCTTTGATTCTTGTTCTGTCAGCTTGCTCGGGCGGCAACGGCAACGGAAAAGAAGGTTCTGGATCAGGCACGAAAGAAACGACCGGGAAGGCGAACAATGCCAAGTCAGGGGATGAAAAGCTGGTCATTGGCTTCTCGCTGGATACGCTTCAAGAGGAACGCTGGCAGCGTGACCGCGATTTGTTCATTGCGGCAGCCGAGGCACTGGGCGCGAAGGTAGAAGTACAGGCAGCGAATAGCGATGACGCAAAGCAAATCTCGCAAGCGGAAAATTTGATCAGCCAAGGCGTCGACGTGCTGGTCGTTGTTCCTCATAATGCGGAAGCTACCGCTGCTATCGTAGAAAAAGCCCATGCTGCAGGCATTAAAGTGCTGGCGTATGACCGCTTGATCAAAAACTCCGACCTCGATCTGTATATCTCATTTGATAACGAAAAAGTAGGTGAAATGCAGGCTGAGGCTATCGTGAAGCTAGCGCCAAAAGGAAAATTCGTTTACATTGGCGGCTCGGAAACCGACAATAATGCTCATTTGTTCAAAAAAGGCGCGTTTAATATTTTGCAGCCGCTTATTGACAGCGGTGACATTCAGGTTGTCTTCGACCAATGGACGAAGGATTGGAATCCGGCGAACGCACTTACGAATATGGAGAATGCGCTTACAGCAAACGATAATAAAGTCGACGCCGTTGTTGCGGCAAATGACGGTACGGCAGGCGGTGTTATCCAGGCACTGGCCGCTCAAGGGATCTCTGGCAAAATTCCAGTATCCGGCCAAGACGCCGAGCTTGCGGCAGCACAGCGTATCGTTGAAGGCACACAAACGATGACGGTTTACAAGCCGATCAAGGATTTAGCTGAGAAAGCGGCCGAGTTAGCGGTGAAGCTTGCCAAAGGCGAGAACGTTGGCGCGGATAAATCGGTCAATAATGGTAAAATCGATGTGCCTTCGGTCTTGCTTGATCCCGTTGCTGTCGACAAAACGAATATCGATGCGACAGTGATTGCGGACGGCTTCCATTCCAAAGAAGATGTATACAAAAACATGAAATAGAGGCTTGCGACGAAGAATGAGGGGATGAAGCGATGGGCAACATGACGCGTCTCCCCTCTTTGTTATTTTCGGAGGTGTTTAAGGGATGACGGCTGCATTAGAGATGCGCAACATTACAAAGCAATTTCCAGGCGTTAAGGCGTTGAACGACGTAACCTTTTCGGTGAAAAAAGGCGAGGTGCATGCGTTATGCGGCGAGAACGGCGCTGGCAAGTCCACTTTGATGAAGGTGCTTAGCGGGCTTTATCCGCATGGCACCTACGATGGGCAAATCATGATTAACGGCGAAGAGAAGCGCTTCGGCAAAATTAAAGATGCGGAAGAAGCGGGCATCGCTATCATCTATCAAGAGCTTGCCCTTGTGAAGGAGCTGTCGATCGGCGAAAACTTGTTCCTCGGCAAGGAGCCCGCAGTCTTTGGCATCATCAACTGGGAGCGGGTGTTCAAAGAAAGCGGGCGGTGGCTGAAAGAGGTTGGCCTGCATGACGTAAATCCGGAGCATCCGATTGGTGCGCTCGGGATCGGAAAGCAGCAGCAGATTGAGATCGCCAAAGCACTGTCCAAGCGGGCAAACATCCTGATTTTAGATGAGCCGACAGCAGCATTGACGGAGCAGGAGGTCGAGATACTGCTCGGCATTTTGCGGGAGTTCAAGAAACGGGACGTTACCTGTATTTATATCTCCCATAAGCTTAATGAGGTGTTTGCAATCGCGGATACGGTAACGGTGCTCCGTGACGGGCAGACGGTGGGCACCTATCCGATCGCCGAAGTCAACGAGGATAAAGTTATTTCGCTTATGGTAGGACGAGAGCTGAAGGAGCGCTTTCCTAGAATGGCGGCGATTCCAGGCGAGGTCGTGTTGAAGGTAACAGACTATACCGTTATGAATCCCGAGCGTCAGGGGAAGAAGGTCATTGACAATCTTAGCTTTGAGCTGCGCAAGGGTGAGATTCTAGGTATTGCCGGGTTGATGGGGGCGGGCAGAACGGAGCTTGTCATGAGCTTGTTTGGCTCCTATGGCGGTCAAAACCAAGGGACGATCGAAATTGAGGGAAAGCCAGTCAAGCTCAAAAATACCCAGCAAGCGATCAAGGCAGGCTTGGCGCTTGTATCGGAGGACCGGAAAAAATATGGTCTTGTGCTTGGCATGGATATCAAGAGCAACGTGAGCTTAGCGAGTCTTGGCGCGATTTCCTCTGGCGGCATTCTTCGCCCGAATGAAGAAATAGCGGCAGGCAATCAATATTTGCGCTCGCTGCGCGTGAAGGCGAACTCGGTGGAGACGATTGTAGGCACATTAAGCGGAGGCAATCAACAAAAAGTGGTGCTCGGCAAATGGCTGATGACGGTTCCGAAAATATTGATTTTGGATGAGCCGACACGCGGGATTGACGTAGGCGCCAAATTCGAAATATATAGCATTATGAATGAATTGATCGGCCAGGGCGTTTCCATCATTATGGTATCCTCGGAGCTGCCGGAGCTGCTTGGCATGAGCCACCGAATTATGGTTATTGCGGAGGGCAAGTATATGGGGGAGTTTGCCGCTGAGGAAGCGACACAGGAAATGATCATGACGGCTGCCACAGGAGGAAAAGGACGATGAGCATGAATCAAGAAACCGTATTCAACCAAACGAAAACAAAGCGGCGTCCGAATTGGTTTAAATTTGATGCCCGTGCCTATACGATGATTGGAGCGCTATTGTCCATATGGGTGTTGTTTTCATTGCTGCATGAGCGCTTCTTGTCGCCAACGAATATTTCGAATTTATTTTTGCAAATGTCGGTAACGTCTATTCTGGCTATCGGGATGGTTCTCGTTATCGTTGCCGGTCAGATTGATTTGTCTGTTGGCTCACTTGTGGGGTTGACCGGGGGCATCGCAGCGATCCTGAATGTATGGTACGAATGGAATACATTTCCGGTCATTATAGCCACTATGGCCATCGGTGCTGCAATCGGCTTCATCCAGGGCTGGATCATTGCTTACCGGGCTGTTCCGGCGTTTATCGTCACCTTAGGCGGGATGCTTATCTTCCGGGGCATTTTGTTTGGGACGACAGGAAGTGTGACGATTGCTCCGCTGACGCCTTCCATGAAAGCGATCGGACAATCTTATTTAGGCGATTTAATTGGCTGGATTTTTGGCATTGCCGCTTTGGCGGTGGCTGGTTATTTGGTCATGCGCAAACGGTCGGCTAGAGCGAAATTCGGGTTCGATGTCGAGCCCTTTGCGGTAAGTGTGCTGCGTTTGGGTGTCATTGGTGTGCTTGTCATCGGCTTCGTGTATTTGATGAACAGCTATAAGGGCATTCCTGTTCCCTTCGTAATGGTCATCGTACTGGCACTCATTTTCACGTTCATTTCGAAGAATACGACGTTCGGACGTCAAGTCTATGCTATCGGCGGAAATGCCGAGGCAGCGCGTCTATCAGGCATCAATATCAAGCGGCGCATTCTGCTGGTATTCGTTCTCTGTAATACGTTAGCTGCGATCGCTGCGCTTGTTCTGACAGCCCGACTGAATGCGGCAACGATGAGCTCCGGGCAAAACTACGAGCTGGATGCCATTGCGGCATGCGTGATCGGGGGAACAAGCCTGATGGGTGGTACCGGAACCATCGTAGGAGCTATTATTGGGGCGCTCGTCATGGCGAGCTTGGACAACGGCATGAGTTTAATGAATTTAGAGTCCTTTTGGCAGTATATCGTCAAAGGCGGCATTCTCATTCTCGCGGTGTACGTGGACATTTATTCGAGGCAGCGGAAGAAGGTTTAAGCTTGCAGCAATACGGCAGGAGGCTGGAGGAACGGGGGACGCATTTGGAAAATGCACCTCCCGTTTCCTTTTATTAGCCTATGGTTGAGCTTTTAATCCGTTCAAATAGTCCTCGCGCAATAGGCCGTAATAGTCAATATCCTCGTAGTTATCCCATTTCAAATAATGCTGTAGAAACGTGCCCTCATACTTCATTCCCACTTTTTTCATGACGCTCGAGGAAGCGGGGTTTTTGCTCATCGCTGCCGCATGAATTTTGTGAAGGTCAAGCTCTTCGAAGCCAAAAAGGAAAAGCGGCACTTTCGGCGCCAGAAAGGCTTCTTTCATCTGCTTAGCGCTGTCCTGATAGAAACGAAGTGTTAGCGGTGAAAGGTTTTTGGCCTTGCAATCGAGAATAAAGGAATGAAGCAGATCTTCAAAACTGAGTTGTTATTTAGTTTGGCTTGGATTCTCTGCGTTTTCCAGCTTGTTCTGTCAACAAAGAACATTCATTTCCCATTCACCTCACTTTCTGACAGCAGGTGAAGTGCTTCGGCTAAATGTTCGACAGGATGAACTTCTCATGCTGGGCAAACTGCACCAAAGAGCTCGGCAGTCCACCCTTTTTCATATAAAAGCTGAGCAAAAGACTTATAGATGCGCAGGTTACAATTAAGAGTGCGTAAAGCTAGACCCTCGTCAAGCAGACTGGGCAGCACCTGCTTTTTGAAGACGGAAGGTGAGAGATCTCGTAGTTGTAGCCTCCAAATCATCGAGATGCTGGTGGAGTTTTTCCAAGCCATTGCGATAACGACGATTGCTCTCCCTACTGAAGTTCCTGACTTTGCAATCTTGAAGAAATAACGGTACACCATCGTTTCAATCCGAGTTTAATTTAAAGATCACACTATATTCACGCTGCAAACGGACATTTTATTTACTCGCCAGCATACCACTATTGTTTCGAAAAAATGGCATAATCGATTAAGAGGAGAAGACATGGAACAAATCATTATCCAACCAGTGACCACCGAAAATTGGGAAGAAGCTATTGAGATTTCTGTCAGTGAGGAACAGAGGAACTTCGTTCCGTCAGTGATTGAGTCACTCGCGTATGCCTATATCAAACCGTGGGATGAAGCGTTAGACCCGTTTGTCCAATCCATAAATGGAAAAATCATTGGGTTCTTTTATATTTCGTACACGCCCCACAGTTCTGATAATTACTGGATCGGCGGATTTCAAATTGACCAAAAGCACCAATGGAAAGGCTACGGAAAAAAAGCAATGGTTGCAATCATTAAGTTTATAAGGGAATGTCATCCGAATTGCAGATTAATTTCCTTAACCGTGGCACAAGAGAATCTTATTGCACAGAATTTGTATGAGGGAATAGGTTTTATCAGAGGACACCGTTCGAACCAGGATGGGGAGATTATCTATACCATGCAACTAAACTCAACGGTATTCATTTCATAATGGAGGTAGTTACTCTTTGACTAATATTAAATTACATAAAATTACAAAAGAGTTCGAAAGCGAGTGTACTCAATTAAGCGTGAGCAGCCAACAGCTTGACCTGGTCGCAAGTAATGGAAATTCACTGTTACATGCAGCTAATGAACCTACATCTGTTCCATACGGCATTTTTTCTGAAGGAATGATGGTCGGGTTTATACTTTTTGATAATGAAATATATAAAGACGGTTATTATTGGATTCTGAGATTTATGATTGACGAGAGATTTCAGAGAAAGGGTTATGGAAAAGCAGCGATTGAACAAGTAATTAAGATGCTCAGTGCCAGGGTGGACTGTAAACAAATCAGGGTATCACATATCCCACACAATATAACCGCAAATAAACTTTATAAGGATTTAGGGTTCGTAGAAACGGGAGAGTTGGAAGGAAACGGGGATATTATTTTGGCTTATTTTATGTGAGATTTTTGTCTCCCTGTTGCTTGAACTTAGGAGCAATTGCCCGATTGCAAAATAGATTAACGCTGGTTGTATTCACCTTTTGTGATAGATACATATGTCTATTTCCTCATACCGGGCCAACAGAATGTTGCTTAAGGATCATTAAACGAAATTCCAATTCATGTTAAAATAATAGAATTACAAATAGAAAGGTGCGTAATACGATGGGATCATGGGGAACGGCATCGCTGGAAAGCGATGAAGGACTTGACGTACTTGATGCTTTAAGCAAATTTGCAGTGGACCGCCAGTCTTTTAAGTTGAAGGAGCTTTTAGCTCATTATAGAGAGCTCGGATTCCTTGCGGAAGATCCGGAAGAGGAGGATTTCCTTTATGATAATTCGGCTATTGCTTTGGCTGAAATTGTGTGCGCCTATATCGAAAACGGCAAGACACAGTACGAGGCTCTGAGTGGTTTGAAGGAGATCGTCTGGGAAACGGAGGATCTGCTCGAGTTGAAACAATTGGTTCAGCAGGTGCTGGATAATAAAGGCGGAGAACGCGAGCTGTATGAACTGTGGGAAGGAAATCAGGACTGGATTAACCATATGGAAAATGTAGTTCGTATTTTATCAGAGCAGGTTTAAATAGTGAAAAAAATAGGCTGCAGCCGCATTAAGCGATTGCAGCCTATTTGCTATTTGCTGTTCATCATCAGCTTATATTATGCTTCATAAGCGGCAGTTTATAAAATCTGCTATTTTTTAATTTGTCCATTTCTTTTCTCTCAGTGCTCAATAATGACTCCATTCATATTATTATACTTTAACAAATTGAATCCACGTTTTACCTACTCTTTTCATCCTTTTTTTGTGAATTATTATAAAAAAATACAATAGAATATACCGATACTATGAATAGAAGAGAATAGCCCAAATAAATAAATGGAATAGGGGTGCGTTCAGAATGAAGATTTACAGCTCAGCCCAGTACGACTTGAATTTATATACCAACTCCAAACAACAGGCTGATAAGCCGGCCTTAGTCACAGGCACGATACCCGGGCTTTCACATGATACCGATATAGTGGCGATCAGCCCGGTCGCCAGACAGTTGGCGCAATCCGATATTGTGAACCATTCGGCTAAATACTTTGGAACCGTTCAAATTAATGATTCGCTGAACCGCCTTCTCACAGATCAGCCGACGGAGGTAAAGGAAGCTGTTTACGGCATTATTCAATCCAATATCATTACAGACAGAACTGGAGATGAGGAAAGATCAGCTTTATTAGAATTGGGACTTACTCAACTCCAAAACGAGGACGGTAGACCCTGAAACGAATGATTTCCGTTGCGAAACCCCGCCGCAAAGGCCTATTGGGGCTCCAGATAATTATATCGATTTGAACTATATAAGTTCAACTAATGATTTTAGTCTTGATGAGATTCTGTAAGGAAGATTCCTGACGGACACACAGAAGGTCGATGATGGCCCATTTGTTTTTGGAAATCTCGTCCATGAACGTCTTCACATTCTTACGGATCTCAGCCACTGTATGATAAAACACATGGTTAATGACATCGGTTTTCAGCCATTTCCATAGCCCTTCCACTATGTTAAGCTTCGGGCTATACGGAGGTAAGAAGGCGAATGCCAACCGGTCTTTCTGTTCTTCCAGAAAAGGCTACAGTCATTTCGCATGATGAATGCAGGCATTATCCAGTACCATCACAATCTTCCCTGCAGGGTAGTGAATAAGGACGGTTTTCAGGAAAGCCAAAAATGTTTCGGCTGTATATGGCTCATCTTCTTGCCATACGATTTCACCAGTCACGTAGTCGACCGTCGCGAGCAGCTTCACGCCACGATGGTTGCCAGTGATCGGAATGATCCGTTGCTTCCCTTTCTCGAACCAGGTTTGCTGCAAGGCTTGATAATCCCGGATCATACTTTCGTCTTCAAACAGCAGATGATGAATCTCATCGTTCATTACTCTTTTTTAACTGGGGAAACCGTTCGCGCACAAACTCCTTTTGCTTGCCTTCATCCGCTGCTTCAAGCGTATACGTCGGTCTGGTAAACCGCAGATCCAGTCGGTGCAGCAATTTGGCCATACCCGCTATCGTGTAGCTTCGTTCAAACTCATCCTTCACATAAGCGACAGCTATGATAGTGGAAATTACTTCAAAAAGATGATGATGGGTTCCGGAGCAGCGATTGATACAGGAACGTTAGGCGGAGCTGCAGGACCGGGAGACTTGGCTTATCCATGGAATCATTATAAGAATGAAATGCCGGCTCTGGGAGGCATGTTTATATGGAACGGGTTTGATTATCGCGGGGAGCCGGCTCCATGGAATTGGACAACCATAGAAGGTATTTCTTCTCATCGGTACGAATGATTTGGGATATGGAGATCAGCCAGCGAATCAAAAGCGGACTGCCAAAGGTTCATTTAATCGTCGAATCCGTTTTCCAGTCAATCGAAGCAGCACGATAGAATCCTTATTCCCGATGGTTGGCATCCGAACAAATGCGGCTATACGGCAATTAAACGAATACCTGCAGGGCTTGTGTTCCGAGATGAACTTGAATGACATGGACGTGTTCTCAAAATTGACGGACGAGAACGGGGAGCTTCAGAAATATTTATAAATTTTTTCATTTAAAACGCTATGGAACGTCACCTCATGAAGGTGGCGTTTTATTTCTGTTCTGTAAATTTTGCAGGCGGCAGGAACACTAAGTCGGAAAAGGATATCTGATGAGTCGTCCTGCGTATAACGCCTAGTTCGTTTCCCTGTGTACAATAACATTCAGTAGGAGATTCATACAACAGAGAAAGCACTTGATCGGGAGGCGAAATGAATGAAAGCAACGGCGGTATCGAAGTTGCCGGGCACGCGTAAAAAAAAGAAAAATTGGAAGTCTTATATACCTTTGTATTTGATGGCTTCGCCAGCGTTAATTTATCTTTTCATTAACAATTTCATGCCCTTGTACGGCATGCAAATCGCATTCCGGGAGCTTGATTTTTCCGGCAGCATATTCAATGGCACGTTCGTATGGTTCGATAATTTTAAGTTCTTGTTCGCTTCCGACGATGCTTGGATCATGACGCGGAATACGATTTTATACAATCTTTTATTCATTGTCGTGGGCACGTTATTTGCCATCGTCGTAGCGATCCTTTTTAACGAAATCATAAGTAAAAGGATCGCAAAGGTTTATCAGTCGGCCGTACTCATTCCATATTTCATTTCCATGGTTATTGTCAGTTACCTAGGATTCGCGTTTCTAAGCAGTGAGAACGGGTTTATTAATCACTCCATTTTGAAACCGCTAGGGATCGATGTCGTATCGTGGTACTCGGAACCGAAATATTGGCCTTTTATTCTTCTCTTTGTTAATAGCTGGAAGGGAATAGGGTATAGCTTAATGTTCTATACAGCAAGGATACTTACGATCAGCTCCGATTATTATGAGGCAGCAAAAATAGACGGAGCAACGAAATGGCAGCAAATTCTTCATATTACACTGCCTCTTCTCAAGCCCGTTGTCATCTTAATGACGATTATGGCTGTCGGCAGGATGTTCTATTCGGACTTCGGACTGTTTTACCAAGTGCCGATGAACTCGGGAGCCCTGTATGACGTCACCATGACGATCGACACGTATTCGTTCCGGGCGCTCATGAAGCTTGGCGATATCACGATGTCGACAGCAACAGGCGTGTACCAATCAGTTGTCGGGTTTGTACTCGTAATCATTGCAAATGCGGTCATTCGCAAATATAGCAAAGAAGATTCCCTATTCTGAGGACGGAGCGATCAACTATGATTGATTTAAAAGATAAAAAATGGTCCATTGCCGGACATACCCTGATGATTGTCCTATCCATTCTGGCTGTAGCGCCTTTCATTCTTCTCATAATGTCATCCCTCACGGATGAAGCAACCGCTCTGAGAAACGGTTACAGCTTTCTTCCGGAGAAGTTCTCGTTGGAGGCTTACAAATATGTGGCCAAGGAATGGGAGCTTATTGGGAGAGGGTACCTCGTATCGATATTCGTAACCGTCGTCGGTACGGTAGGCGGAGTATTCATTACCGCTATGCTTGCCTATACGCTAAGTAAGCCAGACCTTCCCGGCCGCGGATTACTCATGTTTCTGTTGGCCTTCACGATGTTGTTCAATGGCGGATTGACATCGACTTACATCGTGTATACGCAAATTTTCCATATCAAAGACACGATTTTAGGTTTGTTGCTTCCTAACTTACTAATGAATGCCTATTTTGTCGTCATGTTCAAAAATTATTTTGAACACACCTTACCGGGAGCACTGGTGGAATCCGCTCGAATCGACGGCGCTACTGAGTTTAAAATTTTTTATAAGATCGCAATACCGTTATCGATTCCGATGTTCGTCACAGTCGGGATGACTGCAGCTCTAACGTATTGGAACGATTGGATGAACGGGATGTACTTTCTTTCGACGAACAGCAGCATTCAAAGCATACAAACGATCTTGAACAACATTAATGAAAACATTAAGTTCCTGCAGCAGAATGACGTAGGCGGAGCAGTTTCAACGGCGGATTTGCCGTCAGTTACCGTACGTATGGCCATTGCTTTTGTCGGCGTCTTGCCAATGCTGTTATTATTCCCTATTTTCCAAAAATGGTTCGTTAAAGGCGCGACAGCTGGAGCGGTTAAGGAGTAATTCCGAAAATTCGAATAGGGAGGCTAAGAATCATGGAACGAAATTATGATCAGTTGATTTCGCAAATGACGTTGGAAGAAAAAGCTGGTATGTGCTCCGGTCTTGATTTCTGGAGATTGAAAGGTGTAGAGAGGCTTGGAATCCCGTCTATCATGGTCACGGACGGACCTCACGGCTTGCGTAAGCAAAAGGAGGGGGGAGACCATCTCGGTATTTTCAACAGCGTGCCGGCTACTTGCTTTCCTTCTGCTGCAGGCGTTGCAAGCTCTTGGGACCGAGAATTAATCGAAATGATGGGGAAGGCGCTAGGCGAGGAGTGCCAGGCTGAAGATGTGGCGATTTTGCTGGGACCCGGCGCGAACATCAAACGATCCCCTTTATGCGGGCGGAACTTCGAATATTTGTCGGAGGATCCTTTCTTATCTTCTGAGATGGCCGCTCATCATATTCGCGGCGTGCAGAGCCAAGGCGTAGGCACTTCCATTAAGCACTTCGCGGCTAACAATCAAGAGCATCGACGTATGACATCCGATTCCATCGTCGACGAGCGGACGCTGCGGGAAATTTATCTGGCGAGCTTCGAAGGTGCCGTCAAAAAATCGCAGCCGTGGACGGTAATGTGTTCTTACAATCAGGTCAACGGGACATTCGTATCCGAGAATGAGTATCTGCTGACGGATATATTGAAAGAGGAATGGGGACACGAAGGCTTTGTCGTGTCGGATTGGGGCGCCGTCAACGAAAGAGCGGATGCGCTATCCGCTGGCTTAGAGTTGGAGATGCCGTCCAGCGCAGGGGCTGGCGAGCAAAAAATCATCGAAGCCGTTCGCAGCGGAAAGCTGCCTGAAGAGAAACTCGACCGAGCGGTTGAAAGGTTGCTTCGCATTATTTTCAAAGCGGCGGACAACAAACAGCATGGCGTGGCCTACGATGCCGAGGAGCATCATCAATTGGCAAGAATCGTAGCCAGAGAAAGCATGGTACTGCTCAAAAACGAAAACGATTTGCTGCCGCTGGCCAAAGAAGGCCGGATTGCCGTCATCGGAGCGCTGGCGGAGTCGCCTAGATATCAGGGCAGCGGAAGCTCCCGCATTAACCCGACCAAGCTGGAGGACATTCGGGAGGAAATAAGGATAGCCGCAGGGAACTCGGCGAATGTCGTGTATGCCAAAGGCTACGAATTGGACAAAGACGCCGCAGTCGCTACATTGGTTGATGAAGCTGTTCAGGCGGCCGGCACAGCGGACGTGGTCGTGTTATTCGCGGGATTGCCTGACCGGTACGAATCGGAAGGTTATGATCGCAGCCATCTCCGACTCCCGGACAATCAGATTGCGCTGATCGAAGCGGTAGCTAAAGCTCAGCCGAATTTGGTGGTTGTGCTGAGCAATGGTTCTCCGGTGGATATGCCCTGGATCGGGAACGCGAAAGCCGTCCTGGAGGCGTACTTGGGCGGACAAGCGCTTGGCGGCGCTATCGCCGATTTATTGTTCGGGGATGCGAATCCTTGCGGAAAACTCGCAGAAACGTTTCCGGCGCGGCTCGAGGACACCTCGTCATACCTGTTCTATTTCGGCGAAGAGGATCGGGTGGAGTACAAAGAAGGCGTTTTCGTCGGCTACCGGTATTATGACAAGAAAAAGATCGAACCGCTTTTTCCGTTCGGTCACGGCCTAAGCTATACTAGCTTCACATATTCGGCTTTGACTTTTGCCAATAAGAGCATTCGGGACGATGAAACGTTAGACGTTCAGGTCACAGTGAAAAATACAGGAAATCGAGCCGGCAAAGAAATCGTTCAGCTTTATGTGCGCGAAACCGGCAGCAGGGTCATTCGTCCGGAAAAAGAGTTAAAAGGATTCGCAAAGGTAGAGCTTGCGCCGGGCGAAGAGAAAAAGGTGACTTTCACGCTGGATCAACGATCATTTGCTTATTACGATGTGGACTTAAAGGACTGGCGGGTCGATTCAGGATCTTTCGAGATTATGATAGGGAAGTCATCCAGACAGATTGAGCTGACGGACACGGTTATGGTTGAAGCGACAAAGGTTTACCGTAAAAATGCAACTCGTAATACGACGATAGGTGATTTGATGGCTGATCCGGCAAGACGTCCCATCATTGAAGGAATTCTGCAACAGCAAAACAGCATGGGTGACGCTAGCGATCATGGGGATGATTCGGAGATGATGGAAGCCATTATGGAAAACATGCCATTGCGTGCGTTAATCAACTTTAGCGGAGGTGCGATGACCGAAGAGCATCTTGATCACATTTTAAGCGCATTAAACGCGGAGCATTAAGGGTAAGAATGGAAAACAGAAGTAACCAAATAGAGGAAGAGGTGCACGAACACATGTATATATGCAATCCGATCAATATGGAATACAAATACCAATTTTTAGAGCAGATGGGCAGGGTGATGACCTTCCGGGAATCTGCAGATCCGTCGATGGTGATATTTAAAGAGAAATATTATCTGTTCCCCTCGATGACGGCGGGGTTTCTGGTCAGCGATAATCTGACCGACTGGGCCTTCCATTCGCTGAAGGGCTTGCCGATTCACGACTATGCTCCGGATGTGCGGGTTATTGGGGATTACCTTTATTTCTCGGCATCGCATATTTCTAAAAATTGTTCTTTTTTCAGAACGACTGATCCGGTTAACGGTTCCTTTGAAGAAATCGAGGGAACATTCCCTTTCTGGGACCCGAATCTTTTCGTCGATGACGATGACAGAATTTATTTCTATTGGGGATGCTCAAATCAAACACCTATCTATGGGGTTGAGCTGAATGCTGAGGATATGAAGCCGAAAGGGGAGTCTTTGGCACTCATTTATGGCAATACTTCTGTTATAGGCTATGAAAGAAATGGCGAGAATCACATACCCAAAACGCAAGAGGAAATAGATGGTATAGTTCAAGGGTACGCCAGCATGAATCCCGGTATGACGGAAGAGCAGTTAAATGTGCTTAGGCTGGCCGTAGGCAATGATCCATACATCGAAGGAGCATGGATGGACAAGCATAACGGTAAATATTATTTACAATATTCAGCTCCGGGAACTCAGTATAATACCTATGCTGACGGGGTTTACGTGGCAGATCATCCGTTGGGACCGTTTAAGCTGGCGAACAACAATCCTTACTCTTACAAGCCAGGCGGTTTCATTCCAGGAGCCGGTCATGGTTCGACCATGGAAGATAAGCATGGGAACTTATGGCATTCCGCAACGATGCGTATCAGCGTCAATTATATATTTGAACGAAGATTGGGGTTATGGCCTGCTGGATTCGATCAAGATGGCGAGTTATATTGCAATCAGCGCTACGGAGATTGGCCCTTCAAGCTCGAACAGTCGCGAATGAATCCTTGGAGCAATCCGGAGTGGATGCTATTGTCCTATGGCAAGTCTGCAAGTGCCTCGTCCTCAGTGGAAGGAAATGAAGCTTGGAAGGCGACGGATGAGAATATCCAGTCCTGGTGGAAAGCAGCTTCTTCCGCTCCCGGAGAATGGCTCGAAGTGGATTTGAACCATGTATGCGCTGTACATGCCGTACAAATCAATTTTGCTGATGACCAACTGAACGTTGAACTACCCGAAGGAGCCGTTATTCAAGAAGGAAGATTCATCGACGAACGTCAGCATGCCACCAGATGGACACTCGAAGGCTCGGTGGACGGCATATCGTACTTCATGATTGAGGATAAATCGGAAGCGAATACCGATCTGTCCCACGATCTCATCGTCAATGAAAATGGTTTCAAGGCAAGGTATATCCGCTGTACGGTCAAGGAACTCCCTTACAACCAACAGGCCTGTATCTCCGGCCTTCGCGTGTTCGGGCTTGGCGAAGGAGCACTCCCTGAGCAAACAAGCGGTGTCCAAACCGAACAATTAAGCGAGCTTGATCTTTCCGTATCGTGGGATAAAGACGAATCGATCGGATACAACGTGCTCTGGGGATTCGCGCCGGATAAACTGTATCACAGCCATATGATTTTTGGCGTAAATCAATTGACTGTCAAGGCCTTAGTCAAAGGCCAACCGGTTTTTCTCAGAGTGGATGCCTTCAATGAGCGAGGGATTACGGAAGGCGAAGTATACCAGGCCATAGAATAGTCGGATTTTCGGAATCCATGAAGTCGGAACACGTATAACGTTATCCAAGTCCTCTCTTGTATATTTATAGAGGGAGATAGCAAGCGAACTTATCTATTCAAGGGGGATATGACATTGAAAAAGAAAATCTTACTAGCAGTATTAGCTTCCTTCATGATGATTGGCGTGATCGGCTGCAGCAATGACAACAACGGAAATGCAACGACCAAGCCTAGCGCTCCTGCAGCAAGCGAAGGCGATGGAACTGGGAAAATCAATTTCGAGGAAGAGCCTTATACGATTAAAGTCAACTACGCGGTTCTGGGGCAAGAACAACCGGATCTGCCTAAGATCGAAGAGAAATTGAATGAAATTACATTGAAAGAAATCAATGCAAAAGTCGATCTTGAAGGCGTGAGCTTGTATAATATGGCGAACGTGTATGCGCTTAAAGCTTCCAGCGGCGAGAAAACGGATCTTATGCTCCTCATGCCGGGGAATCAGTATCTAGCTGCTTTCGCCAACAATAAGATGATTCGCCCGATTGATGAAGAATTGGCCGAATGGGGACCGACGTTACAGGAAACGGTAGGCGACCTGCTCCCTGCAGGACAATTTAAAGGGGGGCAATACGCGATTCCCCAGAGAATGGATCAGCAACTTACGTTTGGCATTAATATGAACAAGAGCATATTGGATAAATACAATATCGATTTCTTGAAAATTAAGACTTTGGAGGACATGGATTCCATATTCGCAACGGTGCATGAGAACGAGCCAGGCATGACCATGATCGCACCGGAAGTAGCTTCTGGCGACATTGCGGGAACCTTCGTTTATGCAGACGGTCTCGGCAATCAGTATGGCGTGCTCATGGATGGGACGGATACGAAAGTAACCAATTTGTACGAGTCGCAGGAATGGACCGCTACGGTGAAGAAAGTACGGGAATGGTACCAGAAAGGGTACATCTCGAAAGACGTCAGCACATCTCAAGAAGATGGCAGCGCGTTGCTAAACAGCGGGAAGGTGTTTGCTACGGCTGCGGGCTCGGTGGGAGTATCTCTGGGTCTATCTGAACCGATCGAGACAAAGGCGGTCGCCTTGAAACCGCCGGTTGAGCAGACGACGGATTCACAGTTGTTCTTGTGGTCGGTAGCATCTTCCAGTAAGCGACCTGACAAAGCGATTCAGTTTCTTAATCTCGTAAACTCCAGCTCGGAGCTGGCAGTCTTGCTAAATTTGGGGATTGAAGGGGAACATTATGAAGTGTTGGCGGACGGCACCATCGACAACACCAAGAGAGCAAATTACGACAATAACAATTGGCAGATGTTCGGCGATTACAACAAAATGCCGCTTAGCCAAGCTTTAGTAGGACCTACTGGACTGAGCGCGGATCAATTTAAAAAGGCAATGAAAAAGTGGAATGAGAATACAACGAAGTCGCCAGGGTATGGCTTTATGTTCGACCCTACGTCCGTAAAGACGGAAATCGCTGCGCTTGATGCGGTAACCGAACAATATAATAAAATCATCGGCAATGGCAGCGTTGATCCTGATGAGCTGGTCAAAAAATTTAACGATGCGCTATACTCTGCAGGTTTGCAGAAGGTTATGGATGAGAAACAGCGTCAGTTTGATGCTTGGCTTGCCGAAAGTAAAGAATAAGTCATCTTTAAAATAATGGACCCGAAGCTGTCCCGCCGCTGTTTAGCTGGCGGGACACTGCATTCTTACACGTTAAAAGGGTGATGGAACGATGACACAAAATTACATGACGTCTTGGCGGGAAACGAAAATAATTTTATTTTGCCGTTCTTCTGGCAGCATGGAGAAGACGAAAGCGTGCTTCGGGAGGAAATCACTCGCATACACGAATCGGGAATTCGTGCGGTCTGCATGGAGGCAAGACCGCATCCGGATTATCTAGGTCCGAAATGGTGGACGGATATGGACGTCATCATGGAAGAGGCAAGGACGCGCGGCATGCGGGTGTGGATTCTGGATGATGAACATTTTCCTACTGGATATGCTGCAGGGCGTTTGAAAGAAGTACCGAAAGAGATTCGCAGGCTCCATTTGCAGGAAGGCCATTGGCGTATCTTCCAGCTCATCGAAACTCCGTATGGCGGAGAGCCGACTAAGCTCGATTACGTGAATTACCTGAATGCGAATTCCGTTCGCGTCTTGATAAGTTAAAGGTCGATCTCCCATGGAGCAGGGCATTTCTTCAGGGCACTTGGCGGTCAGGATATGTCAGGTTTAGACGTTGTTCTTTGGCAGTTGAAACCTGGATTTGATGAAATGCCTGCCAGAGGGGTCACTTCGGAACTCGATTCCGAGTTTTTCAACTACGGGATGGCGAAGATGGCGGTTTCTCTTGCGCATCTCGATCTGAGGCTCAGGTAAGATAGAAAATAGCATTGAACAATAATGTTGATGCCATAATAGAAAGAGATGAGAAGTGCTATATGTTACGCAAATTTCCCGAGTCCTTTTTATGGGGGGCTTCGACAGCTGCTCACCAAGTAGAAGGACATAACGTTCATTCCGATTATTGGGTGATGGAAAAATTGGAAGACAGTATGTTCGCCGAACCATCCGGCAGCGCCGTTGACCATTATCGTCTGTACCGAGGCGACATTGGGTTAATGGCGGGACTCGGTTTGAATTCTATCGCTTCTCTATTGAATGGGCCAGAATCGAACCAGAGGAAGGCCACTTCGATGAAGCAGCCGTAGAGCATTACCGGGATGTGCTGGAAGCATGCAAAGAATATAACTTGACCCCGATCGTGACCCTTCACCATTTTACATCGCCGCAATGGCTTATTCGTAAAGGAGGATGGGAGTCCGGGGAGACGCCTACGCGATTCGCCCGGTATTGCGAGTATGTCATGTCAAAGCTCGGGGATGCCATTCCATATGTATGCACGATCAATGAAGCGAACATCGCGATCGGAATAAAGAAAATAATGGAATCGTATCAGTCGGGGGCGAAAGCCCAAGTCGGAATCAATACGGATATGACGAGAAATCAAAGCTATTATAGCGAACTCGGCAAAGCTTTTGGCGTATCTCCTCTCGAAATACACACGTTTCTGGCGCCGCGTTCCGATCGCGGCATGGAAATCGTTTTTCGCGCGCATGCAGAGGCAAGAGAGGCTATCCGCCAAGTGTGTCCGGCAGCGCGAATCGGGCTGAGCCTATCGCTGCATGATTTCCAAGCCGTCCCTGGCGGAGAGGAGCATGTCGCGAACGAATGGGAGGAGGAGTTCCTTCAATTCCTACCGTATCTTGAGGGAGATGATTACTTCGGCCTGCAAAATTTTACGCGTTCGGTATTTGGGCCCGATGGCCTTCTGCCTGCCCCTGAAGGCGCTGAAATGACGCAAATGGGCTACGAATTTTATCCGCAAGGCTTGGAGTCGGTCATTCGTTACGCCTACGACCATTTGAACAAACCAATCATCGTGACGGAGAACGGCGTAGGAACGGACGATGACGAGCGTCGCGTTGCCTTCATCGATCGGGCTCTGGAAGGCGTACATGCCTGCATCGCCGAAGGAATACCCGTGCTGGGCTACATGCACTGGTCCTTGCTGGATAACTTTGAATGGCAGCTCGGGTTTTCCAAGCGATTCGGCTTGATCGAGGTGGATCAATCCACGCAGAAGCGGCTGCCGAAAAGAAGCGCCTATCATTTCGGAAGCATCGCGAGAAACCAATCGATTTAATTAATCTTCCAAATAAATGTATATCGGAGGGTGCACAATAGGGAAATTATCCGGGAAAGTTGCCGTGATTACAGGAGCCAGCGGTGGGCTCAGCAAGTTTATTTCCATTTGTTTCGCGGAAGAAGGCGCAATGCTGGCCTTATGCGATATTAATGAAGAATGTTTAAACGAAACGGCGAAAATGTGCGAGAGCAAAGGAGCTGCTGTTGTCGCGACGACATGTGATGTCTCTAGTCTGGATCAAGTCCAGTCCTTTATCTCCTCGGCAGGAGAAAAATTCGGCGGGATCGACATCTTGATTAATTTGGCCATCGCGATCAAACCGCCGCACTCGATCCTCGAGCATGATTTGGAAACATTGGATGTCAGTTACCGTACGTGATTGCTATCGACATGGAATATGATTAAACTATGCTACCCGTACCTGAAGGTAAATGGGGGTAAGATCATTAACTTCGGTTCGGGAGCGGGAGTGGGGACCTGACAATATTAACGTGAACATCGTGAATCCCGGCGAGCCTTACGAAGACATCGCGCCGGTCGTTGTTTTCCTGACAAGCGATGATTCGAGGCACATAACCGGACAAACCTTTAATGTCGACGGCGGCGCTTCGATTCACGCCTAACAGACTCACAAGAAAAAAGCCATTCCTCGGAATGGCTTATTCTTCGTCTAGCTGAAAGGAATCGACTTGCTCGGTGAATTGGGCGGGAACAATGAGCTCGCTTACTGCGCCGTTTTGATTGAAGAAGCGCCACTTCGCTTTCCCCTCGAACAATAGGGAAAGGCGCTGCACGCTGTTACGGATCCCGATATGTTCGCCGTTTTGGTCAATGATGACTCTGCCTTGATTCAACCGTTCGAGTTGGTGATCCGGGTAGCCATATCCCGTATCGGAAATGATAATCTTGGCATAAGGGTAGAAGTCGACTTCGAATGATTCAACGTTGACCGAAATATGAATGTTTTTATCGGCTTGTATGGCATACTTAATCGAATTTTCCACGAAGTTTTGAATGAGCATGGGCGGCACGAGCATGTCCGCAATTAGCGGACTGGTTTCGATGGAATAGGTGAATTTGTTCTTATAACGGATCGATTGTATCTGAAGATACGTATTGACGTGTCTGATTTCTTCGTACAGAGGGACAAGATCAATATCCACCTTTACCATGTACCGATAGAAATCAACGGAATGCACGATCATTTTTTTTGCAGTTTGAGGATCATTGTTCTCTAATAGATTGTAGACCATATTTAACGAATTGATTATAAAATGCGGCTGTATTTGCATTTGAAGATTGCGTAGCCGGGATTTCTGGGCCTTGATTTCCTCTTCATAAACGCTTATTTTCAATTCCTGAACCTCATCCATCATCTGGTTAAAGGTTTGGTTGACGACGGCAATCTCGTTCGACACGCGATAGGGAGAAATACGGAATTGAAGCTCGCCTCGCTGGATATGTTTCATCGCATTATTCAGCTTTTGAATGGGTTGTACCACGATGGTTCTCAATAAAAAGTACGTGAAGGGCAGAAGCAATAAAACCATAATCGATACGATCAACGTATATTTCTGCATGAATGGCAAAGACTTCAAGATGGTATCGAAAGGGATGATCTCAACAAAAGAGATGGGCGCAGCTCGAGACGATACTGTAATGACAACGCCGCTTTCCGAATGCTCGGAACGAACCGTTGTTGCTTCCTGAGTTCGCAATAATAATAAGGAAATCTGGCTGTCGTTTGGGGTATAATGGCTTATCAGCCTGTCCAAATTCACGTAAAAACCGGTTACTACGCCATTGTCGCCAGTACTTATATACACCATGCTGAAATGGTTATTAATCTTTGCGATATTCCACCGCGATTTCATACCGTTCGTTTCGAGCTCCGGAGCCATTTCTATGACGTAGGATTTAACGGCGCTTCGTTCCGCAGTTTCCAGACTTATTTTGTGTGCAGGTATAAAATCATCGTCGGTAAAGACGAAGAGCGTATCGATAATATTGCCGATATTGACGATTTGTTCTGACAGGGTCAAAGAAATTCTTTGTTTGGCTAACACGGATTCTGATTCCTTGCTGCTTAGAGCAAGTTGAGGGTCGTTCTGGAACAAGGCGGTATTGATAGCGAAGGTGGCCGCATTGTTAAGCTGATTGTCGATTTGCAACCAATAGGACTCCAGCAAGTTCTTGTGCGTATCCTGAACTTGATTAACAAGCGTGTCGCGGGATTGGTAATTGTTGTAGATAAAAATTCCGATTACTGGAATTAAAATAGCAAAAATAGCGAGGATTTTAAAAAAAATCGAATTGTAAACATCCTTATGCAGCAATTGTTTCATCTAAGTTCTCCATAACATAGGATTTAGGCCGATCATGTTATACTCATTATAAGTCTGGAAGGATAGAAGTCAAGTCCGCATCAGGAGGAGATTCCGTATATGAATGTGCTGATTGTTGATGATGAAATAAGCGCGATCGAAGCGGTGCAAAATGGAATACAATGGGACAAGCTGGAGATCCGGAACATCTATACGGCAACGAATGTAAAGGATGCGATTCGCAGGCTAGGCGACTATCCGATCGACATTCTGCTTAGCGATATCGAAATGCCGATGGGCTCGGGGCTCGAGTTGTTAAAATGGACCAACGAGCATGTTCCAAACGTGAAGTGCATCTTTATGACTTGCCATGCGGATTTCCACTTTCTACAGGAAGCCATGCGATTAGGTAGTCTCGATTATATCTTGAAACCGTTAGACTACTCCAAAGTAGAGCATGTACTCTCGAATACCATAGAGAAAATCCATACAGAGAGCATCTTGAAAGAGAATAGCAACTCTTGGATTCAGAATAAGAAAACGGTGGTCAAGCAGTTCTGGAAAGATTTTTTTCTTGGAGAAATATCGCCGAACAGGGATAGTCTCACCAACTACTTCCGTCAGAAACGACTGGATTTCGATCTCGAGAAGGGATACCTTCCCATCTTGATCGTGACAAAGAAATGGACGGAGGAATTTAGTAAAGTCGATCAAAAATTATTGCAATATGCGCTCAGAAACATAGCGGATGAGCTTGTCGTTATTCACGAAACCGAGAAGGATATGATCTCTTTCTCGGACACGTCTGTACTAGTTATGCTCCGAATGAACCCAGGTTTGGATGTAAAGCATTTATATAAGAGAATCGAGGAATGCTGTCGTCTATTAATCGATGCCGCAGAAAAGTATATCAAGGAAATCGTCTGCTGCTATGTGGGTCTCAAACAGACTATTTACGACATGCCAGCGATCATTGAATCGCTTCAAGAGGGTGATTTCAATAATGTCATTTATGAATCCAATGTATTTTTTCTTCATCAATGGACCTTTCACAAAGCGGAGCTCGACTATTCGGACAATTCAACAGCCAAGTGGAGGGAATGGTTAAAACAAGGAAGGTATGACCAGGTACTGATCGAAATTTCTGCGCGGCTGACCACGCAGGAACAGAAGATCACGATAAACCGTGATTTTCTAACGAAATTCTCGAGAGATTTTTATTATTTGATTTTTGCTTTTGCCAGCGATCGTCATGTATTTATTAACGAACTGTTTGGCGACGAGCGTTCCTTTAAGTTGTTGGAAAGAGCTTCGGAATCTTTGGACGATCTGTTTGTTTGGGTGAATCACGCCATGGATTTAATGCGGAATTTCGATAAAACGAACGCGAATCGCGATAATCCGGTTGAGAGGACGAAGACTTACATCCAACTTCATTTGTCCGAAGAAGTTTCGATGGAGCAAATTGCCAATCATGTTCATCTAAATGCGGATTATTTAACAAGGATCTTTAAAAAGGAGGTTGGCGTATCAATCAGCAGATACTTGATCAATAAAAAAATGGAAATGTCGAAGGATCTGCTTATTCATACGGATAAAAGCATCGGGGAAGTTGCCATGTTGGTCGGATATTATAACTACTCCAGTTTTAATCGTATTTTCACCAAAGAGACCGGAATATCGCCTCAGGAATTCAAAAATAATTATAAGAGCAACGTGTGATCGAGCTGCCTCCCTGTAACTTCTACAGACGAGGCGGCTTTTTCATTTTCCGGAATGAAGTCGGAAAGTGATATAGGAAACGTCGTCATAAGGATAACGCCGCTTGCTATTTTCTTTGTAGAATATGCTCCAATAGGCTTCAATCAATCAATCATTCGAAAGCCGTTCATGAAGAAAGTGAAAGGCGTTAATTTGGGGAATTGGCTTGTGCTCGAGAAATGGATGAACCCGGCAATGTTCGAAGGAACGGAGTATGAAGACGAAACATGGCTATGTAGAACGCTGCCCCATGATATGAAGGTCGCCAGATATTCCTAACATCGGAAGACGTTTATCACGGAACGCGATTTTGCTTATATTGCCAATAAAGGGTTAAACACGGTTCGAATCCCGCTTCCTTATTTTATTTTCGGCGACGTTGAGCCTTTCGTAGGTTGTATCGAGTATTTGGATCGTGCATTTGGCCATACCTTTACCGCCAGTCCCAAGCTTGTGCTGGAGGGCGGACATTTCTGCCCGGTGTGTGAACGAGAAAGCTGGAATTACAAAGAGCGTGCGAAGCGGGAGCCATTTTTTGCCCAGGTATGGAACTCGTTTCATGGAAAAAATGATGGTCGGGTTTACAAAAAAATTGTCTCTGAGCTTGACGTTGAACTATAGGAGGGCGCAGGAATTTAATGCCGCAGCATCTCTTTCAGGGTGACTTCCGGATGATATTACTGCCAAAAGTATTAAATGTATCGAGTGAACAAATACCCGCCTGCTACTGTTTGGAGGAATGTAAAACAGGGCATGCGGGTATTTTACTTCTATTTATAACATAAGCTTAATCCGTACATGATGTAAATTAGCAGGGGAGGGAGATGGTTTCAATAAAAATACAATTGTACAAGCAGCTTGAGGACATTCTTGTCTCTTCTGTAGATAATAAAAACATATTTGGGACGGTTCTTAGAATAGAATCAGGAAATAAACAGTTGATATGGACAGGAGCGGCTGGCGATATGAGTCCAGGCAATCCGTTTTTTATCGCGAGCACAACTAAGCTTTATGTAACGGCAGCCATATTAAAGCTGAGAGAACTGGGGAAAATCCAGCTGACGGACAAAATAAGCTGTTACCTAGACTTGGAGCTTCTTGCGGGAATCCATCACTACCAAGGAACCGAATATTCTTACGACATTACGATTGGACAATTAATGGCCCATACTTCGGGGCTGCCCGATTACTTTGGGCAGGAAAGACAAGGCCGTAAGAGTCTAAAGGCTGAGCTCCTTGCTGGACATGATCATGCATGGTCATTCGAAACGGTGATGGAGGACGTAAAGCAAATGAAGCCACACTTCCCGCCTGGTAAGAAAGGCAAGGCATTATATTCCGATACCAACTATCAATTGCTTGGCAAAATTATCGAGAACGTAATGAATAACCATTTAGAAGATGTTTTCAAGTCGTTCATTTATGAGCCCTTAGCTTTATCTAAAACCTACCTCTATAGAAACAACCATGATCAAACTCCCAAGCCACTTTACTATAAAAAATCCTCCTTGCATATACCAGAGGCCATGGCATCCTTCGGCCCAGATGGGGGAATTGTCTCTACTGCAGATGAGCTGATGCGGTTTCTGAGGGCTTTTTTTGAAGGTGAATTATTTCCTAAACCATGTTTGAGTGAGCTATATGTTTGGAATAAAATCTTTTTTCCGTTACAGTACGGCATTGGAATCGCGAAATTTAAGCTTCCTAGGTTTTTCTCACCGCTGCGATCAATGCCAGAGTTAATCGGACATTCCGGTTTATCGGGGGCTTTTGCGTATTATTGTCCAGAGAGGGATTTGTATTTGTCAGGCACGGTCAATCAGATTTCCAATCCGAGCTTGTCCTATAGGCTGATGCTTCGAGTATTACAAGCCATGTAAACATATAAACCCTTCTTGACCGGAAAGCATCAAGGGCTGTCTTTTTTTGTGCGCCATTGTGAGTATAGGTTGAACTATAGTAAAGATTGAATGATAGAGAAAAATTTACAAATCTATTTTTATATTTTATTCCAAAATTCGATATGATTTGATATAATATCCCTTGCGAATAGATAAGAGACTCTCATTTCTAGTACCTGAAACACTCTTCCACGAAGAAGGGGGATGTCCGTATTCGCACCTCAATTTCATAACAACATGGCGCAGTCAGATTAGAAATGCTCGTTTTTTTGAAAATAACTAATTTTTCAGAGGAGACTGAAGCCATGAACAAAACCCTGCACTTTGAGCTCGTATCTAATTCAATGGAGGTACCGCTCACCTTGCATATCGGGCAGAAAAAGTATGCGCTGAACAATCATACACCGCAAACGCTGCTCGATTCGACTAGGACCAATAGTGCGCTTGCACTAATACCTGAACAGCATAGACAGAAATTCACGCATTTTGTTGAAATATCCGAGTCTGTGTTCCAAAGTGATCGTTTAACCCGCATCCGCGTAACCTCTCCTGATGACGATCCGAATGTATACCTCCCCAAGCTGCATCATGTATCCTTTCACATTCCGAAAGTACACCGAGTCAATCACTTGAAGGGCAAGCTTGCCGCTAACCCGCTGCATTTGCATCCCAAGCTGACAAGTCTTGGTGTCGTCCAGCTTAACACTTCTGATGCCCTTCAGGTCAACCTTGATACAGAGGATCTGTTAAGTCCATGGGATATTGCAACGTCAATTTTGTTCCACTACCCGGAGCTCTCCTCCAATAAACCTTATACAGCGAATATCGTTTTGAACGATCACATCGCACCACCTCAAAATATTAATCCTACCCAATATAACCAAGTGTACAATCTAGCAACAATTCTAAGCAAACAGGGTCCTGCATCCTCAACAGGCGGCTGGGCTAAAATTACAAATTCAGTCGATCAAAACGGCACTCCCCTTACGTACGGCTATGACATGGGTACCCATAAAGCCGGGGATGCGATTCTCATATATAGCTGGTCAGATTTAACTGTCCAAAACGCAACCTCACCAATGACGGGCGCCATGCAAAGTGCCAGCAACGATAATTCGCTGCAAAATCAGACCTGGTCGGTCAATCAGGGCAAGACTGCCTATCAGCAGGATGGAGGCTCCACAACGAGCTCGCTGCAAAAATCGTTCTCAGCATCCCGTGCAACGCTCAAGGCTGTTGGGGATCCGTCGTTCAAATGGACAGTGAAAGAGGAGACTCCTCACCACGGCCTTAGCGTTTATTCCGATACGATTTCCTTTAGTGACAAAGGCAATTTTTCCATACAAGTGAAAAATACGTATTTGCGCACCTTGACTGCCTATGCGGAATTTTTCAATGAGAACGGGGATGCGATCGCCAACCCTTCAGGCTGGGTAGATCAATTGCCATCCGTGATTTCCGGCTGGTTTGAGACGGACAAGAAGAAATTTATCTCTAGCGTATCTGCCGTCAATACGATTCTTGGTATTCCGATGCCAACGGATCCGACGACGCTTTCGTTCGTTTTTCCAGAGGATGCTACGCAGCTAAAGCTGCTCTTTGGGGGTCTCGGCACCTCAAAATGGGATGGAGATGTCGATCCATCAGGCGCGATTCTTACAGGTATTTTTCAATACGGTATTCCTTCGATATTCCTAATCGCTGGTGCAGCCATTACGAGCACCAAGTGGTTCAAGGACTTCGTGTCTGAAACCGAAAATATTGTGGCCGCCCTTGCGGTTGCGTTTCCGATTGTCGGCGGTGGCGTTACAACGGCTGCAGCCTTAACCAATGTCAAGTCTGTACTAATTAGCTTCGCGGACGCTATGGCTGGAATCCTGCTTGCTAAAGGGCTGGAGAAGCTGGCGCTTTATATCACAGGCCAGATCACGGTCGCAGAGCTGGAGGACGAGGTGCCGTTTGTCGGCTGGGCGCTGCGGGCAGCCAACATGGCGATCGACTTTGCGGAAATGATGGTTACGACTGGAGAAGTTCTGTCCTCGCCAGCTACGCTGTCCATTGACATCTGTCGTACGATGGATCTGAATTTCAAGCTGCAGCCAGATCCAGCCCATGGAGAGGCGGGGCATCCGGAAACAGCGGTATGGCCAGCTGTATCTGACCATTATCAGGTTACCGTGCAGTACAAAGGGGGCACGAACTTCGTGCTGAGCGGCAAGATGCCGGCTACAACATCGAACACGCCGCTGCAACTGACCTATGCGGATATGCCTGTCGGCGGGAGCATCCAGATCACAGCCGGTATCTATTCGGCCAACGGCTGGCTCTGTGGCAAATACCAGAGTGAATGGATGGATGCTTTCCCGAGCAGCGGCTCCTCTTCCCTTTCTCTGAGTGCGGATATCACCGAAATTTTGGTGCCGCTTACTCAGGATACACAGTACAACTACAAAGAGAAAATCGTATACGACCAAAACTCGGGTAAGCATGTGTGGCATGCCGGTGATCTGCCGACGGCCACAATATCTAGTCTGGACTGCAGCAGCGGTGGCCATTATATTTGCAAACCGGTCGATATTACGCTGAATGACCAAGCTTACCAGATTGGCTATGTATGGAGCGCCTCGGGTCAGAGTTATATGGCTCAGAACGTCTCTGTGCTGGCTGATCCACAGTCACGCTACAAGTCGTCCGAGGTTCAACTTACGGTGCAGCCTTATATCGCCTATGACCAATTCGGCCTTCAGCCAGATGGTAGCGGACAGGAGACTGTTAGCCTGAACAACTTCATTCTCGATACCCGGAACAGCCAAATGAATTTGCGCCAGGTTAACTTGATGGACGGCCAAAGCGGATTTGGTTTGAATGACCCGAATTTGAAGAGCTGGGGACGATTTAACCTCTCTAATATCGACGCGATGGTCGTTCATCCGGATGGAGCGGTTATTGCCGTCAGCTGGAAAGACAGCAAGATGGAAATTCTTCAAATTCCAGACGCGCCGAGCGACGATGCGCATGCGCCTGACGCTCAGATGGTATCCGGGCTTGGGGTTCGCCAAGGGCTGCTGCAAGGGCCGAAATCGATTTCCGTAACGCCAGACGGCCGCGTACTGATTCTTGAAACGCTTAATAAGCGAATTCAATCCTTCGATACGAAAGGCAATCCGGTTTCCAGCTTCCTTGGTGATAAGCTGTTCACGCTTGAAGCTGCGGACTATGCATCAGACCTGGATAAAGGCGTATTCTCGGCTGCGCTGCAGCTTCAATTCCAGAATAATGGCCTGACACATATTTTCGATCTAGCTGAATCGCTAGCAGAGAATCTGGATCAAGATCAGCTTACAGACAGCATCATTAATGCCTTTGCTGCTCAAGGCGTAAATCTGACCTACGAAAGCGATCAAATGGGCAATCATGCAGTCAGCACATACATTACCGTGATCACGCCGGGTGAGGCATGGACCATTACTGACCCGAACAAGAATGCAGACTACAGCATTAAGAAAAACGATCTAGTTCTCAACGTATTTGATGTACTGAACAATGTAACCATTGATGTCCGCGCGAAGGGCAGCGTTTGGGTGGTAGAGGATTGGAACGGCGCGCAATCGTATTACATCTCCACCGATGCGGCGAGCAGCCAGACTCTTAATGTCAGTCGCTATTTGTCCTTCATGCTGCTTTATAATCCTGAAAACCGCACTGACATCACGTATTTGGACGTAGCGGTCGAAGCGAAAGGCTATCTCTACGTGCTTTCTTATGTAGCTGGAGGCAAGGAGCCAAGCGATTACTTTTTGGACATCTATAACCCGGACGGCACGTTCCTTGTCCGTACACCGGATTCGAAATTACAGCCGACGAGTCCGCAGTTTATCAGCGCAGCGAAGCTTGTCGTTGACGTATGGCGCAATGTCTATACGCTGAACTACGAGCCCATTATAGGCCCGAACAACATGACGGAACCATCGATCAGTCATTGGATTCCGACTCCACCGCTGTTCGATTTGCCGCTCAGCGACCAGCCGAACTTCGATAATGCCAATGTTGCGGCGGTTCAGGCTGCTTTCTCAGCTAACGGTATTACGCTGGCGAACCCGACTACAATCCAAACTATAAATTCAAGCGGCTACTGGAAGGTATCCGATTCGACACAGACATATGAGGTCATCCGCAGCGGCGCGAATCTGGAGGTCTATTCCATTCCAGTGGCTTAAGGAGCAGCCTTCGAATCAATAGCAGCCATGAAGGAATACAAGAGTATGTGATGCAGCTTAAGCGTCATACAAACCTACATTCTGTAGCTGTATGGCGCTGGAACTGCAATCCTAACAGGCGAGGAAAGGGAGGAACGAACATGGGCGATTTATTCAGCCAAACGCTGCAGCTTCTCGGTTTGTCCGAAGCGGATGCAAGCAAAGGCACACTTACAACAGGGGATAAGACAGGGCCAACCTATCTATCAACTCGGCCGGAATTTGAATCCGCACTGGCAGCCAAGAATATGACGGTTAAAAGTTTAGAGCAGCTGCAGTCGATAATCGGAACCAACGATTCAAGCAGCAGTGAGCTTGACATTCCTGAGCCGTGGCCAGCAAGCAAATCCGGCTTGAAGACCCAGGATCTTACCGAGCTGGATGAGCGGCAGCTTTATGACGCGCTTCGCGCCTGCCTGGCTGGCCGGCAAAACGAGGTGCAGAGCTACAGCGAAATTTTAAATGCACGGTACTTTCCAATGAATCTAAGCGCGTTCACTGCTCAGAATATTGTCGTCTCCGCTGGCAGCCCGCTTATTATTTCCCCTCAAGGACATGATCCAGTGTCGGTCACATGCGATACGCTGACGCTTGAGCAAGGCGGTCAAATCATTTGCGAAGCACCGGTTATTCTCACCTGCAATACGTTCATTAAAAACTAACGGGCACCCCCCGATAACCTAGGAGGAACTATACAATGCTGACTGCACAAGATATCCGCAATCAATTTATGGCGAAATTTAGTTTGACCGATGAGATTATTCAAAAAGGAACGCTTACAACGAGCGGAGGCGGCACGTACATCTCGGCTAATCCAAACCATGACACCGCGATTAAGCCTTTATATGTAACGATTGAATCGATTGATGATTTCAAGTCATTTGGTGGGAACTCCGACGAGCATTATGCGAGCAATCTGCTTCAAGAGCATCATGAAGCACTCGCTGAATGGGATGCAAGCAACAACCATAAGACTTACTCGGAGCTGTCTGTACTCGAAAAATCAGCCGTCTGCAATGCCTATCAGACTTATATCTACGGCAACTCAAACAATGTCCAATCTTATAAAGAGGTGCTGCAAAAGCATTTCTTCCCGGCACAGCTTGCTGTCTGCGCAGGGCAAGATGTTGTGGTCACACCAGGAAACCCACTTATTCTGGCTGGCGATGGCGACAATCCGATTACCTATAGCTTTAATACCATTACGATTCAACCGGGCGGGCAAATTATTAACCAAGCGAATGCCACTTTGCTTGTCGATACGCTTATTCAGGAAGAGGGCGGAGCCATGCTTGCGGATTCGCCGCCGACCAACAACTTTGTAAGCATCGGAGCTGACGGACAAAGCGGGGCTGTAGGCGGCAACGCTGGCAACGGAAATCCTGGTAGTCAGGGCAGTGCAGGCTCTGACGGTAAAAATTCCTGTGACATACAAGCAGGACAAGGCGGCACAGGTGGAACGGGTAATCCGGGAACGCAAGGCGGCAACGGCTCTCGCGGCTCTGACTCTCAAGTCGTTAAAGCTACTCTAACTGTTGTGCAAGGGCCGATCGTGCTCATGTCATGCGGTGGTAATGGCGGTGCTGGCGGCGTAGGCGGCAATGCCGGCGCTGGCGGTGTAGGCGGTAATGGCGGCAGCTCGACCTCCCATTGCTCAGCTGGCGCGCAAGGTAAAGGAGGTCAAGGCGGCAACGGTGCTAACGGCGGCAACGGCGGTGATTCGGGCAATGGCCAAAATATTTACTGTACGTATCAATCGCTAGGTCCTAATGGCTCTATCTCCCTTGGCGTTCCGACGAAAGGGCAAGGCGGGCAAGGCGGAGCGGCAGGCAATGGCGGCAACGGTGGACAAGGTAATCCGAACGGCGGCGGCGGTACAGCGGGATCACCAGGGGCAAATGGCAAAAACGGCACGAGCGGAACGGTCTATATCAACAACGTCCCTCAGCAATAATCGCTACTTATTATAGAAGGAGGTCAGCAGAACATGAGCGCAAGCTACGATATTGTCATTCAAGGCGCAACCGGAACCAATGGGGCGAATGGCACGCAAGGCGAGAGTGCGGCGACAAGCGGCAGCAACGGCATGAACGGGACGTACAACAAAAAGGACACACCGCATTGTACCAGTGCTACGAATGGTCAGCAGGGCCAGAATGCGCTAGTCTCGGGTCAAAATGGCGAGCAGGGCAGCGCAGGCGCCTCAGCCTCCGCTTTCTTTTTGAAGTGCCAATCCATTGTTTCTCAGAGCCCGATTACGATCTTTAGCGCAGGTGGTGCAGGCGGTAATGGCGGTAGTGGTGGCAACGGAGGCAATGGCAGCAATGGCGGCAACGCCGGCCAGCAGAATGCCAAATGCTCCAGCTCCATCCCCCCAGCAATGGGTGGAAATGGTGGCAACGGCAGTAACGGTGGAAGCGGGGGAAATGGCGGAAATGGCGGCAACGGCGGCGATATTACCATCCGTTATGTGAGCGCATCGCTTACCATCCCAGTTCTTGCCCAATCAAACGGTGCTATTGGCGGGCAAGGAGGCAGTGCGGGCTTTGCAGGGGTAGGCGGTGTAGGCGGCGCGAATGGAACCGCACCGGGGCAAAACCCGTCCAATGCCGTTAATGGCGCTTCCGGAACGAACGGAGCACCTGGCGTGAACGGGAATTCAGGAATTAACGGCAGCGTCTCCATCAAGGAAGTCAGTCAAATATAATTAACAATCGGCGGGGGGAATACGAATGTCCTCGACCATGATGACATTTATCGGAAAATGGATATTCAGCGATACAGCTGGAAGCACATCTATTAGCCTGGATGGCTCTACCTCTCAACTGGTGGCTGTCCAGGCTTCCGCCGTCTCTCCTGACCAGCGCTTCAACGCTTATGGAGATATCGGCACCGGATTTTGGCTCCAGGCCAATAATGGCAAATATGTTGTCTATGCTGGAAGCAGCTATGCGGCAACAGAGGATCGGAGCGGGGCTCCTGCACGGTTTATATTAGTTTCAAGCGGCGATGCTGTCTTGCTAGTCGAGCAAGTATCGGGCACACAGTATGACGTCAATATGAGCGGAGGCACGATTAGCAGAGTAGCGGTCGACAATCCGCCAGCGACGGCTTTATTCCATCAGCAGTCAATCACACCGGGGCTGGTGCAAATTCAGCAGGCCTCGGTTATACATTCGGCCGATTTGTCATGGGCGTATTTAGCTAAAGCTGACCTCAGCCAAATTGATTTTTCCGGCTCCAATCTTAGCGGTGCAAATTTAGACTCCTGCAACTTGTTTGAAGCGACATTCCAAGGACCAGATACGATTATTACGAATTCGAGCTTTGCGAGCGCGTCAATGAGCTACGCCATTCTGGATAAGTGTACGGCTTTGAACGTCGATTTCAGCAACGCCACTATGAAATTTGTGTCGCTTTCCGATGCGAGCCTAGCTGGCTGTGATTTTACATCTGCCAACCTGTCTAGTGCTTCTGTAGACGGTGTTGACCTGACAGGGGCATGCTTGGCAAGTGCAAACCTTTATGGTACGGTGCTCATTCATTCTAATCTGACGAAAGCCGACCTGACCGGTGCCAATCTGCTGCTGGCGAATCTGGACAGCATTCAAATTCCCGGTGCTACGTTGACGAATTCGACACTAAACAACCAGGATTTGACGACAGCGATCATCGATTCCCAAACGAACTTTACGGGGGCTATCATGCAAAAGGTTCGCCTCAACAATTGTTCTTTAAAGAACGTAACCTTCACGCATGCGGATTTGACGGGTGCGCTGCTGGATGGCAGCAATCTAATTGGCGCTGATCTCAGCTTCGCGACACTGACCAATGCTTCCCTGCAAAATGGAGTCGCCCTGTTCAGCGCTTCCTTATCCAATGCGACGCTGACTGGCGCAAACTTGACGGGTGCGCAGCTTGGAGCCAAGCAGGAAGCGTTTACGCTAAGCACCTCGCTCATCTCCGATTTGAACGGCGGCGCTGTCACATCTGCGATCAGTCAGGCTTTTCAGAATGCAGGGTATCCGCTTTCGAACGCCGCGACCATCACGGTCCGCATTCCGAGCCAGAACTGGGTCATCACCGATAACAATACGGTATATACCATTACGAACGGCGGAGCTGTGCTGAACGTATGGCTGTATGTATCAAGCAATGATGCTGCCGTTCTAGCGGGTGCCTATATGCCTAATGCCATTTTTACCGATGCGAACCTGTATGCGGTCAATATGTCGGGCGTCAATTGGTACGGAAACTCGGCAAAAGCGGATAACGCCGATCTGGAGGAAGCCGATCTCGCCAATGCCAATCTCGGCAGCATGGATTTCTCGCAGGCCCGGATGTACGGCTGCAATCTGGATTCAGCCAATCTAATTGGAACGACGATGAACGGCACGTATTTGACGCCATCGATTAACAAGAAGCAGGCTTCGCTGGCTTTTGCCAATATTCAAGGGGCAATCTTCCAGCAGGCACAGCTGCAGAATGCAGTATTAACGAATGCAGCGGTATCGCTAAACGAAGGCCCGTTCTTTACGCTGCCGTCATCGTATGCGGTCGATCTAGACAACCAGACGATATCTGCTGCGCTGCGCAGCCAGTTCCAAAGCAACCATTATCCGCTGGATCCGGCGGCGACTGTAACAGCTGTAACACTGGGCAGCAACTGGACGATTAAAAATGCTTCAAATCCGATTTATCCGATCTATTCAATTATCAAAATAGACGCGCAGTTATACGTATCCGGCGGTCCGATTGGTGTTCATTTGTTTAATTTGCCACAGTCCATGAGCAAAGAGCTTGATTTGAAAAATCTAGCCTCTGACATTCAGAACGCTTTCAGCAGCGCGGGATATCCGCTCGTCTCCACTGCAAGCATCGACCAAGTCATCATCCCGGGCAGCAAATGGCATTTGAGCAATATCAGCACGGGTACTTCTCAATTACAGCAGGGCTATGTGGAATTTTATATTATTGCAAACGCTGATCAAACGCTGCATGTATACGGATCGGTGCTGATGGTGATTCGTTCTGATGACACCCATACGATGGAACAGGTTCGAATCGTGCTCGCTGCGACACAGATGACTCAGGATGTTATGGACGGTACGACGACATGTCCTAATGGGCAAAAGCTGAAGCAGTATTTGAACCAGCAGCCTCCACAGCACATTACATGGGAGCAGATGATGACGGCTGCTGCGCCGCCTAAGCCGCCCGCATGTGTGCCAGACCCGTTTCATTGGTGCTGATAAACCTATATCAAGGAGGTTATTAAATGGCAAGTCAGGTCGGTCCATCACCAATGGATTATGCAGTTCTGCTTGCGGGGGCGCATCCGGAGCTGTCTTCGCCGGATCCGGCAGTTCAATCCGAGGTCAACAGTCATATCAACAGCCAAACCAATTTGCTTTATGAACTCGCGACAGCATTCAGCAAACAAGGTCCAGCTTCTCCTAACGGAGGCTGGGCCACAATCGAGCAGATCGGGAAGCTCGGCACGGAACCCGTTTATCAATATACGCTGTCATCTACGACTGCCGCGGCAACTGGTCCAATCATTGGAGGAACGCTTGTACTCGTCAAGCAGGACGCCAAATTGCTAAATAAGCTATGGTCGGTTCAGCAGGGCGTCGCCGGTTCTTATCAGCCTGTTATTCCGCCAGCTGCTGGTTTTCAGTGGACGGCGGACAATTTTCAACCGCAATGCGGCATTACGGTACAGGCAGTCAGCGCAGATCCTCAATCGAATCAATTCCAAATTGTGCTGCAAAATAGTTATCCGGCATTCTACAGTCTTTATGCGGAATTTCTCGATGCTTCCGGTGCAGTCATAGCGCCTGGCTCAGGGGAATGGACATCAAGGCTTCAGTCAGGCTCGCGGTTTGAAACTGCGACGAAGAAGTTTATTGGACTCGTGCCGCCCACACTCGGAATTGAAGGTATGCCTGCCACTGCCAAGCAGACGACGCAGTCATTTCACATTCCGCAAGCAGCAGTAACTGTCCGGCTTACCTTTGGAACATTGGGCGCGCTTGGGTGGAACAGCGTTACGAATCCGCTGCCATTTTTTTTCTCGGCCGTGCTCGGCTACGCTGTCCCTTGGATCATGAAGTCCGCTGGTGAGTATACTTCGGCAACAGCCGCATGGTATTACGAGTTGTTTAGCGACAGCGGAATTAGAATAGAATTGGAAAAGAACGCGGGGCTGCTGGCATCTGCTGCTTCAACGTCGGATGCAATCAATCTGCTCTGTACACAGACAGGCAAGCTGCTCTTTGGCGGCTCTCTGCCTAAGCTGCTCGCCGCATTGCGTCTCAAATACAAAGACGATGCGCTTATTCAGGCAGCGCAAAGCACATATTGGCCGCTAGCGGGCATGTTGTCTTCTCTGCAGAGCGGTGTAGTAAGCGGTGTGGTAGAGACGCTGTCTGTTCCTGCAACGTTTACGCAGACTTATAGCATGAATATGATCGCAGCTTCAACGGTTGAGGTATATCCGGACCCCGTCCACGGCGCTTGGCCGCTTTCGGCTGCTTCCTATACGATTAAGTGGGCAGGAAATGGCGATGTGCAAACAGTGAGCGGATCGATGAACGGCATATGGAGTGATCCGCTGTTGAAGTCGTCGTTTGCCAATGTACCACATAATGCTGCCATATCCGCGACGGCGTTCATTTACGATGCTTCTGGAAATGTAGTTGGGCAGGGCGAAGCAAGCGCAGTGGCATCCTCCATCCTCAGCATCGTTATTCAAGAAAATGTCCCGGCGGCGGCAGCGAAGGGCTACCAGCAAACGCTGGCGCTGGCCTTTAGCGATGAGGCAGGTTTCAATTGGCAGCCGGCAGCTGAGGAAGATCCCTCGACGATTGCAAGCCTGGACTGCAGCAATGTCGGAACCAATCTATGCCAACTGACAGGTCTATCATTTAATGCTGCTGCTTCGGCGCTTGTGTATGGCTGGCGGGCATCTGGCACAGCGTGCGCGCCATGCAGCGGCGGCGGGGCAGGGGCGCAAATGTACAGGCTTCAATCTATTTCAATTTCGTCATCGCCTGCCCGTTCGCTCAAGCCTGCATCCTGTGGTTTCTATACGATGACGACCATTGCAAATGGCCACAATTGCGATGATAATCTGTTTTTTGATACACGTACGGCGCCGTATGCGCTCAGGAACATCACACTCGGAGATGCTGGCGTTTTTCAGTTTCCTACAGAAACAAGCCGAGGTTATTTGACGCTTAGTACGGTGGATGATTTGACCGCTCATCCAGCTGGATTTGCGGCTGCAGTCAGCGCAGCCGCAAACATGCTGCAGATTGTGCAGCTAAGCGCACAGCCGGTTGCGGATAGCGCGGCACCGGGACCTTATTCGGTAGGTGGAATGGGGACACGACCCGGACTGCTGCAGCAGCCCGTAGCAGTCGCAGCTGCGCCTGACGGTACCCTCATCGTACTGGAGGCAGGGAACAAGCGGCTGCAGGCCTTCGACGTGTTCGGCAACAGCCAGAATTATTTCGCTATGTCCCCTATGCTGCCGCTTCGCCAGACGTCCGGTATTTCGTACATTGATCTGGATATCGATACGGATGGCAATATGTATGTGCTGTCCTATTCCGGAAGCGGCAATCAGGCAAGTCAGTATTTGCTTGACGTGTACAGCCCGCAGGGAGCGCTGCTTTCTTCAACGGAGGGTGTAAATGCAGCGAAAATTGCCGTAGATGAATGGCGGAATATATATGCACTCGACTATAGCCTATTGCAAGGGCCGCAGGGAGATACAAGTCCTGCCATTCGGGTATGGACGCCGATAACGACTTGAGGTTGGAAAGGAAGGCTATCACGATGTCTATGCAAAAGCATCAGCAGTTCGCGAAGGAGCAGACTCACACGAATGAGGAAGCCATTGCAATTATCGGCATGGGCTGTCGTTTTCCCGGCGGAGTGAATAGTCCGGAGGAGTTTTGGGAGCTGCTCAAAAATGGTACAGACGCGATCGTGGAGGTTCCGCCAGAGCGATGGAAAAACACGGATTTCTATCATCCCGACCGCGACAAGCCGGGTAAAATGGTAACGAGGCACGGCGGATTTATCGACGCCATCGACCGATTTGATCCAGAATTTTTCGGCATTTCCCCGCATGAAGCGCATCATATGGACCCACAGCAGCGTCATTTGCTGGAGGTTACATGGGAAGCGCTGGAGGATGGCGGGCAGCGCCCCGAGCTTCTTCGTGGCCGGGAGGTTGGTGTGTTCGTAGGGGCATTCGCGCTTGATTACCACGCGCTGCAATTCGGCGATCCATTTCAGCGGGACGCCGGGCCGTATACCGCCGCAAGCAGCATGACCACGATGATTTCGAACCGGATTTCATACATTTATGATTTTTGCGGCCCGTCCATGACCATTGATACAGCCTGCTCGTCTTCACTTGTTTCGCTGCATTTGGCTTGCGAAAGCCTGCGTAAGGGCGAGAGTGAACTTGCGGTTGCTGGTGGTGTTGTGCTGATTTTCACCCCGCAATATACGTTGGTAGAAAGCAGAGGCGGTTTTCTGTCGCCGGAAGGCCGATGCAAAACGTTTGACACCACTGCGGACGGCTATGTCCGGGGCGAAGGCGTTGGCATGCTAGTGCTGAAACGACTGGAGAATGCTATAGCTGATGGCGATCCGATTCAGGCGGTTATTATGGCAAGCAGCGTCAACCAGGATGGGCATACACCTAGCATTACCGTGCCCAGCTCCGCGGCGCAGGAGCGGCTGATTCGAAAAACGCTGGGCAAGGCGGGCATTTCTGCAGCAGACGTGCAATATGTTGAAGCGCATGGAACAGGCACGCCGGTAGGCGATCCAATCGAGGCGCGAGCCATTGCCGCAGCCTATGGAGAAGGGCGGGCGGAATCGGAGAAGCTGTTCATCGGTTCTTGTAAAACGAATATTGGCCATACCGAGGCAGCGGCAGGTGTAGCTGGCCTAATAAAAACGGTGCTTTGCCTTAAACACAAGCAAATTCCACCGAACCTGCATTTTAACAATCCTAATCCGAACATCAAGTTTGATGAATGGGGCATCCGCGTACCTGTCAAGCTTGAGCCGTGGCCTGCTCATGATGGGGATGCGATAGCAGCGGTTAATTCATTCGGCTATGGCGGCACGAATGCGCATGTAATTGTGCGGGAGCTGTCTGTTGGCGAAAAGGATAGTTTGCCGCAAGCTGCGAAGCAATTGCTAGCCGTTCAAGCTGGTAATCGCTACGATGGTGAGCTGCTTCAGACAGCGGCAAGCAACAATTTGGACACGATGGCAGCAGCCGATCCATCCGTTGTAATGGAGCAATCAGACGCAGTCGCACAGCGCTCGTATTTACTGCCGTTCTCGGTACGGCGAGCGGAGGGGCTGAAGCTGCTCAGTAAAAGCTACATAGAACTACTGAACGACCCTCGCTTAGTACTCGATGATCTGTGCTGGAGCATTGGTGAACGTCGTGAGCATCATGCTCACCGTCAAGCGAATGTAGCCAAAGACTCCAATAGTCTGGCGGAGCTTTTGGCTACAGCTGGCGCAGGAGGAGCGGCCAAGGGCGTCATCACCGGCATGAACAGGCCAGGCGAGAAGCCGAAGCTTGCTTTCGTCTTCTCAGGTATGGGTCCGCAGTGGTACGGCATGGGAAGGCAGCTGTTGAAGCTGGAGCCTGTGTTCCGAGAGGTAATGGAGCAGTGTGACCGCTTGTTTGCCGAAATGGCCGGCTGGTCGATGCTGGCCGAGCTCGCGAAGGATGAGGCAGAAAGTCTGATGGACGAAACTGAAATTTCAATGCCGATCAGCTGCGCACTCCAGATCGCATTGGCGAAGCTTTGGTGCTCATGGGGAATCGTGCCGGAGTCCATTGTAGGCCACAGTGCAGGCGAGGTTGCCGCATTTTATGCAGCGGGCGTTTATTCCTTAGAGCATGCGCTTCAAATTGTTTACCACCGCAGCCGTCTTCTGCAGCGCTTAAGCGGTAGGGGAGGCATGGCAGCTGTCGGCGCCAGCGAGGAGGAAGCGAAGAAGTTATTGGAGGGCTTTGAAGAAACCGTAAGCATTGCTGCCATTAACAGTCCTTCCTCGGTCACGCTTGCCGGAACGATTCAGTCCTTGGACGATGTTTTGGCCTTGGCAGCAGAACAAAAATTATTTAATCGTAAACTGAAGGTGCAAGCTCCTTTTCACAGCCATTTTATGAAGGAGATTGAAAGGGAGCTGCTGGGCAGTCTGGAAGGAATTCCGTCCCTAACAGCGTCCATCCCGCTTTATTCCAGCGTCACAGCTGAGCCTGTTGACGGGGCGTCTGTAGATGCTCATTATTGGTGGCGCAATGTGCGTGAACCCGTCCGCTTCGCACCAGCGATTGAACAAATGCTGCACAACGGCAGTACAGTTTTTGTGGAAATCGGAGCGCATCCTGTTCTTACTGGAGCATTGAATGAATGCTTTGGCGCTCGCCGGGCTTTGGCTGTTGCCTCCATCCGCCGCAAGGAAGACGAGCATGAAGCGATGCTGCTCTCGCTTGCCGAGCTTTACACTTGGGGGCTCGACCCGAATTGGCGCGCGCTTTATCCACATGCGCAGTGGACGAAGCTTCCGGCCTATCCATGGCGCAAGGAAGCCTACTGGCATGAACCGGAGGTTATTCGGCTCATTCGGCTCGGGCTGCGCGACCATCCGCTGCTCGGGCGTCCTTTGCTTGGCGCAGCGCAAGCCTGGGAGGGCGAGGTCTCGCTCATTCGCTTTCCCTATTTGCGAGATCATCGGGTGCTGGATCAGACGGTTTTCCCAGCAGCAGCCTACATTGAAGCGGCTATGGCGGCTGTTCAGCACACATTAGGCGGAAGCGGGTATGCGCTTGAGCAAATTGAATTGCACCGCAGTCTTACGCTGCCGCAGCCGTCTACCGTCATGCTTACTCAGCATTATCTTGACGTGGAGAACGGCACGTTCCAAATTTATTCGGCGGCGGATACGTCGGGAAGTGCCTATACGCTTCACGCATCTGGCCGTGTAAGACAGCTCCAGGCGGTTGCTCCATCGGCACAGCTGAATCCGAGGCTCGCGAGTCAAACGATGCATCGTACCGTGGATCACGAGCAGGCCTATCGCATTTTAAATCGTATGGGCTTCGATTATGGACCGATGTTTCAAGGCTTGCAAACCGTCTATGTCGGAATGGATGAGGCTTGGGCAGAAATCGAAATGGAGCTATCGGCGGCGGATTCGGAAGGCTACACCTTCCATCCACAGCTTATGGACTCCTGCTTTCAGGCACTGTTAGCCGCGGAATTTCCACTTGAAGGCGAGACGCCAAAAGAAGCGAGAGATGAGTTTCGTCTTCCGGTGCGAATCGGTGAAATTCGCTTCTATCGGAAGGCGAAAGGGAAATTATGGGCGCATAGTCGATTGACGGAGCGAAACGAGAAGATTACAAAGGGAAACCTGCGCATTTACGACGGAGAAGGATACTTGGTCGCCGAGTTTCTTGGCTTCGTCAAACAGGCGGTCGACGCGGGTGTAGGCAAAATCAGCAGTGCTCAATTGAAGCGCTGGTTCTATGAGCCACAGTGGCAGCTTGCACCTGATCTGAGCGATCCGCCGCTGCGTGTGACCAAGAAGGATGTTTGGGTGTTTCTTGCCGATGATAGCGGTGTTGCAGAGGCAGCAAGCACAATTTTGCGCCAACAGGATTTTGAGGCGGTCATCGTAAGAGCTGCTGCTCAGGGTGAATATCACTTCGTACCTGCTTTAAAAGGGAGTAGCCTACATCCTGGTACGAAGCAGCATTACGACAGCATGGTGAAGGATGCCCTACAGGCATTTGGGAGCCGTCTTCGCGGCATTGTACATGCCTGGAATTTAGATCTCCCTGAACCGGGGAGCGTACATTTGCCTGCGCTTGAAGCGGAAGGTGTGCAGGGCAGCACGTGCTGGAGCAGTCCATGGATGGATGGAAAAGATAGCTTTACGCAGTATAAAGCGTTGTCTCTCTACTCTATGCTTTATTCGGTGCAGAGCATATCCAGTCATTCTACTAAGGTGCGTCTGTGGACGCTGACACGTGGAGCACAGCTCGTCCATCGCGGGAATGAGCTTGCCGTTACAAAGCCGCCAGCAGTATTTCAAGCTGCAGCATGGGGACTTGGGCGATCGATTGCTCAGGAGTTTCGCGATTATTGGGGCGGCCTATGCGATATCGATCCTGATGCCACCGCTTTAGAAGCGGCGCAGCAGCTTGTTCGGGAGCTGGTCAGTGAGGAAGCGGGACGCGAGGATCAGCTGGCCTTTCGGGATGGTGAGCGCCATGTGCTTCGCCTCAACCAGGCATCTCGTATCCCGGGAACGTCACTTCCTCTGCGCTGCCGTGAGGACGGCGCCTATCTCATTACTGGCGCCTTCGGCTCGCTCGGCCAGAATGCCGCGCGCTTGCTTGTCAAGCGGGGCGCCAGAAGGCTGATTCTAATTGGACGAAATCCATTGCCGGAACGGCATGAATGGAAAGGCTATTTTGCGGAGCATTCCAATCATCTGACAAAGGCTGCGCAAGCAGAGCGGATTGCCTTCGTATTAGAGCTGGAAGCTGCTGGTGTATATGTGCAGAGCCTTTGTATCGACGTAACAGACCAACAGAGCTTAGCAGCCTTTATGGACAATTATACGAGCAGTGGTCATCCCCCCATACGAGGCGTTATTCATAGTGCAGGTGCTGTTCAAGATATGCTGCTGAGGCAAATGCCGGCACGGATTTTCGATGAAGCCTATGAACCGAAGGTTAAAGGGGCATGGTACCTGCATGAAGCCACACGCTCCGAGCCGCTGGAATTTTTCGTCATGTTCTCCTCCATTGCAGCACTGCTGCCGCCAGCAGGACAGGGGAATTATGCCGCAGGCAATGCGTTTATGGATGGACTGGCACACTATCGCCTCAGTCAAGGGCTGCCAGCCCTGAGCATTAACTGGGGACCGTGGTTGTCCGGTATGGTCACCAGACTCAACTTGGCAGCTCATTTTCAGGAAAATGGAATAGATTGCATACTCGACGGAGAAGGTGAGCGGCTGCTTGAGCATTTGATCGGTCAGCCGATTGCCCAAGTAGCGGTCCTCTCCGCAGAATGGAATGCAGTCCGCATGCTGTATCCTGACACGCCGCTGCTAAATCTGCTTGAGCAAAAAGCGCTTAGTGAAGGTCAGCAGCTCGAAGAAGCGATCAACTGGTCAGAGAAATTAACAACACTTGAGCCAGCAGGAAGAGCTGCTGCTGTATTGGCGCAGCTCACGGCAATTATAGCGGAACTGCTTCGTTACGAGGCGGAGTTTCTGGAAACGACGCGCAGCCTTCCGGAGCTTGGGCTTGATTCCATGATGGCCATTAAACTCCGCAATCGCATTACGAGCGAATTTGGCTGCGCGCCAATGGTGGGCGATCTTCTCAGCGGGAACACGGTTGAAATGCTAGCAGATGTGTTAGTCAGCTTATTGGAAGAGGAGCAGCAGGGTGTAGAGCAGAGTTTGGAAGCGAGTGTACTGTAATCGTGCTAACCCAAAAAAGTCGCCGTTTTGGCGACTTTTTTGGGTTTACCATAACACTTACTACAAACAAGCGCTAGATCCAAGTATCAACGGCTTCTGTTAATTCGGACTCCGTCACGGGAGTAGTTGCAACGCGTTTAGGCTCTACCAGCATGAGATGACATTCCTTAACAGCAGAAGGCTTCATCTCGATGCCTTTCGGGACAATATACATCTCACCCTGGGAAATTTTCACTTGACCATCACGAAAATCAAGGATCATCTCCCCTTCGAGTGCAATAAATACTTTATCGGTATCCTGATGGACGTGCCATTCATAGTCCCCAACAATTTTAAGAAGCTTAAATTGATAATCATTCATTTCACCAATGACCTTCAGTGACCATAAGTCGTTGAATTTAGCTAGCTTCTCTTTCAGATTAATAGATTGATACTGGATATGAATCCCTCCATAGCTTTATGGTTTTCAATATAATGTTCGACAACATGTACTCTTTGATTTGACATTATTATAGTAAATTCATTTTAATATTAAAATGGCTGCTTGATTAAATTAACATGGATTATTGATGAACCTCTCGCGATATTCAGTAGGTGAGCAACCAAGCTGTTTTTTGAACACTCTGCTAAAATAAAAAGGGTCTTCAATTCCAACCGTGTACGCAATTTGTTGCACAGGAGCATCACTTGTAAGTAGCATTTTTTGCGCCATATTGATGCGATATTTCAATACATATTCGGCTGGTCCCATACCTGCATGTCTTCTAAACACATAAGAAAGCCGATTTCGATTAACGTTATTTAGTTCTGCAAGCGATGTAATAGTTAAGCTTTGATCATAATTTTCTTGAATATAATGACATACCCGTTCAAATAGCGTATGAGAATTACAACTATTTTGCCTATTATCCACACATAATAAGGCTTCATTTAGCACATCGCGAAACAGCATCTCGGTCTGAAACATGGAAAGACCTCCGCGCTGATTATAAACATGCCACAGACGCATAATTAATTCAGTAAGACGGGGAGATTGACCCGTTAATAATTCAAAATGCTGATGTGATAAGCTTGATTTTTCTAGTTCATTGTCACATATTCGGTATAAAACGAGGATGTATTCCCAGTCCGTTTTATCAAACATTTTTTGGGCGAGTTTCATTTTTGCACCCCCATGTACAACTTTTCCTGGCGAAAAGACATAGGGGGTGTCATTAAATTGAAATTGTATTTTTCCCGAAAGCGGAAATACAAATCCAGGAAAAGAATCTGTATAGTCAGCGTGAGGCACACCTGGATTTCTAGCATACCGATATACTCCCTGTACTTGAAAGGGAGTGTGTGCCAGATGCTCTGCTAACTGATTAACGTCTATTTTCACATTACATACCTCATTAAAATTTCATTTATTATCAAAGGGGTCTACATAAGGATAAGCAAAAGCATAAGGATACGGGTTATCCTCAACCTTTACATTATTGATAGCTATTATCAATGTCAACCTCAATGAATAATAAAACGCTGAACTGCACGACATTTTAAAATCGCAAAAATACCCGCCTGCCGCTGCTTGGACGAACTCCAAACAGGGCAGGCGGGTATTTATATGCAAAGCCTTATGGAGGAGGCTCGATTAAATTTCTTCGTCGGATTGGTTGATGAGCCATTGAATGCCGAATTTGTCCTTCAGGCTGCCGTACCCTTTGCTCCAGAAGGTTTCCTGCAATTCCATCTCGACGGTGCCGCCTTCTTTGAGCTTGTTGAAGACTGACTGCAGTTCTTCAAGGTCCTTGCTGACGATGGAGAGGCTGATGTTCGTGCCTTCAACGAAAGGCATATCTGGAAACACATCGGAAAACATAACTAAACTGCCCATAATTTTCAGCCGTGTATGCATGACCAAAGGCTTCACTGCTTCTGGCATCTCAAAATCCGGATTTGGAGGAGAATCCCCGAATGTCATAATTTCAGGCTTGTCCGTTCCGAAAACCTCTGCATAAAACAATACCGCTTCACGACAGTTGCCATTAAAATTCAAATACGCCTGAACAGCCACTTACGTCACTCCTTCATAGGGTTGAGTTGGGGTTAAGCATGGTTAATTACGCTCCTATTGTATCATTAAACGGAGCTTGTTCAAACCTGCGAGTTGAGAGGTGCTGTCGAGGGATTTTCACCAAGGATTAGGAATTAAACCGTCCATAAGACTTATTGTTCTCAGCACCCACCACGGATAAAATAAGAGAATAATCTTCGTTTGCAGTCGACACTGAGAGCTTGCAGCCTGAAGCGTTTCATAGCTTGCCTCAAAGCCGGGCCCCCATAGCGGGTGCCCTTTCATTTTTTTTCAAAGCTGATGTGTTCAGGTTTAATGAAATCGGGTATTAATTGTTGGTATACATAACGGTTATTGCTTAACTTTTAAAAAGGAAAGTGGAAGGTGAGTATAGACGATGGAGGCAGCACAACGAGCGGAAATAGATGAGATGAAACGAGAGATTCACCAGTGGTTCGACCAATTGGAGAAGCAGGATGGAGCAGACGTGATCAAGCGCACCAAGCTGCAAGTAGGGGTTTTTGATTATGCACGAATAGACTGTACAGCTCAAAAGATAGACATTATCGACCATGATCTGGGCATCGGCTGGCCGGATGAAAAGGATAAACAGCCTGACCCGCATGCGCTGTTTACAGTGGAGCAAATCGAGACGCTTGTTAAGCCGCAGCTTGCGGAGGAGATTGAGGAGCGACTTAAATTGCTGGCGGCATCACCCGTTACGGATTACCGCTTTGCTTTTTGCGGGAAGTTCCGGGCTGTGGAAAGCGTCATAGAGCTCCCGCTTGTGGAATACGCGAATGAGGCGAAAAAGCAGGAGCTGCTGGGAAATATACAAGCTTATGTGGCGCAAAAGCTGGATGCGGGCAAGTTTCCGACAAAGCCGCTGGAGACATTTTTTCTGGCACGGCACTTGCTCAGTGAGCAGCTTTTTCCACAGCTGGACGGCGAATGGATCATTGCCAAATTCGAGAAAATTTTAGAGCTCAATAAATCTCGTAGAGAAGCGCTGCAGGAGCATCGCAGCAACATCATTATCATGCTGAAAGCCTGGGTGGAAAACCAATTGCTGCCGCCGTTTTTTACCATAGAGGAGGGCGAGGATGGACGGAAGCAGTATAAATTGAAGTCCGGGGCTGCTGCCGAGTCTGTACAGCCGGGGCTAATTACGCTGCTGCTTTATACGGCTGTCGCTATTCTTCGCTTCGAGCCGAGCTACAGCAAGCAGAGGGGACTTACCTTTATCGATTGTGCCCGTCAGCTCGGAAGCGACAAAGCAGCGCAGCTGCTTGAAGAAGGCAGCGGTGCTTATCCGCAGGAAGATAGCGACTATAGCGATGCTTATGTGCATTGCAAGGCGAATGATGTATTTTCGACGATAACGATCGTCATCAAGCAGGAGGAGCAGCAGAGCTACGCACGGGCGGTAGCGTTCATCATTCGGTTGCTTCAGCAGGGCTTCCCTAAAAGCTATAAGATCAAGCTTAAATCGAGCGTTAAGCAATATTTGCCGCTGAAAGGGCTGGCCAAATCGGATACGCACCGCTTCTTTGCGAATGTGCTTGCCTTTGAAGAGCTGCATCCGCTGCTGGAGCAGTATGCGCGCGAGGCAATGGAGGAGTTCGAATGGTACGGCGATGCGGAGGATGAAAAAAGCTGCATGCCGGGAAGCTATGCTGTTTTCGGTCTTGGCCTAGCCGCTCCCCGTTATTTTCCGCTTGCTCAGCAATATATGAAGCTGGTAGATGTGGAGCATCAATTGGTGCAAAATAGATTTACCGCCGAGTTTGCGGCCCGCTATGGCGTTAATGCAGATTCTATCGCAACGCTTGTTGTTTGCATGCTGAATAGCACGGAAGAGCTGAAGCTCAAAATCAAGCCGACTTTCGAAGAGGAAGGCAATCTGGCGCTGCTGCTGGAGCAAGTGAAGGGGAGGCAGGATTATGAAGTGGAGCATCTCATTTATTTGATCTGGGGCGGGACAGACAAGCTGAAAGCGGCAGCTCGCAAAACAAAAGACGTGCGCCAGCCCCTTATGGAGCAACTGCTGCAAGCCGCCTATTAATATAGCTCAAGCGCGAGCACAAGCGGGAGCAAATGAGCAATAAGCAGAGCGAAGCGCTTTTTATAAAAGGAGGGGCCTGCCCATGTATATCGTATCGCCTAATGGTTCGCCTATACCGGCCGAGAAGCTGCATCAGCTGGAACAAGAGCAGCAGTTGACGCTGCCTGAAGCGTATGTCCGCTTCTTGGTTCTTCACGGCCCAGGCACTTATCGCGGCTGGTTTAATATTGAAGTCCCTGATCCCGGTGTGCTGAAGCCGTTCGCGGAGGAGGAGTTTTGGGAGCATGATGCTGCCAGCCCGATTACGCAGCAGCAAATCGCCGAATGCGTGTCGATTGGCACGACGATTGACGGCGACTTTCTCGCGGTGCATCCGGCTGTAAAGGGCATCCTTTGGCTGCCGCGGCATTCGGAGATCATTGAGCTGTATGCCGAGGGTGCGCTTGAGCATGCCGACTATACGGAATTTCTTAATCAAATATATGGCGAAAAGCTAGCTCAGGAAGCGGCGGTTCCGGCTTATTTTGAGCCGTGGACCCAAATGCGGAAGCATCAATTTTTTCATTTTGACCCAGATAAGGCCGGATTCGAGCTGCCGGAGCTGGCACGTGAGTGCAAGGAAAGCTTTGAGCCGGATTTGCAGATTGAAAATGCCTATACATGCCTATTGTTTTTGCAAGGTCTGGGCGGGTATATCCGTTTCAATTATGCTTACCGGCTGGAGGTTGCCATTTTCTATGAGGAGGGGCAGGAGCCGCTCTTGCAACAAATAACCGCTTTTTTGAAAAATCATAATTGTAAATCGTTAATCTAATCGAAAAGGTGGGAGCGAAATGGAAACATTAAATCGATTCGTCTGGAACAGTCTGCCGAGCCAAGAGAAGGAAATTGTATTGAAAATGCTGCTGGATAAGCTTCCGGAAGGGTTTGAATATCAAGGGCTGAAGGCGTTCCAGCGTTATGGCAGCGGGCTCGAAACGGGTGTTTATGACTATGAGGGCTATAAGTTCGTTTATGCGCCGGGAGACAAGGTAACGCTGGGCTGGGAGCGTTGGGAGCAAGGCTTGGATGCCGCAACAGCTGAAGATTTTCAAGAGACGATGAACGAATATGGTGTTGAGGATCGGGATGCGTTTATCCGCGATCAAATGTCGCCGGTCCGCGAGGCGGAAATTGGCGCTTTGCTCGTGGAATGCGAGACGCATTCGCTAGGCTGGTACGAGGTAGAGCTCGATGACGAGGATTTGGCCGAGGATGAGGATTTTCAGGAGGAATTGGAAAAATTCAAGCTCAGCACCTATTCAGAATACGAGCGTCATCAAAATTTTCGCTTCGTACGCGAAGGGGAGGACATCCTCGCTTATTTGTTTAATGATGAGCTGGACGCGGATATCGTCGCTGAGCAAATCGAGCAATCCGGCTTTAGCCTGCCTACGGAGGATGAGTGGGAATATCTTTACGGCGGCGGCTGCCGGACGTTGTATCCTTGGGGCGACAGCTTTGATTATGGGCTGAACCTCAGGCATTTTGAGGAGCTGGCAGAAGGCGAGAGAGGACCTTATGATTTGGAGCTGCCGAATGCGTTCGGTGTTTGCTTCTCGGGAGATCCTTACCAGTATGAAATGACGCTGAAGGATAAGGAGTTTTTTCCGAAGGGCGGAGATGGCGGCAGCTTGGTATGCGGAGGAACAGGACCGGTTGTAGGCTATTTGCCAGCGACAGCGGTCTACTATCGCGATCCTAATGTGTTTGAGCTGGACTTCGCGGATATAGTCGGCAATTTGCGCTTTAGACGCATTATCCGGTTGTAAAAGGGAGGGTGAGCAGCGTGGGATGGTTCGGGTTCGGATTTAATCGAAAAAGAGGATCGAAGCAGCTCCGGCAGCAGCAGGTTGCTTCGCCCGAAAAGGATGACCCGCAGCTCAGAAGCACAGCGCTGCTGGAGCTGAGCAGACGACTTGCCTTCGGGCAGTCGCAGATCGTGGACGAAGTTTCTGAGGCTATGCTGCATGAAGAGGATTATTTTGTGCGCTGGTTCTGCCAGTGAGGTGATGCGTACCGCGCATGCAGTGAATAGATGAGTTGTGTCAGTAGGGCTCAAGAATGTTGGCTGGTACTCTGTTCAATTTCCACTACTAAAGCAGGAAAATAGTTTAACTATCCAGAAAATACAAACAATAATGTTTCTTTAATCTTGGTCAAGAGTACTCAATAACTATTGAATCCAATGTTCTGGTAGAATCATTTTGTATCTTTTTCCCTGAAAGCATGGTTGAAGAGGTTTATCGAAATATGGTGACCACTAATGAGCAACTACTAGATAATGTACCTCTGTCAATAGAGTAGACACAAAAAACCGAGAGTCTTAAGCAGCCTTTCGGTACATACGTTCGCATTCATTGGGAGTGAGATACCCGATGGTCGAGTGAATACGTTTGTCATTGTAAAAACAGAGAATGTACTCAAGGATGCTGCTGTCTTGATACGCAAAGTAATGAACTAGGCTGCTATACTTTTATCCGAAATACCTCCGGCCGGAATGGCTCGGAGGTATTCCGGTTGAACTATATTAAACGATACGGATACTGCTCTATACCTGGAATCGTGTAGACTCTGCGATAGCCTGCATCTATAAGGACTTGTGCCGCTATAGAACACTTATATCCCCTTTGACAGTAAAGGATTAATGAAGTATCCTTTTGCGCGCATACCGAGAACGGGTTATTTGTTAGATCAAGTAACGGAATACAAATGCTTTCCCGAATATGCCCTGTTTGATAATCGTCATTAGTCCGCACATCTATTATCATTACAGTAGGATCATTTAACATCAGCTCCCATGCTTCATCGGGGGCTAGATGTTTACTTCGAAATACTCTGCCCTCAGTCTGAGGAATACGCTGCTCCCTATTAAGCATTCTTGCAACAACTTCTTTGGCTTCCGCATGAGTTAAGCTGCCAGCAACGTCGAATAGGTTAGGGTCACGCCCGGGCATTATACCTTTCACATACATCTGCGCGATATGCATGACGCAGGTATGGCAGGAATATAAGTCCCTAAGATTTTCTGCCGCCGACCATTCGTACTCATCTTTTTCTCCGAATTCTGTTAAAAGCACCTCATGAATGATTCTTGCAGCGGAGCGGCGCTCAATGGGTTTGCTTATGTTTGTTAGATCATAGTCCTCCATTACTCCCTTATGCAACGCGTAATCCATATACCCTGATGACCAACTGCCGCGCGTCGGCTCTATATGGCCTTTACTGCTTCTAATGACCATGGTCACAAACTGTTCAGTAGTAATATGATCTTCTGTTTCCATTTCTTTTCTCCTATTAAATGCGAGTAACTCTTAAGGTAATATTGTCATAGGCGTCAATGCCTGTAACAGAGAAGGTTCTTGAAGGGTTTGTTGTAACCGCACCTGTCCATAAATCCTTTAGGGAATAGCTTGCCGCATGTTTGAATTTTTCAGCATCAATCATTTTATTCCCAAGATAATCGATAATGCGGCTTACATCAACGGAATGCTCCGTCGTATCTCTTGAGTCGCTGAGATTGATAAAGGATATGGCAATATCTCCGTTCGCAAGAGGCTTTACCAGAATATCAACTCGGTTGTTATTGGCGATATAGGCTGTATCGGGATTGGCATTATCGATAGAGCAGTAAATTCTTTTGGCCTGGATACCGAGGGAATCCTGATTCAATGCGATGACCTCTTTGTTCGCAATAATTCTCCATAGCTCGTTACTCTTTGCAACCCGTCTTAAATCCATTCCAAGCATAATCGGAGAATTCATCATGCACCACATCGTCATATGCGTTTTACTCATGGTAGTTGTAATCCCGTTCATACCGATGACTAGCATATCGGGATCATTCCACCCCTTGTCAAGTCCAGCAAACTCATCCATAATAACCGCCTTACTATATTGCGAGGTTATACTTGCCGTATGGTTTGAACTCCATTCGGCGGAGCCCGGATTGCCATCGGAGCCGACACTGAAGGTTATATCATTAAGAATACGCCAGGAGTCTCCAACCTTATATCCCCAGTTTTGCGGCTGCGTTTTACCCCATTCACAGATTGAGAATACAATATCATGGTTAGGGTCAGCCATGTTCAAGCCCTCGAGCAAAACCGCATAGGAATTAAGGGTATTTTCCTGCCTTCTGTGGTTCATTAGACGTATGATGTTTTCTCCCTCATTCAAGAACACCTTTATTTCTTCCGAATTGGCAAAGTCAGTCGTACTTTCGATAAGAGGAAGCATTTGATCAAAATATCGAGTTTCATTCTCTGCGCTTCCTACTGCTAGCTGAAGCCAGCGTCCCGTGCCATCCTGTTCGCCGATTGCGTAATTTACGGTTATGGCGTATTTTCCGCCAGCCGGGGCGTTCACCGTAAACGCAAGCTCGCTCCAGCGGTCGCCCACAGGTGTTGTACCTACGTTTGTTCCGTCGAATGTACCGATATGGGTCACATAGTCGCCGCTATTTTTTGATGCACCCTGGCCTAGGAGCACACCGTCCTTAACCGCATTTAAAGTGATATTCAGTTCTTCGCCCGCAACCGTTATGCTTCTGATATTCGGGGCATAGGAATATTTGGCATTTGTTGAGTCTGAGAACGTGGCATTGTCCCAAAGGTAGTAGCAGTTATCAACCTTGATAAAGTCAACCCCCCAGTCTATATACGACCTCGTGTCGACATCCTCAAATCCGCAAGTGCCTACCGCAGAGCCTGCGCAAAGATGGGTGCCTATATCATTGTACATGCCGAATTTAAGTCCCTTGCCGCGGATGTAGTCGGATAACGCCTTAAAGCCGCTTGGAAATTTAATCGTTTCGTTTGAAAGCAATCCGTTGACGCGTTCGGACTTATAGCAGCCGTCATCGAGCACGACATACTTGTATCCCAGATCCGCAAGTCCCAAATCAACCATGGCGTCTGCCATTGCCTTCGTGAGCGCCTCGTTGTTCTTGCTGCCAAATGCATTCCAACTGTTCCAGCCCATGGCGGGGAGGCGTCCCTGCTTTTTATTCAGAAGCACCTTACCGTTCGAGAAAGCCGGAAACATATAGTCGTGATCCGTGATCTCGTCCGGCGCTGTCCTTGATGTAACTCTAGCCGTTACTTTGTCCATAAAAAATCCTCCTCGCAAGTCGCATTTTCATTGTTATGATAGGACAAATAAAGGTGTTGATAAATAGGTTTTTAACGAGTGATTATGGGGAAATGTGATATATTAATTGCGGGAGCTGATTTCAATGAAACTCTATTATGCGAAAAGCCCTTTAATCTCATCCGATGTTTATCCCATGCAATATGGTGAACAGCAGTGTGATCGCGGATATTCCTTTGGACCTGCAGTGCGAAACTTCTATCTCATCCATTACATTTACAGCGGGCAAGGCGAATTGCATATTAATAAAAAAGCTTATAAAGTACACGCAGGCCAGTTTTTCCTGATCTTTCCGAAACAAACGGCATATTATAAGGCGGATAACAATGATCCTTGGCTTTATCGCTGGATTGAGTTTGACGGCAGCTTCTCGGAGAAGATTATGTCTGTGACAGGCTTCTCACACGATAACCACGTTATAAATGATGATAACGGCGTCGGAATCGCGCTGAAGAATATAATAGATTTAGGCTGGACTGACTTTGAAACGATCATGAGCCATTTTTGGCCGTTTATCGCAGCGCTGACGAAGGGTAAATTATCGAAGAAAGATGAGAATACCGCAGAAACATATGTTTCTTATGCCAAAAACTATATTAGAAGCAATGTTCACAAACGGACATTCGTTTCTGAAATTGCACATTTTCTAAACATAGACCGCAGCCATCTGGCGCGTATCTTCAAAAGCATTTGCGGCATAAGCACACAGCAGTTTATCATTTCACTCAAAATGGATATGGCCTCACAATCACTCAAAAAAAACAGTATGACCATCAAAGAAGTAGCCAATAGTGTCGGATATGACAATCAGATGGAATTTTCGAAGCTGTTTAAAAAACACTTTAATATGACCCCCACACAGTGGAGAGAACAGGATTTCTTTCGACAGTCCATAAAAAACCATGAATAAAAGTAAGTATCCCGTCATGCTGAACGAGCTTTCGACCCAGCACGTTTATCTCGCTTGCGGCAGCACAGATTTCCGAAAATCAATATCGCTTAGTCAGCGGCAGGCACATCGCCATTTAGCAAATCATTCCTTACTTAAATCGCCATATGTCTCAGCAGGCATAGCATGTGCAAAGGTGAAATCTTACCCTATGGAAAATTGAACGGAATCTCCTAACCCCGAAGTACTCCAACAAAAAATTTTGAAGCAGGAACAGCAAATCGCCGAATTGTCTGCCAAGCTTAAATGGTACGAAGAGCAGTTCCGCCTGGCTCAGCAGAAGCGTTATAGTACTTCCAGCGAGGAGACGCATCCGGATCAAATGGACATGGAGCTGTTCAATGAGGCCGAAGTACTGACGGAGCGTCGAAACTTCGAGAATCGGCCTGCATGCTGCATTCGCATGTTCTTTAGAGGCCAGGTCGACTCCGGTGGTGGCCGCGATATTGTCACGCTTGAACATAAGCGAAAGGAGCTTGTCTCTGGCAACTTCCGCCAAGACGGTACCCGTCAGCTGAATCGGTACCATCGTGCCGGATCCGCCGCTGGCCGCGCAGAGGCTGTTCCAATTGGAATTGAAACATCAAAAAACATTTTCACTCAAGCTTGGCCATAATCACGTAAAAATGAATGCAGGCAATAGAAATAGTGCTGATGGGAGGTTAGACATTCTCCTATTACAATGAAAGAGAAACTTAGCTCTCTTAAAACTTAAACATGAGGGATTGGAGCTTATTGATGATGATCGCGATCAGGGGATTTCGTATGCTAGATTTCTTCCTGAAATAGCGCCGATTGTCATTGTTACAAACGGGATAGAAACTCGATGGCAGAGACCAAGATGAGCACAAACCAAGTCATCGAGAATTAAATAAGGCGATTGGATTGGTATCGCATGGTATCGGGAGTGGTTCATTTGTTTATCTGAGACGGATATTTGAAAACTTGTTTAGAAGAGGCTCACCAAGAAGCTAAACAAAAAGTTTCTTCGTGGGATGAACAACTGTATATAAAAGGGCGAGTGGTAGATAGAATTGAACTACTTTCAGATTTGCTTCCTCAATTCTTAGTCGAGAATAAAGCGATCTATTCAATCCTAAGCAAGGGAATGCATGAGTTAAGTGAGCAATCCTGTCTTGAAATGTTTCCAGTCTTGTTACTAAGTATAGAGTTAATACTTGATGAAAAAATAGAAATGCAACTGAAGCAACGTAAAATTAGTGGTGCAAGGAAATCAATATCCGCGCTGATGAATAAGTTAAAGTAGATTGGATTATTTTGTTAAGAAGCAAAGGTCATGTGTAATGAGCATAATGGCTGTTACTGATGTATTGCATCAGTAACAGAATTGTGCCTAGGATATTCACGTCCAATGCCGTTGTCGGCTCATAGCAGGTCTAATGCCGATCTACAAGGCGACCACAGAAGACGCTGCTCTCGGTGAGCTTGAACGATTCGAGGAACTCTGTGGTACGAAGTATTGTTCCTGGTGAAATAACGGGAAGGAACTGGCAACCTTCTTTAAATACCCACTGAGATTCAAAAGCTGATTTTCACAACCAACGTTATCGATGGTTACCACCGGCAACTACGCAAAGTCACGAAGTGGTCCTTCGGATGAAGTTGCCGGTGGAACGATTGGCAGTTTTGTTGGGGTAATAATCAGAATAGTTATTATGAAAGTCTTTCCATACTCAGAGGGGGGATTTTTTATAATCATTTATAATGTGGATTTATAAGGCGGGAGGTGGGATTTATCTGATAGTCATCATATACATAATAAAGTATTAAGGTGGTGTATTGCTTATGGCAAAAATAAGTAAGAAGAACCAACATTATCGGACAAAAGAGGAAATGGCAAATGATATTTATAACGTTCTACGGGTAGATACATTGTCACTGGCCGCCAAACATGCTGTGATTTTTCAAATCACATGGCATTGGACAGAGTTTTTCGGCAAGTATACAGGCTGTCCTTGCTGGTCAAAAAAGGCATTAGTAAATATAAATGTTCCTGAAAGTACAAAATCTAAACTGCTGAGACACGATCATGTTATTCCTAGAAAGACTATTTTGGATCATTTATTTAAGCATGGGGGCGGGATGAGTAGAAACGAGGTATATCACTTTTTAGATAAAAATTTAGTCGGCTGCATCCTACTAAAAGAAGAAGATTATGTAGTAAGTAAGCAGGGGAAACGACAAACCATGCCCGACGGGTGGGGGTTTGGAGATAATATCTGGGAGCGCTATATCTCAACTGATATCGAAGTGTTTAAAGTTGAATGGAAAGGAAGAAATGGTACAGTCCAGAAGGAAGTGAATTTCCGTCGAGACTAAGTTCTTATTAAATAATGCAGATGTTGGATAGATTTCTATTGCTTTTCATAGCCATCATTCCGGTCCCGTGTTTTTTATTTTCATCCTAACTCGGGTGGTTGAGAAAAAGATATCCGTTTAAATTTTGGTTCTACTAGAAGCTAAGGTCATCGCACAGATCAGGGGGGAATGCAGCAGGGAACATTTATCATGTTATTACCATTTATGGTTTAATTTAATTAAAAAAGAAGAATATAAAGGGGATATGAAACTTATTAGTTCATCAAAAATAGAATAATATAGAAAAACACAGGGGGTATTCAAAATTTGTTCGATTCTTTGTTTAAATCGTTATTAGATCCTGCTGTAGCCTTTAGTGGTTTTGCACTACTAATTATCTCAGGAATTCGTAAAATAAATCCGATTAGTCTACTTTCACAAGCTTCATTGGAAGAATAGAATTTCATGACTCGAGGAACAAGATGGTATAGAAAATTTTCACTGTCCTTCGACAGCATATGTCAGAGGACAAGAACGTATAGGGATTAGAAGCCGCATGAATTAAGGCTTTTTTATTTTAAAGATATAAGTTCTTGTCCAAACTCGAGGACAAGAACTTATATTTTTAGCCGATTTGGAGAACACATCATGCTTTCCAATAACCACTTATGATGAAGGTGTTGTCATTAAGCTATCTGGCAGTATTCCTATGGAGCGCCTGGTAATGATGGGTTTGTGGACAACACATCTAGGAGGCGCTCTTATTAAGAAGTTTAAGCAAACTGATGCACAAAATCAACGGATTGAACAGATTACCACCTCGCATCTTGTCATCGGGATCGACATGGCCAAAGAAACGCACGTTGCTCAGGAAATATCGATTAAAGTAGCTCATTATCGGCATGGAACCAACCGGTCACTACTGATTTAACTTAGCCAATTGGTTATCATATAAAGGCGTACATGTGGTCATGGTTAATCCGCCACGACCAAGAGAAATAAGGAAAACAGGGACAACAGCCCATCGAAGAATGACCCTAAGGATGCTCTTGTCATAGCAGACGGAGTGAGCCGAGGATTCAACTATGAGTACACACGTCGATCACTTGTGTTTCAACGAATAAAGACAATAATGAGTGATCGGGAGATCTGGGTGACTAATAGTGTACGGCTACAGAATCGGATAGTACGTTGGCTGGACATTCGGTTTCCCGAATATCCTTCTGTATTCTTGTAAACGATCATTGGCAACTCTTAAAACCTTTCCATGCCCACAGGATCTCGAGAACTATAGAGTACCGGATGTCATTGACGCCTGGAGAGTGCATATGCAGCGAACTGGGGGCTCAACAGGGCTTGAGAAGGCTGCACAACTTATCGCACTAGCGAAATGTAGTGTCGGAGAACAAGCCGCTGCATAAGAAGCAAAAGCAGATTTAAGACGGCTCATCGAAGAATTTGAGCGTGTAACTACGATGCTTGCTTGAACAGAGGTAACAGTAGCAGTAGCGGATGCGGTCGTATAAAAGATTGATATTGATCGAGCAGGCTTCCATCCGATCGTACTGCGAATAGGGGCATATTTGTAATCTGCCCAAGTAATTGAGAGACATAAACAATCTTTACCTCATCTAGATACATAGGATAGAGCCTCCCCCTTCATATAATGAGTAATATAAATGCAATCATAATCAAAATACTACAATTTGACCTATTGAAAAGTTTGTCGGAATAGGTAATCGAATCTGTCGCCTTGCGTATAACGTGAAAGCAATCCTCTACGTTAATATAGTTTCTATAAAGGTTTTTAATAGACTGCAAGAGAGGGGTTAATTATTATCATGACACGTGAATTTCCAAAGGAATTTTTATGGGGGGCATCAACTGCCGCTCATCAAGTAGAAGGAAACAACCTGAACTCTGATTACTGGTTAATGGAGAGTTTGGCAGGAAGTACGTTTGCCGAGCCATCTGGCAGCGCGGTTGACCATTACAATCTATACAGGGGCGATATTGGTCTTCTGGCGGGGCTCGGGTTAAATGCTTACCGGTTCTCTATCGAATGGGCTCGGATCGAACCGGAGGAAGGGCAATTCGATGAATCGGCCATTCGACATTACCAAGACGTACTGAAAGCTTGCAAAGAATACGGGGTCACCCCAATCGTAACGCTTTATCATTTCACGTCTCCGCAATGGCTTATTAGAGAGGGAGGATGGCATTCGGAAGAGACACCGGCTCGATTCGCCCGTTATTGCGAGTATGTCATGTCCAGACTGGGAGATGAGATCCCGTATGTCTGTACGATTAATGAAGCAAATATGCCCGTCGGAATCAAAAAAATCATGGAAAGGTATAAAGAAGCAGGGAAAGCGCAGGTCGGGATCAATACGGACATGTCTAATATACAATCCTATTATACCGAACTGGGAAAAGCCTTCGGCGTATCGCCGCTCGAAGTACACACCTTCTTGGCTCCTGCTACCGATCAGGGAATGGATATCATTTACCGCGCGCATACGGAGGCACGGACGGCAATTCGCAAGGTTAGCCCGAACACACAAATCGGAATTACGATGTCTTTGTTCGACGTCCAATCCGTTCCAGGCGGAGAGGAGCTCGCGGCGGAAGAATTGCATGAAGAATTCATTCAGTTCCTCCCCTATCTTGAACACGACGACTTCTTCGGGTTGCAAAACTATTCACGTTCGGTATATGGTCCCGATGGTCTTCTTCCTGTTCCTGAAGGGGCGGAAAAGACCCAAATGGGCTATGAATTTTATCCTCAAGGGTTGGAGGCTGTCATTCGTTACGCCTATGAGAGTTTGAAGAAGCCGATTGTTGTGACGGAGAATGGTGTCGGGACGGACGATGACGAGCGGCGGGTCGCTTTCATTGACCGTGCCCTGGAGGGGGTACATGCTTGTGTTTCCGACGGCATTCCCGTGCTAGGATATTTGCATTGGTCACTATTGGATAACTTTGAATGGCAGCTTGGGTTCTCAAAAACATTCGGCTTGATCGCCGTGGATCGCTCTACTCAACAGCGTTTTCCCAAGAAAAGCGCCTATCATTACGGAAGCATTGCAAGAAACCGAACAATCTAACTGTGCCCAAAACAAAAAAATGCGATGCAGCCTCCTGTATCCCTGCAAGTGTTATCCAAGCAAAATCCGGCATTCCCGAGCGGGAAGCATTCAGGATTCAAGGAAGGCGTTACAGAACTATCAACGAATGCTCAAAGAAAGAGCTACCCAGTACCGGACGAGGTTGAAGAGATCGTTCATGGAATGAGCGTGGAAGAACTAGCGCGATTGAGTGTGTGCGCTTCCCATGGCTGGGGGATGCATGAGAAGGGCGAAGCGGGTAGGGTTTACTTGATTGAACCTTATGAAATGCCTGAATATACCGTCGCCGACGGAAATAACGGTGTCAATATTGTGAAGCCGAATATCGGTATGCCTTGCAGCAATACGGTATGCGCAACCTTCAATCCACATTTGGCTTACGACATTGGCCGGGTCATCGCGGAAGAGGCCAAAGAGAACAATATTCATATGATTCTGGCTCCCGGAATGAACATCCACCGGAACCCGCTCAACGGCAGACATCCTGAATATTTCAGTGAAGATCCTTACTTGACAGGCATTATGGCGGGGAATCAAAGCAAGGGGCTTGAGGAGAATGGCGTTTCCAGTTGCTTAAAGCATACCGTAGCCAATAATTGTGAGTCTGCAAGAAAACGGAACAATAGCATCATAACAGAACGCGCGCTTCGCGAGATTTACCTGAAGGCGTTCGAAGTAGCGATCCGCGTGCACAAACCGGATGCAATCATGACTGGATATAATGCGGTGAACGGGGTATTCGCGGCCGAGGACGAGGAAATGATTCAGGGGATTTTCCGCCGGGAGTTCGGCTTCGAAGGATTCGTTATGACCGATTGGAATTCATACGATACGGCAGATGTAGTTGCGGCCATTCAAGCAGGAAATGGCTGGATGACTCCTGGTACTACGGATAACACGTTCGTTACACCGATCATAAACGGAGTTCGCGAAGGGAAAATCGACCTGAAGCGACTGCGTCATAACGTTAGCTCGATGCTGAGGGTCGTCGAGAAACGTACGGGACGCAAAATTGTGAAGAAGCAATAGCAGTCACGCTTAGACAACGAGACCCAAATGGGGTCTCTAATCCTATGATGAGAAAGAGGATGCTAAAAATGATTCGAGTTTCTTTTAACGATAACTGGACAGTAGGCAAAAAAAGCGGCTTTTTTTCTGAAATGACGAGTACACCGGTGCAGCCGAAGCCTGTTACTTTGCCGCATGACGAGATGATCGTAAGAAAACGTCAGAAGCCTGAGGATGGAAGCGATGCCGGTAAACATCTAAACGCCGTTGGCTATTTTCCTGAAGGTGAATACGACTACAAAAAGACATTTTTTGTCCCTGCTGAATACAAGGAAAAAAGAGTAACGTTCGAGTTTGAGGGCGTATATGCTAATGCGATGGTGTATATCAACGGCGATTTTGCGGGACAGTGTCCGAACGGCTATACGAATTTTTACATTAAAGCGGACCGATTCCTTAAATACGGCGAAGACAATGAAATCAAAGTCGTGGCGATGAATTATAAAGACTCCCGCTGGTACACAGGTGCCGGTATTTATCGCAATACGAAGCTTATCGTCGGAGAATTGGTCCATATCGCCCTTGATGGCGTGAAGGTATCCACTCCGGATATTACTAGCGATCGTGCAGTAGTTGCCGTAGCAAACGTCATCGAGAACGAAGGGATTCACACCCGCACAGTGAACGTGCAGACGGAAATCGTGGATGCAGGCGGGAAAGTCGTGGCCAGCGATGTCGCGACCATAACCCTATTCGCAGGGGAAAGCGCTACGCTTCGCCAACGTGTCTATGTCAGATCGCCCAAGCTGTGGAGCGTGGAGCAGCCGAATTTATATAGCTGCAGGACTCGTCTTGTGGCCGATGAGGAACAGATCGACGAGGAGATGAATACATTCGGCATTCGTTCGTTATCCATTGATCCAGACAAAGGACTTAGCATCAACGGGGAGGTCGTGAAGTTGCGCGGCGCTTGCATTCATCATGACAATGGCGTGATCGGGTCCGCAACGATTGATCGGGCTGAAGAGCGCCGCGTCGAAATTTTAAAAGAAGCGGGTTTCAATGCCCTGAGAAGTGCGCATAATCCGATAAGCAAAGCCATGCTGGACGCCTGCGACCGCCTCGGAATGCTGGTCATGGACGAGAGCTATGATATGTGGACTTCAACCAAGTCCGATTACGATTATGCGCTTCATTTTCCACTCTGGTGGGAGAAAGACATCGAAGCGATGGTCAACAAAAACTACAATCATCCATCCGTTATCATGTATTCAATCGGCAATGAAATCCCGGAAACAGGACGTGCCATCGATTCCGTGTGGGGGAGGAAGCTGGCGGAGATGGTTCGTTCCCTAGACAATACCCGCTTTGTAACGAATTCCATTAACTTTATGGTTTCCATTATGGACGAATTCAAGAAAATGAGGCAAAGTGGCGGCGACTCTGAGGACAACAGTGATGGCATCAATACAATGATGAACAATATGAAAGATATTATGGCCGCGATCACCGCGAGTGACTTAGCTACGGCAAAAACGACAGAGTCGTTTGCGTATGCGGACATTGCTGCCTATAACTATGGGGATTCCCGCTATTTAAAGGATAAGGAGCTTTTCCCGAACCGGGTGATCGTTGGCGGAGAGACGTATGCATCGAGCATCGATAAGAATTGGAAGTTGGTGAAGGAGAACAGCCACATTATAGGTGACTTTACCTGGACAGGCTGGGATTATCTCGGAGAATCGGGAATCGGAAAAGTCACTTATGACCAAAGTGAATTGGCGGGCGGTGTCTTTGGCGCTTATCCTTGGCTAACGGCTATGGTAGGAGATATCGATATTACCGGTTACCGTCGGCCGTTTTCCTATTATCGCGAAATCGTGTTCGGACTTCGTAAGGACCCGTACATTGCGGTGCTGCGGCCGGAGTATTATGACAAACAGGCGATTTCGTCGATGTGGGGCTGGAGTGATTCCGTCTCTAGTTGGTCATGGAACGGCTATGAGGGTAAGCCAATCAAGGTGGAAGTATATGCCGACGCAGAGGAGGTTGCGCTCCTAGTGAACGGCAAATCGGTAGGGAGAGCCGCCGTGGGCGAGGAGCAACGCTTCAAAGCGGAGTTCGACACGGTATACGAATCTGGCGAAATCGTAGCGGTAGCCTACGCAAAGGGAGAAGAAATCGGACGAATGACGCTTCGTTCGGCGACCGGCGCCATCACTTTGAAAATTGAGGCGGATCGCACTGAAATTGCTGCTTCTGATAGCGACCTTTCGTTCGTAACGATCTCCCTAACTGACGGGGCACGAAATTTATACAACACAGCCGACCGCAAAGTAGCGGTACAGTTAGAAGGACCAGGTGTGCTGCAAGGCTTCGGCAGCGCCAATCCGAAGCCCGAGGAAAACTTCTTCGATACCAAACGCACAACGTTCGACGGCAGAGCGTTAGCGGTCATACGTCCAACGGGCGCAGGCCTCATCACGGTTACGGTAACGGCGGAAGACTGCGCTTCACAATCAACGCAAATTCATGCCATATAAAACGAACGAGCGTCAGGGACATGGACACTTCCCTGGGTCTGAGGAACACGTGCTTCATAAAAGATGAAATAAATTATAGCCGTTACGGATCAGGACTTAATAGTAACAGCTATTCCAAAGTAAGATCAGATTTCAGTTTGTTGATTTTCCGACAGCCTTTTTAATGTGCGCCCAGCATGGACGCTACCTCTAGTGTTCAAGTCCCGAATGGTGAAGACAGTAGTAGCCATAGCTTAAGGCAAGAGTGCTTTCATAAAGTCGTAATGGAACCGCATTAAAACTTCACATTCATTTCCCATTTGCAGTTTAGACTGTCGAGGACGGCATATCTCACGAAGCGAAGGTTCCTCTATTCCAGTTCCATATCTAATTCGTCAAGGACGATGTTCGATAATAATGGACTCAGTGGACCTCCTTGCAAGAAAACAAAACTTAATCAGCCGCTGCCAAATTATTAGGCAGCGGCTGATTTTTATTTCGGAAATTATGGAAATGAAGTCACTAGCGTTGCATAAATGTTCTCTGAATTTTCAATGTTTTCTGTAATTACTGTACCTAGACATAAAAAAGATCCTTTACAATGGAATGGCAGGTAGTTCCTGTCCATAATCCACTAAAAAGGACCAATCGCATGGATAAGGATACCCTATTTTCTTCATTTGGTAAATGGATTTCACCTATTATTACGAAATCGTTCAAAGATTCCATCGCTGAAAGCGGCCAAGACAAGTATGTCAAAAAGCTGACGACAATCGCTTACTGCAAGCTTTTCCTGCATGCTCAGTTGCAAAACCGCGAAAGTCTACGGGACATTGCTGATGATGTCAGTAACCTTGAATTCCAGCGGGAACTTGGATTCTCATCGATCTCCGCAACTCAACTTTGTCGCAAACATAACCAAGTCGATCCCGGCCTACTTCAGCACGTATTCGAGCAGTTGGCTGCGAAAGTCTTGTCGCACCGTACTTCTCCAGATAAACGGACCGCGATGAAAGTGATCGACTCGACCACCGTTTCACTGTGTCTACAGCAATTCAAGTGGGCAAGCTTCCGGAAGACCAAAGCCGGTATTAAGCTTCATTTACGTTTAGCTTTTGTTGATGTAGACGATGTTGTACCAGAACGAGCCACAATTACGGAAGCCAAGAAAAATGATCGTACACAGATGGATTCGCTCATAAATGAGGAAGGCATGACATACGTCTTTGACCGTGGATATGTGGACTACGAAGCTTTTGACTCTTATTCTAAACGCGGCATTCACTTCGTTACTCGCCTTAAGATCAATGCGGTTATTGAACCATTAGAGAGCTTTGAAATCCCAACAGGCAGTAAGGTAACCATGGACGAGAAGGTACGTATAGGCTCTGCTCAAAAGCGTACCAACCACGTATTTCGCATGGTTGAAACAGCAGACTCCGAAGGAAACCTGCTCATTCTCGTGACGAATCGTTTTGATCTGACGTGTGATGAAATCTCAGATATGTACCGTAGTCGCTGGGCAATCGAGACGTTTTTCAAGTGGATGAAACAACATCTGCGACTCAAGCATTTCTATGGAACAAGCGAGGAAGCCGTTCGAAACCAAGTGTGGATCGCACTCATTGCCTTTTGTTTGCTTGCGCTAACGAAGCGAGAAGTCGAAGTCACACACTCGTTGTTGCAACTAAGCCGCTGGCTCAAAGCACTGTTGTGGAAACCTTATGGACAATGGTTGAATCGTATGAAACGACCACCCAGCCGAAAGTCGGTCGGAAGAAGACGTAAGGATTCCTCGTAAGAACGAAAGCGAAGAGTAGACAGACGATACCCAGTCTAACATACATAAATTACCAAGTGGATAGAAATACCTTTAAGGGCAGTTCTATCTTTTGATTTTTAAACAGCGATATTAATTTCTGAATTTTCTAACTAAATGTATCTGAACGTTTATGCAACACTAGTGAGAGGAATTAGAATGCTCAGAAAATATCGTTATCTTAGTAATGATGTAACTTATAGTCTACAAGTTCTATTTATAATGGGGTAGGGAAAAGTCCTTGTTTTAAGTATGATAGCGTAGCAAATTTATTTTTAAGGATGTTGGGTTGGTCAGTTCCCCCACAGACTGGATTTGATCGTGCCGGATAGTGACGAACGTTCTTAAATAATCTGAACTGATTGACTATTGGGAAGGAGGGCCATTGCCATGAAAGCTATGCAAGAAATAGAGATGCTGGCGATAGAGATCGCCGATGCCGACATAACGTCTTTTCAGACTCTTTTTGAAAATGGCGTACGTTACTATAACCCTACGCTATATACTACTGGCGAAGGACATGCGCCAATCATTTCCGTCTGGTCGTGGGAAGCTCCGGAGACGGAATCGTCCAGGCAAGGAGACGAAGTGGCACATCGGGATCGACGATTGCGGAACTCATCAAATGGTCCTATGCCATTTATCTCTATTGATTAGCGATACATCGATACAGCTGTTTCCACCGCCCGTGCCCTGCAATAAAATAGCCTCATGCTCCAGCTGCTCTCAAGTTGCATAATTCGCCAACGAACGCAAAATCCGCTCCGCGGCATTCGCATACAAGCTTTTCTCGCCGGGTTCCACAAGCTCTGCCAGTTCCAACATAAGCCCTCCACGATGACAAAATATAACCATTTGTATTCGGTTACATAATAATGGCCTTATACAGAGGAAGGACTCTAGAATTCGGAGCCTCTTTTTTTTTTTGCGAAGTGCTGTCCACTATCAAAACCGTATTTGGCGAGATACTGCGGATACGAATGAAGATGCATAGCCCTTGTCGTGCGCTGAGCTTCCTCCCGATGTTCTGGAACCTTCTCAGCCTCTACATAATCAGCCAGCACGTCGATGACGTCATCAAGCAGCTTCGCCCGAAAATATAGCTCCAACCGTTCGAGGGCCGCAGTCCCCGCTTCTGCCCGAACTTTATCTCTTCATACCGACCACGACGGATCCTTCGTTAATGGCCAAAGCAGTACCGAGTAGTCCATCGCCGCATCGCCCTGGCCAGTTAGGTCGTCCCAGTCGATTATCCGGAAGCCGTAATTGTCGCATGTTAATACGTTGTTGCTGTTCAGATCGTTATGAACAACATCGCTCGCAGGGTGTAGAAATGCTGGGGTGTGCCGAACGATATCCCGCAGCCTCTGAACCTCTTCCCCAAACCACAAAATCGTCTCGTCCGATACAAAATCACGGAGCAGCTCGCGCGAATTTCGGATTTCTTCGAGATCCTCCGTAAACCGGGTAATATACTCGTCCTCGAACGCCTCCGCATAATTGCGAGTCTCAGCCTTAGGCAGCATTCCGCGAAGACGTTCGTCGCGATGGAGCTTAGCGACGGTCTCTATGACCCCCGTTAGCGTAACCTCAGGATTCCGTGTTTCCATAAGCGGGATCGCTTTCTCGATAAATTCAAAAACGAGTCCGTAGGGATATCCCGGCACGAATTCGTACTCAATTGCATGGACCAGCCTGGGCGCGGTGTAGTTCTCGGCAAGATAATCACTGACGCCCGCCCATTGCCGCAGACGCGCAGCCTTGCTAGGTGGGGCCAGCTTGACATGAAGCTGAGTGTGGCCGTCCGTAAGCCGGACAGACAAGTTGCCGAAGCCTCCAGGGTTATAAATATATGACGCATGGATATGATTTGGCTCTAAACCAAGGGCATCGGCGTTCACTGACGCCCATTCCGCAATTATTTTTTCAACCATTTGTACCTGCATAGCTACACCCTGCTTTCGCGGCATATTTTGGTCAATTCCGAATAGTTTTGCATATGATTAGCCTGAAATATATTCCCCGAACAGCTGCCGCGCTTTATCCCAGTCTACGCCTAGCTCGCCCTTCCAGCCTGCCCATGGCATCTCCATATCGGAGCGTCCTTTCGTATTGCTTAGCTGAAGCTCGCCGTTCAAAATGTCCTCCATATTCGTCCAAGAATCAGGAGTGAGGGGGAGAACCGTATTGGGCAGTACCCCTACCGATGCTAGGGATTTCAGAATGCTGCGGCGCATGCCAGGTGTTCCTTTCAGAAGCTTCGCTGCGGTAAGGCGCTTCTCCAATTTGCCGGGCGTTTCATCGTCCTGGGCTTCATCAATGAAGTGCAGAAGCTGGGTGAACTTTTGAATATCCTCAGCCGTTGGAACAATGGGGCCATGCTCAGTCAACTCAGCTAGCTCGGTCAAATGGGCGTATGCGCCCACTGTCGAATCATAAGCATTGCCCAAATGAATGGCGTACCGAATATACGTTAGATGCTCGTACTGGTCTTTGCTGAATCCGCAATATTTGCAGCATACGAAACGCTCCGCCTGCTCATACGGATGCTCCTGCATATAAATCATCTGTTTATAGTTCATTAAAGAAGAGATACCTGCTGGAAAGCTGCCGCCGACGCCGGCAATGAATACGCCAGTAATGCTGCCCCATGAAAATGCTTCAATGGATTGAAGCGAAATGAGCTTGCGGTTCAGCTCGTCATGGGTAAGCAGCTCGATTTTATTAGCTTCCCACTTATAATGCTCAAGCAGTTCACGCTCACTTGGCTCCAAAATATCCGTGTTATATAAACTGATGCTGCGATCTGGATCGTAGTGGGAATTGGCATACTTATACAGCTTTTTGAGCGCTTTCATCCGTTTTTTATCCATTATGTAGACTCCTTGTCTAGTATAAATGATGTAGAATGCCCTTCAAACCTAAGCTTAATAGCAACGCATGGAAAAAGGCAAATCGGGGAGGAAGAATTGGTGGAATACGCTAATAGGATGGTACAATAGGAAGCAAGAGCATGGTGAGCAGGAAGCAGGAATAGTAGAAGCTAAAATGAAACAGAAGCTGGTTATTATCGGCAAGGAGGGCATGGATAATATGAAAGAAGAGCTTATGGAACGACTAAAGGCGTTCCTTTATCGGGAGGATAATCTTTCTTTAGTCGGCATTGCTGCCAGCCAAGAAGAAATCGCAATGGCACAGGAGCGGCTGAATGTAAGCTTTCATGCGGACTATGTTCATTTTATTCAGAAATTTGGCGGTGCGTATGCGGGTCTGGCTGTTCATGCGTTCTCGAATGGCTCCAGCATTGGAAAAGAAACGGTTGTTGATTTGACGCTGGAGTTTCGAGAGCAGTTTGAAGGAAGTTTACTTGCCGAGCTTTTGGAGAGCAGCTATGTGATATCAATGGATGGCTCCGGCGATCCTATTATCATTAATCCGGCTGGGCAGGTTCTCATCTGCTATCACGATAATGGGGAAATGAAGCCACTGGCAGACTCATTTGAGGCGCTGATTGAGGATTGTTTTTTGGAGTGGTGAGTGATGACGGACAAGAAAAATCAGGCTGGCGGAGATTGGGGCTCCCTAACGGAGGCTGAGCAGGAAGTCGCGGCTTTATGGCTGCTGGAAGCCGATATGTATAACGGCGGATTTTTGCAGTTTTTTTGCAACTGGGGATATGAAGCTTATTTGCACGCCGTTCGTGCTTTAAACACAATTGCAGCGCCAAAAGCGCTGGATATTCTCACAGGCTGCTATGCGGTGATTGATGCCTATAAGGATGATCCGCGATTGGAAGCGCTTTGGGACATCCCGAAGGTGCTGACGGAGGAAGAGAGCGATGCGCTCGAAGAGCAGGATGAGCAGTTTTGGGCGGATGAGGATAAGCTGTCCGAGAAGGCTTATGCGCATTATCATCTTTTGTTGCAGTTGAAGCCTTAATCATGGAGGAAATAGATGGGGACGGATATTCATTGTTTTGTAGAGCAAAAAATGTATCGGTATGCGGGCTTAGATGATACAGAAACATGGATTTCAATTGATAAATGGACTAGAAGCCGCTGGGCCATTCTGTATCCAGAACGTAACGAAGAGGCGCCTTGGGTAGTCGAGAGGGAGGATATGATTTTTAAAGATAGGAATTATGATCTCTTCGCCATTCTCGCCAATATTCGGAACCCTGACCAAATGCCTTTTATTAGTGAGCCGCGCGGATTGCCTGACGATGTTAGTCCTGAAATTCGGCTTCAAATGAAATATGGTGAGTATCACAGTACTACTTGGTTTACCGCCAAAGAAATCTTAGAATACGATTGGAACCAAGTGTTTGAATTCGAAGACGAAACGATGGACGGAAAAGTTTATATGGATACCGTAAATTATATGGAATGCAGCCGTGCTTTCTTGGATGTCGTCAACCGTTTGGTTGGAAGGAGAGAACCATCAGAGCTACGTCTGATTATTACGTTTGATTGTTAAAAAACCTTAAACGAACCCGTCAATTTGGTGCATGAACTGTCGGACTCCTTCGGGGCGAATTTGATACTCTACAAGTGTGGAAGGGAGGGCAACTAAAGATGCTTGAGCACATGAACCGTGCATTGGCCTATATTGAAGAACATTTGACGGAGGAGATTGATTTTAAAGAGGCGGCAAGGCGGGCGTTATGCTCGGAATATCATTTTAAGCGAATGTTCTCATTCCTTGCTGGGCTTACGATGTCGGAGTACATTCGCCGCCGGCGTCTAACGCTGGCTGCCTTTGAGCTGCAGCAAAGCCAGGTTAAAGTCATCGACGTTGCGATGAAATATGGCTATCAATCACCGGACGCATTTACGAAGGCGTTTCAGCTTTATCATGGGGTTACGCCATCCGAAGCAAGAAGCAGCGGACCATCGTTAAAGGTTTGCCCTCGCATGACCTTCCAGTTAATCGTTAAAGGAGGAGTCGAAATGAATTATCGCATCGAGGAAAAAGCGGGTTTTCGCATCGTCGGCATTCACAAGCGGGTGCCCATCCAGTTTAACGGGGTTAACCCGGAAATCGCGGCAATGTGGCAAAGCTTGGACGAGCAAAAGATAACAGCGCTCAAGCAGCTATCCAATAGCGAGCCTTATGGCATGATTAGCGGCTCGGCGAATTTCTCGGAAGGCCGGATGGAGGAGAAGGGCGAGCTGGACCATTATATTGGCGTGGCCACAACGCTCGCGTGTCCGGAGCCATTTTCACAATTGGAGGTTGCAGCATCTTCCTGGGCCGCATTTGAAGCAGTCGGGCCATTCCCGGGTACGCTTCAAGAAATTTGGGGCCGCATTTATTCGGAGTGGTTCCCGTCTTCCAGCTATGAGCAAGTGGAGGGGCCGGAGCTTTTGTGGAATGAGAACAAGGACGTCACGTCCGCAGCGTTTAGAAGTGAAATATGGATACCGGTCAGAAAGCGGATGTAAGACAGTAGCGATTGATGCAGCGTATAAGAAAGGGAAGCCGGAAGGAAGCGGGCTTCCCTTTTTGCATTCGTTGAGATTGCTGAATCAAGGTTATGGGCAACGCTCCAGGCAGCAGCTATGATTCCCACTATTTTCATTTTTAGCAGCATGCGCTATATTTGAGAGAAATAGAATGTAACGGTAAATGAGGGGTTTATAATCATTTTGAGAAAACAGATTAAGTTAAGCCACGTCATTTACTTAGTATTTTTTGTTTTGCTGCTGAGTGCTGTGCGCTGGAGCTGGCAAAATCAGCTCACCGTAGAGAAAACGCCAACGGTAAAGCAAGGCGTGCTGGATTTGCGCGGTGTGGAATTGGATGAATCCAAGCCATTTCTGCTGGACGGAGAATGGTTATTTTATGCGGGGCAATGGGTTGGCGCGTCTAATGTAGAAAGCGCTGTTAAGGGACAGCTGCTCCAGGTGCCGGGCAAATGGAATGCGGCCTTCGACCATGCTGCTCAAGAGGCATACGGATACGGAACGTATTATGTGCGGATTTTGCTCGATCGGCCTTCGGTGGAGCCACTTAGCGTGTGGTTTCAATCCATTTATACCGCTTCGGAGGTGGAGATTAACGGGGAGCTGCTGACCAAGTTCGGTGAGCTTGACGAGGGGCAGGAAGGACATGTTTCCGAAAATAAGTCATTCAAGGTGAGCTATGACGGTGAAAATCAAGTGGAGCTGGATTTGTTCATTCGAGCATCCAATTATGAAGCGCCGCTGAACGGCGGCATTATTCGTTCTGTACAGATGGGCACAGAGGAAGGCATTGACCGAATCTATACCTATTCCAGTGCTTTTCAGCTAATCGTCATTGTCATTTTCCTGCTGCATGCGTTATATGCGCTGATCATTTATTTGATTAATGTTCGAAAAACAGAATTTATTATGTTTTTTCTCATGATGATTGCAGCGGCCATGACGGTTGCCGTCCATCACCATGGGCTTTTATTCCAGTTAATCCCTGCTGATTTTGGATGGACGTTGAAGCTGAAAGCTTATGCGTACGCATGGTTCTCTTTCTTTCTGCTCATGATGGGCAGGGCTTTTATTGGGGTTACCCGCAAAGGACTGTTGTTTTATAGCTACGTCTGCCTACTAGCGGCGTATACGATTTTTGTCGCAATGGGTCCGCTAGAGCTGGTGCTTTATTCGATAGAATCGGGGCTATACATGCTGCTGTATTACCTCCCTTTGTTCTGGACGACCTATTATTTTATGAAAATGGTGTTAAATCAGGCAGAAGGCGCATTATTTCTCTTATTTTCCGTCGTATGTGTCATTAATAATATTTTGTGGGGAACGGTGTATTACGCCGGAACGTCGCAATATATGTTTTATCCGGTCGATTTAATTGCTGCGATTACCAGCTTCTCGGCCCATTGGTTTAAAAGATATTATCACAATTGGCATGAAAATGTTTCGCTCAACGCCCAATTGGCGGAGTCGAATCGCTTGAAGGATCGTTTTCTCGCCAATACGTCGCATGAGCTGCGCACGCCGCTGCACGGCATTATGAACATTGCCCAAAGCGTGCTGACAAGAAAAAAACACGTGCTGGATGGGCAAAGCCAGCGCGACATGGAGCTGCTCATTATGATCAGCCGCCGGATGTCGCTTATGCTGAATGATCTGCTGGACGTCGTCAGGCTCCAGGATAAAAGGATTCAAGTACGAATGACCGCGGTGAAAGTTCAGTCAGTAGCTGCTGGTGTGCTGGATATGCTGCGGTTTTTGACCGAGGGCACGAAGGTTAAGCTGCGGATGGACATGAAGGAAAATTTGCCGCGTGTTTATGCCGATGAAGAACGATTAGTGCAGATTATTATTAATTTGGTGCACAATGCATTGAAATACACCCAAGAGGGAAGCGTGGAGCTGGCTGCTGAGCTCATAAACAGGCAAGTGCAGATACGTGTGACGGATACAGGAGTGGGTATGGATGAGTTGATGCAAAAGCGTGCTTTCAAGCGCTACGAGCAAGGCGCTTCTGGCAGAGGGGGAATTGGGCTCGGGCTAAGTATCTGCAAGGACTTGGTCGAATTGCATGGCGGCGAGCTGTTCGTCCAATCCCAGCCGGGCAAGGGAAGTATGTTCAGCTTTAACTTGTCCGTGTTTGATGAGAGTGTGGAGGATGCGCTGACTCAACCGATGATTCTTGTGAAAAAGGAAGCGGAACCACTGGCGTCTGTCGGCGCACAGCTTGCAGCAGGAGCGGACGCAATAGCAGCCGCCCGTTATGATTTAACCAAAGTCGATCTGCCTGCTTTAAAGTCTGAAGGAGGTGCTGAACGAATTCGTGTGCTGGCCGTTGATGATGATCCTGTCAATCTTAAGGTGCTGGTTCATATTTTGTCCGCGGATATGTACCAAATTGAAATGGCGTTTTCCGCGCAAGAAGCATTGGACAAGCTCCACCGCGAGCAGTGGGACCTTGTTATTGCAGACGTTATGATGCCCGGCATATCAGGGTATGCATTGACGCGGTTAATTCGCGAGCGTTTTACGCTGTATGAGCTGCCGATTATTTTGCTGACCGCGCGCAGCGAGCCGGAAGACATTTATGCCGGTTTTGTGGCGGGAGCGAACGATTATGTTACCAAGCCCGTAGATGCGCTGGAGCTAAGGTATCGGGCGGGGTCGCTTTCATCGCTCAAGCAAGCGGTTAATGAACGATTAAGCATGGAGGCCGCTTATTTGCAGGCGCAGATCCAGCCGCATTTTCTGTTTAATGCTTTGAACTCGATTTTGGCGTTAAGCGAAGTTGATGCGGATAAGATGAGAAATCTAGCAGAAGCGTTTACATCTTACCTGCGTATTAGCTTTGACTTTCTCACCGCAGGCAAGCTGGTACCGCTGTCGCGGGAGCTTGAGCTGGTGGAAAATTATTTATATATTGAGCAGCAGCGTTTTGGCGAGCGGCTTAAGGTCGAGTGGGAAATACAGGCGGATGTTGATAAGGGCATGCCGATTCCACCGCTTACCATTCAGCCGCTAGTAGAGAATGCGGTCAGGCATGGACTGCTAAGCCAGCGCAAGGGTGGAACGCTGGGCATTCGTATTGTACAGCAAGCGGATACGGTGGAATTTTATGTGAGGGATACGGGGATTGGAATGGATGAGGAGCAGATTAGCCAGTTGTTGAAACCGGCAGGAAGAGAAAATCGCGGGATTGGGCTGCTGAATACGCATAGCCGCTTGACTCGGCTTTATGGTCGAGGGCTGAATATTGAGAGTAAAGAAGGTGAGGGGACCGTTGTAGGGTTTGGGATTTCAAGGTTTGGGAAGTAGAAGTTTTGCACAATGTGATAGGCAGGGAACGTGATGGCGTTCTAATTTTGCGGGAATTGAGGGAACAGATTTGGACTGGAGAAAAATGCTTGGTACGTTATTGACCGTTGTTGTTGTGCTGCTGCCCGGCAACACAGCGTATGCGGTATCATCGGAAAGCTATACGTGGAAAAATGTATCTATCGGGGGAGGAGGGTATGTGACAGGAATTGTAATTCATCCTTCTGAACCGGATCTGGTGTATATCCGCACTGACGTTGGCGGGGCATACCGTCTGGACCCGAATGATTCAAGCTGGATTCCGCTAATGGACGGACTGGGCCCAGAGCAGAGCAATTTGTATGGAATTGATGGTATTGCGCTTGATTCACAAAACCCTGATATCGTCTATGTATCCGCTGGAAAAACAGGGAGTGCATCCCCCAGTGATATTCTGAAATCTACCGACCGCGGGAATACGTGGTCCAGAACAAATTTGAACAAGCGCAATGAGGCTAACGGCAATGTGGAGCGGGCCATGGGGGAGAGTATTGCAGTTCACCCGAATCTATCTAACATAGTGTATGCGGGTACCCGGTATGACGGCTTGTATAGGAGTCAGGATGCAGGACAAACCTGGTCCAAAGTAAATGAGGTTCCCGCCGGGACAAGCGGCAAAGGGATTCGCAGCTTGATCTTCGGTAGCGTTCCCGGGGCAGCTAACCTGGAGACAGCACTTTATGTCGGTGTAATGGGAATTGGAATTTATGAGACACGAGGCGAGGGCTCTACTTGGAATCTGATTCCGGGAAGCCCTGCACATCCGGCGCGTTTGGCCGCAGGACAGGATGGGTCTTTGTATGTAACTACGCCCAATAACGGAGTGCATAGGTATAAGGACGGAAGCTGGAGCAATATTACGCCTAATGCAGCATATACGTCCTATTACGGCATTGATATTGATCCGCATAACGACAGCCATCTCTTGGCTGCGGTCAGGACAGGCGGAGCCCAGCTTCCGCTGTATCGTTCCATCAACAGGGGAGAGAGCTGGACGCTAGTGAACAAGGCTCAAACCTCCAAGCCCGGCTGGTGGCAGCCTAATATGTTCTTTTCAGCCACGTCTACTGTCGTGTTTGACCCACATCATGCCGGAACCGTTTATTCCGCAGACTGGTTTGGCGTCTATCGAACAAAGGACATCGGGACGTTGTGGACAAAGTGGGAGACCTTATCCAATGGCCATGAAGAGGTGGTTGCCCTCACAGGAGCTGCGCCGCCAGAAGGAGCACCGCTATTCACGGGAGTAGCCGATGTTATTGGCTTTCGTCATATGGATGTGAATGCTTCGCCTGCAGCTAGGCTGGAGATGAGTTCGATGCGGGAGATGGTTAGTGTTGACTATCACGAAGCTAATCCACAATATATGGCCTTTATCGGGAGTGATGACTGGTATGGAACAGTTACCCGCATGTTCGTTTCATCAGATAATGGGCTGACAATGGAAGCCCGCCCCGTACCTGCGGGCTCTAAGCTGGGCAGACTGGCTTATTCCGCTACAGATCTTAATACGATTCTATGGTTCCCTCAATCTGGCAGTCCAGTGCGGACAACAGACAGAGGAGCTACATGGGAGGCCATGACAGGGGCGCCGACGGGAACGGTGGGCGGGAGTATGATATTTTCATACAATCATCCGATAGCTGCTGATCGGGTGGACGGAAGCAAGTTTTATGCCTATAAATCGGGCTATCTGCATGTGAGCTCGGATGCAGGACAAAGCTGGTCCATCGCTAACCAAACGCCGCTGCCAGGGGGAAGTCCTGTGAAGGTTGAGGCAGCTCCCGGAATGGAAGGCGTGCTCTGGATTAGCTTAGGTGCCAATGGCGTATATGTCTCAGCCAATTCAGGAGCCTCTTTTACCAAGCTGGATCAGATCAAGGAGGCTAGATTGTTTGCATTCGGCAAAGCGGCCCCGGGACAGACACAGCCAGCAGCTTTTTTATATGGAGAGGTTGGAGGGATAAAGGGAATATTCCGTTCGGATGATAGGGGAAGCACATGGATTCAAATTAATTCGCCGCAAATGCAAATCGGAAATGAGCCTCAGGTTATGGTGGCAGACCGTCAGGAATACGGAAAAGTATATATTGGCACGAACGGGCGCGGCTTTATGGCCGGAACAAAGGATTAGGCTTGAGAGGCTGCGAAGTCTATAAAATCGCATTTCATTGAAGAGTTGCCCAATGATAATTATAACCCACGGTTTGTTTTTCCCATGTAATGGTTGCTGCGGTGACTTCATTATATAGGAAGCATCCGTGGGCTTTTTTTAACGCTGCAGATCAAATGAATGTGAGTCGATTGAAATCTCCTAATAATGAACAAAAAATTACAACAAAATCCAAAAAAAGTATAACTAAACGATTGATAAAATATGTTAGGATTGAATGGAAAACGTTTTCAATATTTAGAAAAAATTATCAATTAATTACGCTTGGCAGCATAATTGCACGATGTGTGTTTATTCCACTGGCTTCCTGCAAAGTGTTTTATTTCGGAAAAATGCAAGCGCTTTCAATGTGGTGTAGGCCATATTTCCAATGAAGACGGTATTAAAACCAACAATCGGAGCACGAACCTTTACAAAGGCTTTGGCGAGATAGATTAGGGGCGGTTCGGTTTCGGAATCACATATGTTGGGGAAAGTGGAGTTTAAAAAAAATAGGAGGAGGGCATGACAACTGAGCAGGGTCAAGCGACTGGCGGAACTGCAAATAATCGTAATTGATAACGGGACTTGGGATGCTAACGTAGATTATTTGGAAATTAATGAACGACAAATTTATTTAGGAGGATTTTAATATGTATAAGCGAATATCTCTTTTTTTATCGATTTTACTTTTACTCATGGGTATGATGTCAAACATCTCGATATCTTCAGCTGCCACTTTTACAAATCCATTTGTATATGCTGATGCTCCAGACAATGATGTGATCAGGGTGGGCAATACTTTTTATATGACGAGCACGACTATGCACATGAATCCTGGCGTTCCCATCATGAAATCTTATGACCTTGTAAACTGGGAAATCGTAAATTATGTTTACGATACCTATGCCAACAATGATGCACAAAATCTTAATAACGGGAAAAACGAGTATGGAAGAGGCTCGTGGGCAAGCAGCCTTCGATATAATAACGGAATCTATTATGTGTCCTTCGGCTCTAATTCTACCGGCAGAACCTATATTTATCAAACTAGCAACATAGAAACGGGTCCTTGGACATCTTCCGTGCTTGGCAGCTACTATCATGATGCATCGCTGCTTTTTGATAATGATCGTGTATTTTTGGTTTATGGCAGTGATGATATTAGAATCATTGAGCTTTCCGCAGATGCAAAATCGATCAAATCAGGTGGACTAAATCAGATCATCATTCCAAGTTCGAGTAACATTGCAGGGTCCAGCTTCATAGTCAAGGCCGAAGGCGCACACATACAAAAGATCAATGGAATGTACTATGTATTCCTTATATGCTGGCCATCGGGAAGCGGGCGCACACAATTAACCTATCGTGCAAGCAGCTTGACCGGAGCCTATACAGGTCAGGTTTCATTAAAGGATTCAGGCATAGCACAGGGAGGGATTGTTGATACGGCTTCTGGCGCTTGGTATGCTATGTTGTTTAAAGACAGTGGGGCAATCGGACGTATGCCGTATCTTGTTCCGGTTACCTGGGCAAATAATTGGCCGGTATTCGGCGTTAATGGCAAGGCACCTCTAACAATGAATCTTCCTGTTGAGGGTTATCCGGTTAAGAAGGTCTATGCATCAGATGAGTTTTCTTCGGATCAAACCCCGAGTCAGCTAATGGTAAACGGAGGATTTGAAGATGCAACCATAAGCCCTTGGACGAATAACAATACAGCAACTATCGCAGCCACCACTGCAGACTTTTTCAGCGGATCAAAAAGCCTGTTTGTTAGCGGCAGACAGCAAACAGCTGCTGGCCTAAAACAAGTCATTACGGGAAAAGTGACAGCAGGCGGCGTATATCAATTTTCCGCAAAAGTTAAATATACCGATGGTCCCGCGACTAAAGCATTTAACTTCAATATCCAAAACGGTCCAAGCTACACGGGTATAGCCATTCTTGGCTCTAGCACGCTAACCAAAGGTCAATGGGGCACGATTCAAGGAACCTATACACTTCCGGCAGGTGCCGATCTCTCGCAAACCTTTATTTTTATTGAGACACCCTACAGTTCAACCCCTAATCAGACAAATGACCTCATGAATTTCTATGTAGACGATGTTTCGTTTACAGGAACTGCTTCGTCAGGGGCGACTCTTGCAAAGGTGTGGCAGTGGAATCACAATCCTGACAATACGAAATGGTCCCTTGCACAGCGGCCCGGATTTATGAGGTTGACTACAGGAAAGCTGAGCACAAGTATTCTTGATGCCAGAAATACGCTTACGCAAAGGACATTTGGCCCCCAATCTACAGGAATCATTGCTATGGAAACAAGCGGCATGAAGGACGGAGATTATGCCGGTCTTGCGGCTTTTCAGGCTAAATATGGTTTTGTTGGTGTGAAAATGTCCGGAGCCTCGAAGTCCATTGTGATGGTAAATGCGAGCTCGGGAACGATGACTGAAGTGGCAAATATCCCGATCACTCAGGGCCGAGTATATTTTAAGCTTTTCTGTGATTTCACAAATCAGACGGATAAAGCCTATTTCTCCTACAGTCTTGATGGCACAAATTGGACGTCCATAGGCAATACGCTCCAAATGTCTTATACCTTGCCTCATTTTATGGGATACCGTTTTGCTCTGTTCAATTATGCGACTAAATCAACGGGTGGTTTTGTTGATTTTGATTATTTAAGATTGCAGTAATGAGATGGCTGTAAAGCATGCATCCGCAGTGTTCTGTGGGAGTGCTGCGGATGTTGACAGTGCCCGCTAGAGAGATAGCTGCAGCGGTTCGGAGGGACGAGATTAACGATACTAGTATTTAATGATTAGGAGGCACATGATGTTTAAATCAAAACTAGTTAGTGGATTAGTGGCATTGGCGCTTTCCGTTACGTTAATGTCCAGCTCAATGGTGCCAGGAGCCAGTGCTGCTGATGTGAACTGTCCGAACGGCTACGTAGGTTTAACATTCGACGATGGCCCCAATACCGGGAGCACGACAAATCTGCTCAATGCGTTGAAGCAGGCCGGATTGCGCGCAACGATGTTCAACGTCGGACAAAACGCACAAAATAACCCGTCTCTGGTGCGGGAACAAGTGGCCGCGGGCATGTGGATCGGCAACCACTCCTATACACATCCGCAAATGACTGCACTTAGCAGCTCGCAGATGACGTCGGAAATTACACGGACGCAGCAGGCGATTCAGTCCATTACCGGAACCGCGCCAAAGCTGTTCCGTCCACCGTACGGTGCTACCAACGCGACGCTGAAATCTGTCGTGGCTCAAAACGGTCTTAAAGAAGTGCTGTGGAACGTGGACTCCTTGGACTGGAACGGTGCCACCTCTGCTCAGATCGTGGCCGCCACGGGCAGGCTGCAAAACGGTGACGTCATCCTGATGCATGACCAGTTTCAGGCTACGCGCCAAGCGATCCCGCAGATTGCTCAAAGCCTCAAGAGCCGGGGCCTTTGCTCAGGCATGATCTCGCCGACCACGGGCCGTGCGGTCGCTCCTGACGGCGGCGGTACAACTCCGTCTCCAGGAACAGGTACGAAAGTGGAAGCTGAGAATATGACCAAAAGCGGTCAGTATACTGGAAATATTAACTCGCCATTCAACGGAGTTGCTTTATATGCCAACAATGATTTAGTGAAATACACGCAATATTTTGCGAGTGGCACTCATCATTTTTCACTGCGTGGTGCTTCGAACAACTCCAGCATGGCCAGAGTCGACTTGAAAATCGGTGGACAGACGAAGGGGACGTTCTACTTCGGCGGGAGCAATCCAGCGGTCTATACGCTAAACAATGTCAGCCATGGAACCGGGAATCAAGTGATTGAGCTTGTTGTAACAGCGGATGACGGCACATGGGATGCTTACCTTGATTATTTGGAGATTAACTAAAAAAACGAAGCGGTAAAGGAGTCTTTGCGTTAATGACTTGAATTCTAATCTTTATAACAAAAGCCTGGCGGGAGCCTCCCCGCCGGGCTTTTCGACGTTCACAGCATAGTAATCTGCCGAATCATTTGTTGGGAATAGGGATATAAAAATATCTATTGAAAACTAAATATAAATAATATATAGTATACATAAAATAGCCGATAGTTAGGATGAGTTAGAAATGTCATACTCCACGGCTCTATCGCAAGGAATTGCCATATTGCTCTATATTCACAGCATTGCGGAGGAGAACTGCTCTACCTTTTTGTCTACAAAAGTGATTTCTGAGCAATTGAATATTCCCGTTCCAACGACGGTTAAAGTCATCAGGAATCTGAATAATGCTAGGCTGACGCTTGCTAAAGAAGGAGCGAAGGGAGGCATTCTGCTGGCAAAGCCACTAGTAGAAATTACGTTATTAGATGTTTTTTTAGCGGTCGAACCTGGCAAAACGCTGTTCAAGCTTCATACCGATACCACGCTTCAAGGGAAAGAAGTAGACGCAGTCAAACAAAAGATTGCCTCCAGTCTGCAAACCGTTGAGATGGATATGCAAAATAACTTAAAAGAAGTGAGGTTAACCGACTTTTTGCACTGAAAAAGGGTTACCTTCTCTTTTTTTGAAATGAACTAGATATAATTAATATTTAATATATTATATTAATCACTTTTTAGTTATATCAAACGAGAGGGGCATGAATATGACTTTTGAAAATAGAACAGTAAAAGCGATCAATGGGGTTGAAATTCCGCAATTGGGGTTTGGGGTATACAAAATAACGAAAGAAAAAGAGTTTGAAACGGCGATCAGCGAGGCGATTCGAATCGGATATCGGCATTTTGATACCGCTAAAATTTACGGCAATGAGGAAGCATTAGGAAGAGAAATACAGAAAAGCGGTCTGCCGCGCGAGGATTTTTTTATTACGTCTAAAGTGTGGAATACGGATCTTGGCTATAAAGCGACCAGGAAGGCTTTTGAGCAAACTTGCAAAAAGCTGAAAGTAGATAATCTGGATATGTACTTGATTCATTTTGCCGCACCAAATGATTTGGAAGCGTGGCGAGCGATGGAAGAGCTGTACTCCGAAGGGAAAATCAAAGTGATTGGCGTTGCAAATTTTGAGATTCAACACCTTGAACGATTAATGAAGCATGCTAAAATCCCACCGATGATCAATCAAATTGAGACGCATCCCGAATTTGCCCAAAATGACCTGCATCAGTATCTCAATCAGCATCAGATTTTACATGAGGCATGGGGGCCGCTAGGGCAAGGGAATAAAGCGTTATTGGAGCATCCGGAATTAAAAAGAATCGCTGATTATCATCATAAAACAGTGGCTCAGGTCATTTTACGTTGGCACTTGGAGCGAGGCATCATCGTTATTCCAAAATCATCGAGCCCAAAAAGAATGAAAGAAAATAGTCAGATATTTGATTTTGAGCTGACTAGTGATGAAATGGAGCAGATCAACCAGCTGAATATAGGCAAAAGGTATTCGGTTAATCCAACGGGTTATATGATACATCCTATCTATAATAAACTGATGAAGCTATTTATTAAATAAATGCAGCTGGATTTAATTGATCAGTTTTGGCATATGGCTAGCGTATTGGATTGCCCTTAGATAAATAATAAACCAACGAATAGGCCACCGGGCAAACGGTGGCCTATTCGCGTGGGCGAAGTAGCCCCAACATTAAGGTAACATCACGCTCTTGCTTGCGGCTGAAGTCGATACTGCTTCGGACTGACGCCATAGCAGGCGCTGAAATGGCGCGTAAACGGGTGGATGGAGGGATAGCCGAGCCGCTCAGCAATGGCGGTTACACTAAGCTCGGTTTCCAGCAGGAGATTGGAAGCCCGCCTCATCAGCAGCTTGTGATGATAGGCTTTGGGCGGCCCATTTTTTATTTTAGCCAGGAATGGAGGGGGGCAATGAATATAATTTTCGCTTTTCAAACAAAGTATTAGATTAAAAATACTACCTTGACAGACATAGTAGTGTGCCGTATTATACAAATACGGAGGTGATTATATGAGTGAGAGCAAAATTACATCCGACCTGCTGCGCGGACATACCGATACAATGATTTTACGGCTCTTATCCGAAGCTGACCGATACGGATACGAGATTGTCAAACTAATTGCCGAGCGCTCGGGCGGCGAGTATGAATTAAAGGAAGCTACGATGTACTCCAGTGTCCGGCGGCTTGAGGCAGACGGCGATATCGAGTGGTATTGGGGGGATGAATCGCAGGGCGGGCGGCGCAAATATTTTAGGATTACCGATAAGGGCAAAGTGACTTACGACCGCAACAAAAGCAATTGGGAGTATTCAAAGCGCGTGCTAGAAAACTTATTATAAGGAGATGTGATGTGATGAATCAGAAATTGACCAGCTATTTGAATGGCGTGTTTACGCCATATGATGGGGTGAAAAGCGTCACCGAATTAAAGGCGGATCTGCACTCCGATTTGCAGGAGCGATATCATGATCTCAAAACCGAGGGCAAGGATGATGAAACAGCGTTTAACATGACCATTGAGAGCATCGGCGACATCGAACAAACGATAATGGAGGTCGCCAACCTCTCTCGCTCGCTGGAGCGGCAGGTGCTGACAAACCTTAGCGCAAGCAACTTGCAAATGAGCGACTTTGCTGGCGTTATTGCCCATAAAGGTCAATTTAAAGCTAGCGCATTGCGCGGTTCCGACTTTGCTGGCGCAGACTTGACTGGAAGCTCGTTTAAAAGCAGCGACGTACGTGAAGCCAATTTTGACGGGGCAAATCTGACGGACTGCATTCTATCCACCTCTGACCTTACGAAGGTTAGCTTTAAGCAATCCATCCTTGTACGCACTACCTTCAGCATGTCTGGGCTGGATGGAGCAAAATTCACAAGTATAAAACTGACCGACGTCACATTAAGCAAGACCGACCTTAGAAAAACAATCTTCGAAGGCTGTTCCTTTAATGGCGTGGACTTCGAATATTCCGACCTGAGCGGGCTGTGTCTGGATGGGCAGACCTTTATCGGCGTTAAGTTTGACAAAGCGGCATTAAACGAAGTTTCGTTTAGGGGCGCTACACTCAAAAATGTCTCCTTCAAGTCTGCGTTTTCCTTTTCTAAAAGGTATTATCGTGCAATCCAATCGATCTGCTTTGACGGCGCAATGATGGATAAACTGACCTTTGCTGTGCTCAAAGGCATGGAGGCCGATTTATCAAAAGTTAAGGTGATATAAGGAGGGGAAATATGAAAAATAAGTCCATTCAAGTGATTGGAATGACAAAGTCCTACAAGCAGCAACAAGTGCTAAAGGGCGTGGATTTCGAGGTGGAGGAGGGCAGCATTTTCGCCCTGCTCGGCTCTAACGGGGCCGGCAAGACAACGGTTGTCAAAATTCTAACTACGCTGCTCAAACTAGATAGCGGAACCGCCTCAGTAAACGGATTCGATGTTGCATCGAGCCCCGAGCATGTAAAGCAGGCGATCAGTCTGACCGGGCAATTTGCTGCCGTGGACGATATATGGACACCATCATCTCGGTCACCATCATGCCGATTGCGTTAATGCTGCTGTTCGTCTATGTATTCGGCGGTGCCATTCAAAGCGGAACGGATAACTATGTGAATTACCTGCTGCCTGGCATACTGCTAATTGCTATTGCTAGCGGTATATCCTACACGGCCTTCCGCCTGTTTACCGATGTGCAGCGTGGCATATTCGAGCGCTTTCACTCCATGCCGATTTCACGTTCCAGCTTGCTGTGGGGGCATGTACTGACCTCACTGGTGTCCAACACCATATCTGTTGTCGTCATCATTCTCGTAGCACTCGTTATGGGCTTTCGTTCGTCGGCGGGGATACTGTCATGGCTTGCAGTAGCTGGCATACTGGCTCTGTTTACGTTGGCATTAACTTGGGTCGCGGCCATTGCCGGACTGTCCGCCAAATCGGTGGATGGCGCAAGCGCCTTTTCCTATCCGATTATCTTCCTGCCGTTTATCAGCTCGGCGTTTGTGCCGACCGAGTCGATGCCGTCGGCCGTTCGCGCCTTTGCCGAAAACCAGCCGGTGACCTCAATCGTGGAAGCCATCCGTGCGCTATTGTCAGATCAATCGGTGGGTAACGATATATGGGTCGCACTGGCGTGGTGCGTCGGAATTTTATTCGCAGCATATTTTTTAGCAATGTGGGTGTATAAGAAGCGGGTGTGAATTTTATGGATGCCGTGAATTTTCTAAATGCCCCTGCAGCAGCTCGGCTTAAAGCACCTAAGAGGTGCTTTTTATTTTGTAACCTTCCAACTGCAATAGCTTGGTTTTCATCTCTATTCCACCTCGATAGCCAGTGAGTGTCCCGTTTTTGCCGATAACACGATGGCAAGGAATGGTAATGAGTATCGGGTTCGCACCAATGGCTGCACCAACAGCTCGAACCGCCGCGGGTTTTTGAATATGGTTGGCAATATCCGAATAGGACCAGGTTTGCCCATATGGAATGCTGCAAAGAGCCTGCCATACTGCCTCTTGGAAAGGTGTTCCTTGAAATACGGTAGGGATTGTAAATGTTTCAAGCGTTCCTTGCAAATATTGAGCCAGCTCAGCCTTATACGGAAGCAGCTTTTCAGCATCCCGAATCAATGGGCTATGCGGAATACGCGACGCAGCCCATTTCGCTAACTCTTCATAGGGCTGTTTCTGCGAACCTACAAAGCAAAGCCCTTCGTTTGTAGCTGCAACGTGCAGGCTCCAATCTTCATAACTAAACAGCGACCAATATATGCCCCCGCTAAATGAATTCTTCATTTTGGAGATCTCCTTTATTTGTTGTTATTCCACCATTGTTATGCCACTGTCGGTAGCCTTCTGGTGTATGCCCGGTTTTCTGCTTGAACAAGGTAATAAAATAAGGGGTATTTGACAAGCCGACATATTCGCCTACTTCTGCAATTGGTGTAGGGGAAGAGAGGAGTATCGCCTTGGCTTTTTCGATTCTAATTTGCTGGATATAATCGACGGGTGTTTTGCCCGTTACTTTTTTGAACGTTCGGTGCAAATGATACGGCGTGCCATGGCAAATGGATGCAAGGGTGGCAAGCGTTAGCTTTTCTTTGTAGTGTCGATCAATATATACGGTCACCATCGCGATCCATTCTTCATCTGGCAATCGTTGCCCGGTCGGTTTACAGCGTTTACATGGACGAAATTGGGCAGCCAACGCTTGCTCGGCAGTCAGAAAGAATCCGATATTTTCCCTGTTGGGCGGTCTAGATTTGCAGGACGGCCGGCAAAAAATACCCGTTGTTTTGACAGCGTAATAAAATTGACCGTCATATGAAGGGTCATTGCCTACGATGGCTCGCCATTGTTCATTAGACACAGGCGCGGGCGGGAATGGCTCGTCCTGATAGCGCAGGCTGTCAGAAATCTGATCCGGATTCGCTTTCCATTCGTCGGACATTGTCGTTCACCTCTAAGGTTAGTATAACCGTGAATGGGGGTATTTGTGTGCAATCTGGAATGTAATAGCAAGATAACGAAATGATCAGGCTTGAGTGGCCCATTGCTGCCATCTGAGGCAATAGGGGTCTTTTTTCGTTTGCACCCAGCCAAATCCATTGAGGTTTGCTGGTAAATGAATTATAATTTTGGTTGTTGATAATAATTCTCAATAATTGAAAAAACGACATAAGATTCTACATAAAAAGGGGCTTATCACTTGACTGTCACGATCAATGCGGAAGAGCATATCCAGCTATGGAATGCTGCTGCTATCAAGGTGATTGACGTAAGGCACTTCAGCATGATGCATGGCGAGGAGTTGCGGTCGTACCTCTTTCCGTCTAGTGTCTTCCTATATGCCATTCGCGGCGAGGCTCAGGTGCTGCTGGACGGGATCGAACATTCCGCGAAGCGCTTCCATCTATGGCACGGTGGAAAAGGGACCTGTCTGGATATTTTTCCAACGGAAGCGGAGTTTGAATATTATTTGATCTTCTATAAAGCAACGATTCCATCGACTGGCAGGCGGGAAATCTTGCATCTTATAGAGCGGTATAATCCGTTTCAACTGCAATATAGTTTGGCTCCACTGTATGCTGCTGTTTTATTTGACAAGGTGGATACCATGCTGAAAGAATGGCAGAGCTCGCGCACGTTAGAAAAATTTCATGTTAAAACGTTGTTTTATCAATTTGTTTATGAACTGCTATGGCAGCTGGAGCATCAGCAAATTGGCATGAAACGACCTGATCTTGCAGCCCAGGTCGTTCGCTATATTCAGGAGCATTACCATGAGCCTGTAACCCGCGAATCGATCGCGCAGATTTTTCACTACAGCGTCCCCTATGTATCCAGACAATTTAGACAGGAAACGGGCATAAGCATGATTGATTATGTGATAAAAGAGCGTGTTAACAAAGCCATGGAATACCTGCAGAAAACAGATATGACTGTGCAAGAGGCTTCCGCAAGTGTCGGCTATGACGATGTATCCTATTTCACGAGAATTTTCAAAAAACATACCGGGATGACTCCCAAGCAATTCAAGGATCAGGATAAAGCAAAGAAAGCGGGGTTCGATTATCCTATCATTAGGGTTGGATCGTCCCTTTTCCCGCGCAGGCTGCAACGTTATATTGGTAGTGGATATGAGAATCATTATCGATATAAAAGAGAGGGAGATTTATCGATGTACAGACACAAATCATCTATGGGGGTCACTTTACTATTATGCCTTACGCTGTTACTTAGCGCGTGCTCAGGAACAGGCAGCTCTAATAATGGATCAGTTGCGTCATCTGCCCCAGCAGCAACGACAGATGGAAGCACTCAAGTGCAGGCCTCAGCATCAAACAGTGGTGCAGCGAGCGCAGCGGAAATGGTGACTTATTCGGCAGTGAATGGCGAAGTTAAAATTCCCAAAAATCCGCAGCGTGTCGTTATTATAGCGGGCGCCTTTGTTGGCCATTTGCTGGCACTCGGCATTAAGCCGGTTGGTGCGGGAGAAGAGGCTTTTAACAGCTATACGGAAGGAAAGCTGGATGGGGTTGAAAGTATAGGTGATGGGATTGCGTATGAAAAGATTTTGGAGCTGCAGCCGGATCTCATTATCGTATGGAACGACCCAGCTGTTCTCGACAAGCTGAACCAGATTGCTCCGACGGTAGTTGTCGATTATGGCGTGCCTGTAAGGCAGCAGCTGCTGGAATTCGGGAAAATGACGGGCCGGGAGGAGCAGGCAAATGCCTGGATTACGGCTTGGGATAAAAAGATAGCCGATTATAAGCCGAAGGTGCAAGCGGCTGTGGGTGACAAAACCGTTGCTATCTTTGACTCTGGCAGCGCTAAAGAGTTTTATGCTTACGGCAATAAGCTTGGAAGAGGCGGCGAGATTATTTATGGCGAATTCGAGTTGAAGGCGCCGCCCATTATTCAGAAGGAAGCGATCGACAGCGGTACAGGCTGGGCGAAGCTGTCTTTGGAGCTGCTTCCCGAATATGCAGGAGATTATATTTTTATAAGCGAGTGGACAGGCAAGGACAATCCAGAGGCTGTTTTTGAAGGCAGCATGTGGGAGCAGCTGGAAGCAGTCAAAAACAATCACGTTTTCCGTGAAAAAGGAAGAGGCTTTATGTTCAGCGACCCTGTGTCTTTGGACGCTCAGTTGGAGTTTGTTGTAAAGAGCTTTATTGGGAAATGATTGGTTTTTGACAGGGAGAAGCCAGAACCGTGATATGCGGTTCTGGCTTTTTTAAAATATAGGAAAGGAAATGATTTTTCTATCCTTTCTCTATATTTCTCGGAATGAAACGCCCCGCGCCGCGCTGCCAGAGGAAGGCGAAAGCCGTTTCACCTTGACCTAAATTTTTTATTATTTTTAAAATCGGTATGGAGTTGTGGGGCTATAACCTTTATAATTTGACGAGAATACTTTAATAAAGGAATAGGTGTTATTGATGAGCATATTAAATGTAGAGCGGCTGAGTCACGGTTTCGGAGACCGGGCGATTTTCAGCGATGTATCATTCCGCCTTCTGAAGGGCGAGCATATCGGTCTGATTGGTGCCAACGGTGAAGGGAAGTCCACCTTTATGAACATCATCACAGGCAAGCTGCAGCCGGACGATGGTAAAGTTGAGTGGGCAAGACGCATGCGGACGGGCTATCTGGATCAGCACGCTGTGCTGACAAAGGGACAGTCCATGCGCGATGTTCTGCGCGGTGCGTTCCAATATCTGTTCGATATGGAGCAGGAAATGAACGACATGTATGGCAGAATGGGTGATGTCTCTCCAGAGGAGCTGGAGCAGCTTCTGGAGGATGTCGGAACGATTCAGGACACGCTAACGAATCAGGATTTTTATATGATCGATGCCAAAATCGATGAAACGGCTCGTGGTCTTGGACTTACGGATATCGGTTTAGACAAGGATGTTCATGATCTCAGTGGAGGTCAGCGCACCAAGGTACTGCTGGCCAAATTGCTGCTAGAGAAACCGGATATCCTATTGCTTGACGAGCCTACGAACTATCTCGACGAGCAGCATATCGTATGGCTTACCCGATATTTACAGGAATACGAAAATGCCTTTATTTTAATCTCGCATGATATTCCGTTCTTGAACAGCGTCATTAACCTGATCTACCATATGGAAAATCAGTCGTTGTCGCGCTATGTGGGAGATTATGAGTATTTCCAGCAGGTGTACGAGGCGAAAAAGCACCAGCTTGAATCTGCCTTTAAACGGCAGCAGCAGGAAATCTCGGAATTGAAGGACTTCGTTGCACGCAACAAGGCCAGCGTGGCTACGCGTAATATGGCGATGTCTAGGCAGAAAAAGCTCGATAAGATGGACGTTATAGAACTCGCAAGGGAAAAACCAAAGCCGCAGTTCAACTTCAAGCCGGCGCGCACTTCCGGCAAGGTTATTTTTGAAACGAAGGATCTCGTCATCGGCTATGATTCACCACTGTCGAGACCGCTGAACCTGAGTATGGAGCGGGGACAAAAAATAGCGTTGGTCGGTTCGAACGGGATTGGTAAAACAACGCTGCTGCGCAGTATTCTCGGGCAAATACCGGCGATTTCAGGCTCAGCAAGGCTAGGGGATCTGCTGGAAATCGGCTATTTCGAGCAGGAAATGAAGGAAACGAACAACAACACCTGTATTGAAGAGGTTTGGAAGGAGTTCCCGTCCTTTACACAGTTTGAAATCCGGGCGGCTCTTGCCAAATGCGGCCTGACAACCAAGCACATCGAGAGCAAAATCGTGGTGCTAAGCGGCGGAGAGAAAGCCAAAGTCCGCTTGTGCAAGCTGATCAACCACGAGACGAATCTGCTCGTGCTGGATGAGCCGACCAACCATCTCGACGTGGATGCAAAGGATGAGCTGCAGCGTGCGCTTAAAGCGTATAAGGGAAGCATTTTGCTGATTTCCCATGAACCCGAATTTTACCGCGATATTGTGACGGATACGTGGAACTGCGAAGATTGGACAACGAAAGTGTTTTAATGGTAAAACAGGAATACAGGGCTGCCCTCATAGAGGCGGCCTTTTTTTACTGGAGGAATGAACCATTTATACGATGAATCCGAGCTTGAAACGAAGCAATCGAAAGGAATGAGAGAGATGAAACACCCTTTTCATCTGAAGGCGGTATGGAATGGTGGGCGTAACAGTGAAGGACATATCAATGCCGGCGGGTTAAAAACGGTCGTTTCGATTCCGCAGGAGATGGGCGGGCCGGGAACTGGAACAAACCCTGACGAAATGCTTTTGGGGGCAGCAGCAACCTGTTATCTGATTACCCTTGCAGCGATGCTTGAACGCTCGGATATTACACCGCAGGAGCTGACTCTGGAGTCTGAAGCGATTGTAGATGTAACGAATAATGTGTTTACGTACGAACGGATTGTACACAAACCGCGAATTGTGCTCAAAGCGGATGCATCAGTGGCGGAACACACGAAGGCCGAGCGGCTGGCTTATAGGGCAGAAGAGTCCTGTATGATCTCCAGAGCAGTGGCAGGCAATGTCTCGATAGAGACGCAGCCTATTATTGTGATAACGGGGGCTGATGCAGATTAACATGCTGAATAGTGGGTAATGTGGATTGAAGTATAAGTTGCATTAATCCCTTAGTATACACAATAGATAGGCACGTGAAAATGCCTTCTCTTTACTGATAAAGCTGATACCTGCTCCTATTTAATCAATGATTTGAGCCTCTTTTAATATTTTTAAATGATGTAATACTGAGGGGCGAGATAACTTGGTCTGCTCTGTAATTTCACCAACTCTCATGCCAGGCATTTGCGAGCCCTTCATTAGAATGTTTCAATGGTTTTAGGATAAGCTTATGCTGGTAGTATTAGCAGGAGAGTATTAAAAAACTTCTACGTTCTTTAGGTAAATTAACAGCTGTATAATAATGCAATTAAATAATGAAGAGGAGTAATTATTATGAGGATTATTGCTGCAACTGATTCGCACTACGAATATATTAGAAAACATGACCATCACATTTCAGAACACTTAATCTTACCGAAAATTAGGGGGAATGAGATATATATTCTGCAGAATGAAGAATATAGTATCGTTGGGTGGATGCGGCACAGCTATTTTTGGGATAACACACCTTTTATGAATATGATTTGGATCGATGATACATATCGAAGTAAAGGATTAGGTAAGAAAGCAATTCTTTTTTGGGAAGATGAAATGAAGAAGCTCGGTTTTAACTTAGTTATGACCTCCACTTTAGCTAATGAAGGGGCTCAGCATTTTTATAGAAAATTAGGTTATCGAGATTCAGGATGCTTATTACTTGAAGATGAGCCTTTGGAAATTATCCTTACTAAGAGCCTGAAGTTATAGCAGTAAAGCTCGACTACGCCAACGAGGAACTTAATATTTTCTATATGAGGACAGGATTTTAGCGGATTGTTACCGAGAAAAGCCTGTTTTTTTAGTTAGGGGGCGAAAAGGCGGTGAAAGGTGCCACTGAACGGGTTTTCAGACACGCCCTAACATCGCTCTACCTAAAATCCGGTGCAGCAGATTAAACTTTAGAAATGAGCAGGGAGTTGGATTGACGACGGCCCTAAAATAAATTTGCAATGAAGGCTTCCTCTGCGAGGTGCAGCTCTAATTTATATATTAGTTCTTAATGCCTATGAACAAATAAAGATATAGTTTTAAAGTCATGGTCTAACTGATGATTAATTCTAGAAATATGATTCTTATAGATCATTTTTTTGGAATTGCTAATGTATTCCAGATATATTTCCGAATATTTTTTTAACCAGTGTTCAGGAATCCATATTAGAGAATAGGTAATCCACTTAGGGAGGAACTATCATTGTTAGTTAAAGATTATGAACAATTAATCGGTAAAACACTAACGAAAAGCATCCGCGACACAAAGGGAACGCTTTTAATCAGAAAGGGAACTATTCTTCTAAAAAGTCACACCGAGAGACTTGCTAAATTTAAGATCAAAATCGGGGAAGTCAAAACTATCGATGCGAATGCTTCTGAGCTGAATCAGGAGGTTTCTGAGCATACACCTAAACAAAAGCCAACCATCCGAGAATCATATGAAAGGGCTAAGCAGCATTTTAACGATATGGATCAGTTCGTTCGCCAAAACGGGATTGTTCCTATCGATGAGCTTGAACGAGAAGTTCTTCCCTTTATAAAGGAAATAGCGAAGCGATATAATCTATTTCAGTTATTTTCCGAGCTTAAGGAACAGGACGATTACCGGTACAGGCAATGTATAGGAACGGCCGTTATTGCGACATCTTTAGGTAAGCGGCTTGGACTGAAAGAAAACGAATTGGATTTGCTAACGACTGCGGCGAGTCTTTACGATATTGGACTGGTCAAGCTGCCAACTGCAATCGTTTCCAAACAGTCAAGGTTAGACCCTCATGAATACGCGATTATAAAGCAGCATACCATTCTCGGACACGAGCTATTACTCCAATCGGGGGTTGAGCCTCGGGTTGCTCTGGTCGCCCTTCAGCATCATGAACGAGAGGACGGCAGCGGCTATCCAAGTGGTCTGAAGGGGAATGGACTGGATCATTTTAGCAAAATTGTAGGTTTGACAGATTTTTATATGGATATCATCTCAGAAAGACCTTATCGGGCTGCGCTGAAATTTTTTGAAGCCATCGAAGAAATTCATCAACAAATTATTTTAAATCGCTTTGATTCGGTCATTGGGCTGACGTTTCTGGATATGCTTCTCTCCACCCAAATCGGTTGTGAGGTTGTTTTATCAGACAATAGAAGAGGAACGATTCTACTAAACAACTATAATTACCCGACTCGACCATTTATAGCGCTTGAAAATAATCAGTTTATTGATCTTAGTAAGTTTGATGATATTAAAATAATTGAAATTGTCGGATAAGAGGACTGGCATATAACTTAAGCATTACGCAGGGGCCATGAAGGCCCCTTATTTTTTTGTTAATAGCCGACTATTCCAATCCTCGAAACTAATGCAAAATGGATGGTCTGTATATGTTAAAATAGATAGTATTTGAGCTCAATGAATGGTGATGGAACGCTACATAAAAGGAGAAATGAATATGAGTCAAGACGAGTTTTTTATGAGAGAAGCGATCAAGCTTTCTAAGCTTGCGGTTGAGCATGGAAACGAGCCTTTTGGAGCAATACTCGTTAAAGACGGGGAAATTGTTTTTACAAATGAAAATCAAATTTATTCGGCAACCGACCCAACTTTCCATGCAGAGGCAGGGCTGCTGCGGCGATTTTGCGAGGAAACCCACATTACGGATTTACATGAATACACCTTATATTCGAGCTGTGAGCCTTGTTATATGTGCAGCGGTGCGATGGTTTGGACAAATGTGGGGCGACTGGTATATAGCGCAAGCAACATGGAATTGTGCAGTATATTGGGCGAGCAGGGAAGTCCTTGCTCTCAAATCGTATTTGAAAATTCTCACCATAAGCCTGATATCACAGCTGGGATATTACGGGAGGAAAGTCTTAGTGTATTGGCTGCCTATTTTTCGCACAACACAAAGGGCTGAAAAATTCCAGTAAGCAGCGATTGGAAAATTTAGCATATTAGGGAGCAAGCTGCTGAGGCATCTGCTCCCTATTTGTTGAAGAGTACAACGATACCATCGCATCCGAAAGTAACATTGCTCCCCCAAGGAGGCCTAATCTTGCAAACGATCATGATTGTCGAAGACGAGCCGGCTATTTCCCGCGTTTTGGCGGCGTATATACGAAAGGCAGGCTTTGCGAGCATTATTTTTGACCGAGGGAAAGAAGCGCTGGAACAGCTGGCTGTGCTTCAGCCCGCGCTTATTTTGCTCGATGTCATGCTGCCGGAAATGGACGGCTGGGAGGTGCTTCGTGAGGTGCGAAGGAGCAGCGTCTGTCCAGTCATTATGCTTACAGCTAAAGGGGAGATTGCTGACCGTCTGGCAGGTCTGAACAGTGGAGCGGATGATTACATCACCAAGCCGTTCGAGCCGCAGGAGGTAGTAGCACGCATTCAAGCTGTGTTGCGGAGAGGCACGCATGCTTTAATTGCGGAAAATCAGATTCAGTACGGCAGCCTGAAAATCAATCTAAACGACAGAAGCGTTTACTTAAACGATATATGTCTATCAATAACGCCGAAGGACTTTACGCTGCTGCTTTTTTTGACGGAGCATCCTAATCAAATTTTTCATCGGGAGCAAATCATCGAGCAGGTATGGGGAACAGGCTACGACGGGAGCGACCGGGCAGTGGATCATGCCATTAAACGCTTGCGTCAGGCGCTGCTGCATTTGCCTCCGGATGAAGGAAAAATCCGCACCTTGCGGAGAACGGGGTACCAATTTTATACCAGACGAGAAGAGTAAGCGAGGGCTGCTGCTTTGCACGTCCAGTCATAAAATGTCGGGTTAAGCCAAGCAAATGTAATGTCTCTATTTTTTTGCCATTTTCCTGACACATTCTTCCATTATTCTGTAAGGGTTAGATTCTCTGAGTGATCTACTCCAAGATGTAGCTAAAGATAAGAAGTCAAAGAGCTGCGAGCATCCACGATTGCAAACGTTGAATAGATGACGAAGAGGATTCTTTATTAAATAGAGCGGAAGGTGGATGAAGGATTATGGCGGATGTAATTGAATATCAGGTAATTGTTTCTAAGGCGAGGACTTCGGATAATAAGCTGCTTGTTATTACAGCGGCTGAGAGTGGGGAAGGCATAACGATTTTGCCACAGGTGTACGGAAATGAACATCAATTGTGGGAAAAAAGAAAGGTGCGCGCTGGAGATGACAATGCCTACGCGCTCGTTAACAAAGCGACGGGAAAATGCATCGGAAGAAAGGACTCCACGCAGGGCTCAAAGATTTATCAGGCGCTCGTTACAGAAGCGGACGTCAACGGTCTCATGGTATGGCGTGACGACAATGTTGCCGGAACGCACAATGCGATTAACAGCTATGTGGATTGGGAGCAGAAGCTTAATATTCCTGGCGACGGCCCATTTAAAAGCGGCGACTCGCTTGTTACGTGGGAATGGTGCCACGGACAGATAAATGAATTATGGGTTTTCGTACCCGATCGCAAGAAGATTACAGTCAAGAAAATGGAATTTCAAATGGACAGCAAAATTGTGATCAATAGTGTGCCGATCGTAGCAGCCAAACAGCTTGTAACCAATCATTCGAATGTCCAGCAAACGCAGCAAGTTACATTGAAATTTTCCAAAAGCCAAACGTACAATTTCAAATGGGAGAGAGGGCTGAAGGTGTCGGAAACGCTTGAGTTTAAAGCAGGGCTGCCGCTTGTGGGCGATACGGGTGTGAAAATCTCGGTAGAGGGCTCACGCAGCTATTCGGAATCCAAGACACAAGACGAGTCCCAGGAGGTTTCGCTGCAGGTTCCAGTCGTTTTGCCAGCAGGTGCAACGATCGAGGTTTCCGCTATTTTATTGCAGGGCGTTATCGATGTGCCCTATACAGTGACTTTTGAAGTGGAATACCCGACTGGAAAAACAACCGAAACAGCTTCAGGCAAATATACCGGCGTGAATACGTTTACTGTTAATACCGAATATAAAACGATCGTATAGCTTATGTATTCCATGTCATCATAATTTAAAGTTGAACGATAGCAGGCAGAGGGAGGCGGTAGCTTCTTTTTGACTGCTATCGTTTTTTTTTGCTCCGTAAAGAAATGGGTAGTTCCTACATATAAATTAAGTTAAACTAACATTAAAAGAAAATAGAAAACTAAGCGAGCAGGAAATTAAAGAAATTAATGAGGAAATTGAACAGCAATTTGAGAAGCAGCTTGAAAAACAGGAGGAGAAGCAAGAGGATACGCCAGGCAATAAGGAGAAGTAATTTATTCGTTGAGCGTCTTATGTTATATTAAACTCCTATTCAATGTATAGGACTATAACTCGAAAAATTCCTACTAACGAGGTGCACAATGGCAAGTTTAAAAATATTAAATCCGTCCGTTAACGACGACATATATGCTTTTCAAGCAGGTCCCGAGGATGAGGTGGCGGTACGTGAGTTGATTATGGAAACAGCTCGCTGGCTTAACGGCATGGGCTCAACGCAGTGGGGCGGCCTGCTTCAAGGAGAGGATAGCCATAATCTTGCAGGGGCGATAGCGCGTGGCGAGGTTTTTGCATTTCGCAAAGCAGGGGGAGAGGAGCTAGCGGGGTCTGTTATTTTGCAGCAGCAGCCTAGCGATTGGGATCGGAAGCTTTGGGGCGAAGTGGAAGCAGGCAAGGGAAGCGCGATCTTTTTGCACCGGTTAGTCGTTAATCGTCAGTTTTCCGGCAAAGGACTTGGCAGCGATATGATGGCTTGGGTTGAACGGGGTATTCAGTATTCCGGCAAAGACCGGATTAAGCTGGATTGTATTGCAAACAATGAAAAGCTTAACCGTTTCTACAAGCAATGTGGTTATACGTACAAAGGCGAAGCGAGTGGCTGGAGCATTTATGAAAAGCTGCTTCCAGATGTAAGAGTTCATTGAACAACGGCTGTTTATGAATAGGTCAAAAGTAATTCTAATGCAGGCAGACTAATGAGAAGGAAATTAGCAAATTCTGTCGAATACCTGTGAAATTATGCTAACTAAACGAAAAATAGTTCTCGTCACTGGTCTGTTCCTCTGTCTGCTCATATCGATCCGTTTAATTTGGATTTATATGACCATCCCTCCTGATCATCCTGCTATCGTGCAAGGGCAATTGGATTTGCGCGGGTATAGTCTGGCAGACTCGGAGGCCATCAGGCTGGATGGCGAATGGGAATTTTATGCTCATCAATTACGAACGCGCGGCCCAGAAAATGCGGAAGCAGCCAAAGGGCAGGCGTTCATTCAGGTGCCTGGAAACTGGAATACGGTGTTATCCCCGCAGGCGGATTCAGCGTATGGTTACGGAACGTATCGTCTGCGTATATTCATCGATTCAGTTAAAAGCCAAACGTACGGCATCCGCTTGAAGAACATTCCGTCGGCTTCCTCCGTGTATGTGGACGGAGAGCTTGTGGCTCAAGCAGGACAGCCAGCACCAGAGGAGGAAAGCTACACAGCACGCAACGTGCCTTATTCGGCGTCTTTCATATCCGATAAGCCAGTTATCGAGCTTGTTATTCAGGTAGCCAACTATGATTCATCGAGCTCCGGCGGCATACTTGGCTTCATTTCCTTTGGGACGGAGAAAGCAGTAAGCAAGGAAACGGCAGTTGGCCTCCATTTGCAAATGATGGTCGTCATTATTTTTTTACTACATACTGTGTATGCTTTTATTTTGTATTTTATTGGCTTGCGGCAGCGGGGGTTGCTGTTTTTCGCCGGCGCTATGACCTTCTCTGCACTTTGGCTCCTAGTATCGGACGATATGCTGCTGATGGTCTGGCTGCCAATGAACGATGATTGGAGCTTAAAGATCCAGTTTCTTTCCTATATGGGTGCTGCAATATTTATGCTTGAATTTACGAAGCGCTTATTAACCGAATACCGGAAAAAGCGAATTTTTCGCTGGTATACATCGCTCGGCATGTTGTTGGCGGTATATGTGCTGCTTGCGCCAGCCTCTTATGTATTAGCGGTAGCTGGCTTGCTCGGTATTTATGTTTTTCTTCCCTTCCTCGTCAATCCGGTCATCACCTTGCGAACCGCGATGAGAAGCGATAAGGATGCGATTGCGCTGCTGCTCGGTGTGGCTGCGATGTCGAACAATATCATTTGGAGCGTTGCAAAGGATGCAATTGGCGTAGAAAGCTCCTACTACCCTGTCGATCTGGTCGTCTCCTTTCTCGGGTTCGTATCGTATTGGTTTAAGCAATACATTCATACCTTCGCCCAGTCGAAGCAGTTTTCCGAGGAGCTGCAGCAGGCGGACAAGCAAAAGGATGATTTTTTGGCGAACACGTCCCATGAGCTGCGAAATCCGCTGCATGGCATGCTGAATATGACGCAAATTGTGCTGGATAGAGACAAGCAGGCGCTCAGTGATCAAAGCGTGAAGCAATTGGAGCTTATTTTAACGGTTGGCCGCCGGATGTCATTTATGTTGAATGATCTGATAGATTTGACCCAACTGAAAGAACAGCGTATTCGGCTGAATCGAGGCAGCGAGCAAGTACAGAGCGTCGCTGCTGGCGTAATCGACATGCTCCATTATATGGTGGAAGGAAAGCCTATTCGGCTGACCAATACGATTCCACCCGCATTCCCCCATGTCCTCGCTGATGAAAACCGTCTCATTCAAATTTTGTTTAACCTGCTGCACAACGCAATTAAATTTACTAGCGAGGGAAATATTGCTATCCATGGCGTCCACCAGGGCGGAATGGCCTGCATAAGCATAGCTGATACAGGCATGGGAATGGATGAGGAGACGCAGCGCACGATTTTTGAACCGTATGAGCAGGGAGATTCGGGCATGGCCGCTGCACCTGGCGGCGGAATTGGGCTTGGACTTAGTATTTGCAAGCATTTGGTCGAGCTGCATGGCGGAACGCTTGAGGTCCGTTCGCAGCCGGGGCAAGGCTCCGTGTTTACTTTTACGCTGCCGCTGGCAGAAATGGGTGCCGCTTCAGAAGCGAGTAACGAACATGACCATGATCATAAGCTTCTGCCGTCCGTTCCGTCTGCGGAAATGCTCGTTGCCGCGGCCAATGTCACAAGCACAGCCTATCTAGGGGAGCAATCAATAGAGCACACTGGCGATAGGCATCTACCTCTACCATCCCAAGCGAAAGATCGTCCAGCTATATTAGTGGTAGATGATGACACGGTTAATTTGCAGGTGCTCGAAAATATGCTTGGCGTGCGAGATTTTGACATTGTGTCGCTCACAAGCGGCAAGGAAGCACTAGCTCTGCTGGATTCGAGAAAGTGGGATTTGGTTATTACTGATATTATGATGCCTCATATGTCGGGATATGAGCTCACGCGCCTTATTCGCGAGCGTTATGCTCTCTCGGAGCTGCCGATTCTTCAGCTAACCGCACGCAATCGGGCGGAGGATATTGCCGCAGGCTTCCTGTCGGGAGCGAATGATTATGTGACGAAGCCGTCGAATGCGCTAGAGCTGAAATCGCGCGTGCTCGCTTTGATCCATGTGAATCGATCGATGAATGAGCGGCTTCGTATGGAAGCGGCCTGGCTGCAGGCGCAAATCCAGCCCCATTTTTTACTTAATTCGTTGAATGCGATTGCGGCTCTGAGTGTCATTGATTTGGACAAAATGCATGTGCTGCTTTGGGAGTTCAGCAACTACTTGCGGTCGAGCTTTGATTTTAGAAATTCAGAGCAGCTCATTCCTCTGGAGCGGGAGCTGGATTTTGTCCGTTCCTATTTATATATTGAGCAGCAGCGCTTCGGCAATAAATTGCAGCTTCATTGGCAGGTGGAGGCCAGTCTAAAAAGTATGCTTCCGCCGTTGACGATCCAGCCATTAGTCGAAAATGCGGTGAGGCATGGCGTGATGAAGCGTGCTGCGGGCGGAAGTATTTCAGTGCAAGTGTCCGAACGCGATGATCAGGTGGAGGTTGCGATTATAGACGACGGTGTCGGCATGGATGCGGCGGTATTGGATAAGCTATTGGATAGAAGTGCCAGCGAGCGGCAGGGAATTGGATTGCTAAACGTGGATCGGCGATTAAAGCAAATGTATGGACAAGGCTTGTTTATTCAAAGTGTATCAGGCCAAGGCACAACGGTGTCTTTTAAAGTGAGGAATTAAGCAGGAGGGTTACAGAGGAAGGGAGAGGGGAGGTAAGCCATTGTCTTTATCCACTGAATATTTGCATTATGAGCCGTTTATAAAATCGCTGCCGCTTAAGTCCCGATATGAGCCTGCTGATTTACTTGTTCCGGACTTTCTTATCGATCGTGAGGGGGAGGTTGAAATGTTTTACGCCCCGCATAACGAATACCGGAACAACTCGGCGAGCCTTTTAATTGTCGGTATTACGCCCGGCTGGACCCAGATGGAACTGGCCTACCGAACGGCAAAGCTCGCATTGGAGCAAAATAAATCGGCGGACGAGGTGTGCAAAGCAGCCAAAATCGCCGCCAGATTTTCCGGTGCGATGCGCCGCAACCTGATGCAAATGCTGGATAGCCTGAAGCTGCCAGAGTATTTTGGGCTTCCAGACAGCGAGGCTCTCTTTGCTGAAAATAATCCGCTCTTGCATACGACTTCGCTGCTCAAATATCCGGTATTTGTAGCTGGAAAAAATTACACGGGGCATAAGCCCCCACTTGCTAGCCATGCTTTTCTGCATACCTATGCGCTGAAATTTATTAAGGCTGAGCTGAAGCTGCTGCATAAGCCGCTCATCATTCCTTTAGGCAAAACGGTGGAAACGATGCTCAAAGAGCTTGTTGACAGCAAGGTACTGGGGGATACGCTAGAGGAAAAGCGCTGCTTATGGGGATTTCCCCATCCTTCCGGGGCTAACGGTCACCGCCACAAGCAGTTCGCTGATGCGAGAGATCAGATGGAGGCGAAGGTCGCCGCTTTTACCGCTGAAAGAGAGGGACAAGCTTAGGTGTATTCAAAGCAAATGACAGCCTTGCGCAGCTCTTTATCATAAAACAAAAATACATTATCTGCGCCATAAGCCTGAAAATAATAGCCGGTTATTGAGCCGATATAATCAAAGACCTCTCCGTTTGCTTTTTTAGGAACATGAAGGAGATTGGTGTTTTCGAATCTGCGCAGCTCTTCTACGGTTTCATTATACTTTTGTAAATACCCTTGGGCTTCATCGGACATAAATGCGATATCATCCCATATTCCATTAATCTCGGGATAGCTTAGTCCCCAACCATCCGCTTGCTTTTTGTTAAAATCCGCTAGCAGTTCCTCAGCAGAGGAGAATTCTTCGCTAAGTCGGGAATAGGGGTAAACTTTCTGATTGTTTTGGTAAAATTGCTTTCGGATCTGATAATCCAGCTCATTTTGCGCATAGGCAGCCTTCAAGTCCTCATCGATTTCTGAGTCTGCTGAATGCTCCTGCTGATGCAAGGTGAAGTAATTCCAGTCTGCCTCAAATTTGTATTTGCCATCTATGACATCAAACCCCAGCATATCTTCTTTCGTAAAAAGGGTATGGTAGCTTTGCGTGCTGTCACCCACACAGCCCTCATAAATTTCCTTGGCTGATACGACATGCAGCCATTCATCAAGCTCAGGATCGATGCATTTCAAATGAATGGAGCAAATGGGCAAAAAGTGCTTGCGATGATTTTCAATATCGTCATAAAAAACATCCTCATACGTGGGAAACGGCTTAATAAAGGCTTCAGGAATGTTCATCCGGCAGCATACCTCCAACTTATTCATTAGATTTTATTTCATTATAAAGTGGAAAGTGGGAACTCCTTTTATATTAAACGAACAGAGCTGAAATCAAAACAGGCTGTTCAAAAGATTCGCAAAAATTTCCTCTTTGGTTGACTTTGATAAGCTAATTAAGATAATATCTAATTAGATATTTATTAAATTAGATAACAGCGAAATTAGACATAAGTTTAATGACATGCATCAGTTATTCGATCAGGAGGTGAAAAACAATGCAATTGGACAAAGTGGTCGCTTACCATAAAGCGCTTGCCGATCCAACAAGGATCAAAATTTTAATTTTGCTGTCAGAAGGAGAACTTAATGGCCAGGTTTTAGCCGAAAAGCTAGGCGTCTCCCCGGCTACGATAACCCATCATGCAGCAAAGCTGCGTGAAGCAAGCTTGATTAATGAGCGAAGAGAGAAAAACACGATCTTCTTTACTTTAAATGATTACTTTATCAAAAACAGTGCCACAGCGGCTGCCGAGCTGATTTATAAAAACACAAACACAAAAACAAAAGGAGGTACAGATATTTTGGAGGATGACAAAAACAAGCGGCTTCAGCTTTCTGTTGTTAAAAACTTTTTTACGCTAGACAATAAATTGAAGCACATCCCCGCACAGCTCAAGAAAAAGCTAATTGTCTTGGAGCACCTGGTATCAGAGCTAGAGACAGGCCGAAAATACAGCGAAAAAGAAATCAATGCGTTCATTAAAAGCTATCACGAGGATTTCGCCACCATACGCAGAGAATTTATCATGCACCAATTCATGTTCAGGGAAAACGAAATTTACGAACTGAATCCGCCTGAAATGTGGGCGAAATGGGAGAATCTAGCGTGAGATTATGCTCCATTTTAAGCTAAGGAAGGTGTAGAAGCTGATTCACTTAAAGTTAGTAACTGATCCTCTATCGACAGAGAGTATAAAAATTCAAAAGACGATGATGAATTCACAGCCTGAGTTTAATCTCTTAGTCATTGGTAAGCGTTCTCAAACAATCGAAGATATTAGGGAGGAAAATAAGAAAAATCTCGAACATGGCGAAAAAATGTTTCACTTGATTGAAAATAACGCATGTGTTGGAATGATTACGTATCTCCCGCAAAATCCGAATGATCTTCATCCGTGGATTGGACTGCTTATTATTCATAAGGAGCATGAAAGGGCAGGAATTGGAACGCTAGCATTGAAATTATTAGATGACGAATTGGCAGCACAACGTATAGACAAAGTCAGACTTTGTGTTCAGCATGGCAACCATAAAGGAGCTTCATTTTGGCAAAAGAATGGCTTTCATAAAATTAGCGATGGGCTGGATAATTATAATAATCAAATTGATATCTACGAAAAAAAGAAATGAGGAGGCGCATACGATGCAAGAAGAGGATCACTTAAAGGTACAAGCTTTATCGGATATCGCTCATCTTAAGGTTCATGGAAGAACGACAGGCAAACTCTCTCCATTAACGTTATTTTGGACGGGAAGCTCCGTTGAATTAAATGCACAGGGGTCTGAGCTTTGGATAGAAGTAGAGGTGAATTACGACCAGTATGAGCCTTGGATCAGCATCCTGATTAACAGTATGCCGGTGAGCAGACAAATGTTAACGGCGGGCAGGTACTGGGTTTGTATATTTAGAGGCATGAACAAGGCCGCGATTAAAAATGTTCGCATCGTAAAGGATGTACAGGCGATGAGCGCCGATTCCAGCTGCCTCTTGCAGATTCACGCTGTGAAGGGTGACGGCGAATTTGCCCCGATTGAAGCAAAGCCATATCGCATCGAATTTATAGGCGACAGCATTACCTCTGGAGAAGGGGCCATTGGAGCGAGAGCCGAGACGGACTGGATTCCGATGTGGTTTAGCGCCGTTGACAATTATACGGCAATGACAGCGGAAGCGCTAAATGCAGAGTACCGTGTCCTTTCTCAAAGCGGATGGGGCGTGCTTACAAGCTGGGATAACAATCCGCATGCCAATCTTCCTGATTATTACGAACAGGTTTGCGGCCTTCTTACTGGCGAGAACAATAAAGCTTTAGGCGCGTTTGACAAAAATGATTTTGACTCCTGGCAGCCAGATGTCGTCGTCGTGAATTTGGGATCGAATGATGGCGGCGCTTTTCATTCTCCAGAATGGGTGGACACTGCGACTGGCAAAGCTTACAAGCAGCGATTAAAGGCAGATGGGACATTTGAGGATGAGGATCTAATGACATTTGAGGAGGCGGTTGTGCGCTTCCTTATTAAACTTAGAACATATAACCCAAATGCGCCTATCATCTGGGCCTACGGCATGCTGGGTCTACCGATGATGCCAGCTATTTACCGAGCTGTAAACGCTTATAGCAGGCAAACAGGGGATAAGCAGGTATCCATTTTTCAGCTTCCCAATACAAGAGACGAAACATGGGGAGCAAGACAGCATCCCGGAAAATTAGCCCATGCGGAAGCAGCCAGAGAGCTGACGGGTTATTTAAAAGAAGTTTTACGTTCCTCTTCTATGTCTTAGTCGGCCGAAACATCGCGACAACCATTACGACAAGCAGCGGAACGAGCAGCACGAGTCCCGTCCATAACGGATGAATTTCTGTTACAATATGTCCCCATTGGCTACTGCTGTCATAAGTGACGAGCCCCATCAGAAATCCGGTCAAAGCTAACGGCATAATGATGACATGGTTGTCCTTCATGCCGCAAAGCTTCGCCATAAAGAGGCTGAGCACATAGAGGGAAAGCGTCGCCTTCATATATGAGCCGAGAATGAGCGACATGCCAATAATGGACTCCACCCGTTGGAAAATTTCCTGGAATTCAATGAGCCGGGCTATGGAGTACAGCATATAGGGTCCAGCCCCTGCGCTTGTACCGAATACCATTAATGTACACACCGTCACAGCACAGAGTACGATTAGGTTTGCCGCGTAGGAGATAGACAAGGTCGTCATCAGCTTTTTTTTCAGTTTTTTCCCCGCAGCGAAGGGCAGGAGCATGCCAAACAAAAACACTTCAGAGTAAGGGAAGCCAAACGTGTAATAGGCTCCTGCCATCACGGGCGTCAGGCCTTTAGGCAGGATCGGAAGCAGCTGTTCAGGTTGGTATTCAGGAATGGCAAACAGCAGCACGACGACCATGAAAAAGGAAGTTAACAGCATAATCAGGGTGAACATGCGGGCTATAACTTCTATGCCTGCGCGTGCCGTAAAAGCAGCAATAAGAAAAATAAGGGAAGTAAAGGCGTACATCGGTGTTTCTCTCATCATCGCCCCAATCATGAACTGGCCTACGCCTACAACAATAGCCGCTTGCATATGCAGCAAATACGAGATGGTCAGCAGCCCTAACAGCACCGTCAGTACGTTGCCAATCAGCTTGCGGCTGTAATCAATGTAATCCAGGCCGGGAAATCGGCGATGTAAATACAGCAGTATCATTAGGATGCCAAACCCGATTGATCCAGACAGCAGCAAGGAGAGCCAAGCAGCAGCACCCGCTTTTCCAATCAGCGGCCCAGGCACAAAAATGATCGAGGAGCCGGTCATGAACACAAAGAAAAGCACGCCCAATTGAAAAGAACTGACCTTTTGTTTATTCAAGCCAAATTCTCTCCTTTCTTAGCTGTGCCCAGTTTTATCAACGAATTTCCACTCTAAATCTGCCCTTTATCGCTTCGCTGGCCGAAGCATTGCCACAACGGTGACAAGGACCAGCGGAGCAACGATGACAAGCACGATCCATAGTGGATAAAATTCCATTAAGAAATTGTTCCAATGCGTATTGCTATCGTAAGTGACCAGCCCCAGTAGCAAGCCGCACAGCGCAAGCGGCATAATGAGCGTATTGTTGTCTTTTAGTCTGAAAAGCTTCGCGATATACAAGCTTAGCAAGTATAAAGAAATGGTTGCCTTCATATAGGAACCGAGAATGAGGGACATACCGATAACGGATTCAATACGCTGTATAATTTCTTGAAATTCAATAAGCCGGGCTACGGAATATAGAACGAATGGGTTGAAAGCCGCTGTCTGGCCAAATACCATTAATATGCATACCGTCACTGCGCAAAGTGTGAGGATGCTGGCAGCTAGAGCAAGCGATAGGGATAGGTGCAGCCGCTTTGTCGACGTGTCCCCTGCTACGAATGGCAGCAGCATCCCAAACATAGTCACTTCGGCAAAAGGAAGCCCGAACGTAAAATAAGCTCCGTAAGTGATTGGCAGCATCCCTTTAGGAGAAAGGGGGAGCAATTGTTCCGGCTGGTATTCAGGGAGCGCAAATACAAGTACGATGATGATGAAGAAAGTAGTCACAAGCATGATGAGGGAGAACATGCGTGCTATTATCTCAATTCCTGCGCGTGCCGTACAAGCAGCAATGAGAAACACAAGAGAGGAGAACAGGTATAAGGGCGTTTCTCTCATCATGGCGCTAACCATAAACAAGCCAACCCCTTCGATGATAGAAGCTTGCATCGGCAATAGATAAGAGATGGCTGCAAGACCAAAAAGCATCGTCATTACGTTGCCGATTAACGCTCGACTGTAGTCAATATAATCCCGTCCAGGAAAGCGGCGGCTTAAATAAAACAGCATCATGAGAATGATAAAGCCAATTGCGCCAGAAAGCAGCAGGGATATCCATGCGCCAGCACCAGCTATGCCAATTAGCGGCCCAGGTACATAAATGACCGCAGCCCCAGTCAAAAATACATAAAGGAGCACAGCCATTTGAAAAGAACTGACTTTTTGACCATTCAATTCAAAGGGACTCCTCTCCTTGTTTTCTTAACCAGGTCCGCCCAGCATGCGATTAATCTGTTTAGCGGGGCCGGCCAAAATTTGCTCAACGACGTCAAAATAATCGAGCCAGTCCTTGTTTACTACATAATCAATAGCCATGTAGAGGCAAGCAGATACAAGTAAGGCATAGATCCACTTATCCTTTTTCGTTGTTTTCCCACGCAGCGTGATGCTGTCATAAATGAGCATTCCCCCAAAAACTACTGTCACAAGTAGCGTTCTTTCCCACATCGCATTTGTCCTTTCTACTAGCTATGAGGATGGTCGGCTGTTTATCGTTCCTCCTGTCACCAGCTTAAGCTCTGCTTTAACTTCAATCGGCAGCTGTGCAAACTGCTCATCCCAGTCTTGCTGCAGCTTCAGCCACTCTTTGGGGCTTTGACGGTACAACTGGTTGCCAATACCAATAACCTCAAGCTTATTTTTTTGTAAAAAACGAAGCGTTCCCCCCGTTTGCCGAACAATAGCTGCTGAAAATTTCTCAATAAATTTTTGTTCGTCCTCAAACGATATAATCGATGAGCATTTCAGTTCGGTAATCGCAAGCTCTCCTTTAATATGAAAGCTCACCTGGGGCCGACCATCATGGATTTTCGTTGTCATCGCCGTTTGAAGCGAGAGCACTTCGGCGGTTTCCTTTTCCCCTTTCATGCCTGAGCAGGGTGTCTCTAGCACGCCGGAATGATAGTCGTTACGCAGCATGAGCAGCCCTTCCACTTTATCCGGGGGCATAATTTTCTTAAGCTTGCCATCCTTGATCAGGGCAAGCCCGGCAGTGGACATCGATTCCTCTGGGCTAGCTTCGTTGTATACATAGGAGAGGACGGCGTCGGGATGAGCGCTTTCCCTTTGCAGCAGCAAGCTAAGTAGAGTGGTGTCCATCGTTTTAGCTGCATTGAGATAAGAAAACTCCTCTGTTCGCAAAATTTGCTGCGCCGTCGTTTGTTCAATAAGCGGCTGCTTCTCCAGCATTTTGTGGGCTGGACCCTTGGAGATAAGCAGCTTAACGCTGCTGCGCGGCTCATGATCACGGTAAAAAATGTCCAGTGTTTTGCCTAAATCCTGATTTCTTGCCAGCTTTTCTCCAACAATAATGATTCTGGTATGGCTCCACTGGGCTTTGCGACCCAAATGAATGGGTATGTCTCGAATCGCCTCCATCACCGTGTCATCATGCGTTCGAATGCTGACGCTGGACGTTTGGGTTGTCGCTGACTTGCCGGTTTCAACCGAGGCTGGGCGATAAATTTGCGTCAGCATTTCGATTTTTCCATCCTTCGTTTCATCCAGTGCGACGCCCATCACAAATCCACGCTCGGTCAGCTCATATTTGCTCCAGCAGCCTGTAAGCACAGTTGAGAGTAGTGTCAGCATGATGATTAATGAGGCTGGAAGGGGGAAATCGCCCGTTTGTTTTCTCATATCGATCCATTCTTTTTCATATTTTTGAGTTTGCTGCGGCTGGCAGCAGGTACTTAATGCCGATGCATTTTTTGCGGCTTTTGCAGCAGCCTTTTAAGCGGGATTCTCATAAGGACATCGCGAAGCTCGACCAGCCGAAAAGGTGCGAGCGGAGCCATATAAGGCTGACCAAGCGACCTCAGCTTGCATAGATGAAGCAAAATAAATAGAAAGCAAATCATCATTCCGAACCCGCCGAGCAGAGCTGCGGAGATCATAAGCGGAAAGCGTAAAATGCGAAGCGCAATAGCGATGCCGTATTGTGGAATGGAGAAGGAGGCAATCCCTGTCAGCGCGACGACGATAACCATAATGGGGGAAGCGATCCCGGCGCTTATCGCTGCGTCTCCAATGACGAGTGCCCCGACTATGCTGACAGCAGAGCCTACCGTCCTTGGCAGACGCACCCCAGCCTCACGCATCAGCTCGAAGAAAAATTCCATCAGCAGCGCCTCGAAGAAAGCGGGGAGCGGCAAACCCTCACGCGCATTCAGCACCGCAAGCAGCAGGACGGTCGGGATAAGCTCGGGATGAAAGGTCGATAGCGCAATATAGACGCTGGGCAGCGACAACGCGATAATAAAGGCAATAATTCGCAGCCAGCGTATCATCGTGGAAATTACCGTACGCTGGTAATAATCCTCGCTGGATTGGAAAAATTCAGTAAACATGCCTGGACAAATCAGCATGCCGCCGGTTCCTTGCACGAGCACGACGATTTTGCCGTTTAATAGCGCTGCCACAGCCATGTCTGTTCGTTCTGTATAGCGATGCTGAGGAAAAGGAGAATAGCTGGAATCTTCAATAAGCTGCTCGATATAGGAGGTTTCCAGTACATCGACCGTCTTAATGAGCTCCATTCGCTTCTTAAACTCGGCGAGCATTTCGTTATCCACTTTGCCTTCCAAATAACCGAATGCGACCGTTGTGTTTGTATCGCCGCCGCCGCTCATGAGCTCAATTTTAAATTTCGGCGTTTTCAGCCGCAGCCGAAGCAGCCCTAAATTTTTCTGCAGGTTTTCAACGGTGCTTTCCCGAGGCCCCTGCACGACCGATTCATTGACGGGCTCATTGACCTGTCTCGTCTCAACGGATTGGGCTTTAAAGCTGAGTGCCTGATTCCATCCATCGAATAAAATGAGCAGCTGTCCGCTGGAAATGCTGCCTACGACAGCATCTAAATCGTTTACGAGCTGTACTTTTTTACCGGAAGGGCCATGGTTCTCGAAAAAAAAACGGACCTCGTCAATTCCGGCTTCCATCCCGGGTCCGACTTCATGCGCTACAAGATCCTGCAGCGATATTTTCATATAGTTAATGGTATCGTCCTGAATGAGCGAGCTGTAGTAGATCGAGCATGCTTTATGCTTCATTTCGGGACCGTATTGCCAATGCATAAAGATGATGTCGGAGCTGCGATCAAAGACAGATTCCAGATAACGAAGATTGTCCTCCAAAGTGGAGTTAATCGGTTGCTTCCCATCCCCGCTGCCTGATTGTCCACTTTGTGGTACGGACGGCATCGTATGCTGAGTGCTGGTCCCCGTATGTCCATTCTCGGTTGTCATGTGCGCTCACCTAGTTTCCATGTTCTGGTTTCTTACATTTACCAGTATGGCTTGCGCTCTGGAAAACTATACGACATAAAAAGACAACGTCCACGAGGGAGGTTGTCTTGGTTTTCAAATTATTGCTGTATGAGCAGCGGCGCAATGTGCTGGCGGAAAACATCCGCTGGAGGCTTGCCTCTTTTCAGCCTGTCATTGGTGACGACTGCGACGATATGGAGGCTGGGAACAACGGTAATCGTCTGTCCGCCAAATCCTAAAGCATAATAAAAATCGAAAGCAGAAGGCGAAGCGGAGTCCGCAGCTGCTGAATAAGAATCGACCCACCAATGCCAGCCGTACTGGCCATGACGAGGAGACTCGGCGGCTATTGCCGGATAGACAGAGCGTTCTACTAAAGCTTGAGAGATAAGCTGCTGTCCATTCCATTTACCCTGCTGCAAATACAGCTCTCCCAGCTTCAGCATATCGGCAGGCAGCAGTCTTAGTCCGAAGCCCCCTGTATGAATGCCCTGTGGATCATGTTCCCATTCATATTGAGTAATGCCTAAAGGCTGGAACAGGTAACGCTCGGCAAATGCAGCAGTGGTCATGCCGCTTGCTTGTGCGAGAAGGGCGGACAGCATTTGTGAGAGGCCAGAGTTGTACTCCATTCGTGAGCCAGGCTCCTCCGACAAAGGCTGCTCCAAGGCAAATTGAATCCAGTTTGGCGTTTGCGTCATGCGGGGGAAGGAGTTTTGCCCGCCGAACTCCGTCCAGTTGAAGCCAGCAGACATCGTTAATAGATGCTCCAGCGTGATCGCTTGTTTTCGCGGATCAGGATCTTCAGCAAGCTGGGGGAAAAATGAAGCGGCGGGCGTCGATGCCCCCAGTAGAAGCTGCTTGTCCATCGCGATACAAATCAGCGCAGAAACGACGCTTTTGGTACAGGAATTAACTTTTGCAATTTCTTCTCTCGTACGCTCATTTCGGTAATGCTCAATGATAAGCTTGCCATTATATGACACCAGGCAGCTCCTTAAATCCAGCGGCTCAATAGCCGGGAGCAATGATGACAGGTTCATCTTTATTTTCCTACTTTCCTCATCTATATGTTCTTTCGATTATAGGGGGTTGGAGGAAAAGAAACAAATGGTGCCACTGAACGGGTTTTCAGACACGCCCTAATCTGCCGGCTTGCTTTCTACTTTGTACTTTAAGGCTGGCTATCTGGTTAAGGCAAGCAGTTGTGTCCATTGTCAGCAGCGGAAAATGAATCTATACTACCAGCGAACTTATAGAAGCTGGAGGCAGAAGATGAATAAACAATTGGAGCTTTATGATGTAACGATAATCGGTGGCGGTCCGGCTGGATTGTACACAACCTTTTATAGCGGCATGCGCGACTTGAAAACAAAGCTGATCGAATCACAGCCGGAGCTCGGAGGACGAATTCTAACCTATCCTGAAAAAATGATCTGGGATGTAGGGGGGATAACCCCGATCCGTGGAGAAAAATTGATCGCTCAATTAGTAGAACAAGCGAAAACCTTCGAGCCAACGATCGTACTTGGCCAGCAAATTTCAGGCTTTGAGCGGCAGGAGGATGGCACGATTGTGCTGACGGCATCGAGCGGCGAGCAGCATCATACGAAAACCGTTATTTTGGCCATAGGTTATGGAGCCCGCAAGCTGGTCAAGCTGGAAATCGAAGGAGCAGACCGTTTCGAAGTAACGAATTTGTATTACACCGTTCAGGAGTTGGAAGGCTTCCGCGGCAAGCATGTGCTCATTTCGGGAGGTGGCGATTCGGCAGTTGATTGGGCGAATGAACTAGAACCGATTGCAGCAAGCGTCACTGTTGTACATCGCCGCAGCCAATTCGGCGGACATGAGCGAAACGTCTCGAACATGAGAAGCTCCTCGGTGAAAATATGTACGCCTTATACCGTAGAAGCTCTGCAAAGCAGTAATGGGACTAGCATTAATCAGGTGACCATCGCTCATTTGGAAACAGGCGAGCGTGAGCTGCTGGAAGTCGATGCGGTGATCGTCAATCACGGGATGAAATGCGATTTCGGGCCAGTGGAGGGCTGGGGTCTTGACCTCGGAGCGTGGCATGTAACCGTCGGCGAACATATGGAAACGAATTTGCTGGGCGTATTTGCCGCAGGCGATTTCGTAACCTATGGCAGTAAAGTTGAGCTGATCGCTGGCACATTTACGGATGGCATTATGGCACTCAATAGCGCCAAGCAATATTTGGACCCGGAAGCCCCGATGATGGCCTATGTATCCTCGCATAATGAGAAGTTTAAAGAGAAAAATCGCGCGTTAGGCGTAACGGAGGACGAAGAGAGCGAATAGCCAGCCGAATAGATTAAAAATAATAGTGAACAAAAAGAACGGTGAGCATTGGATCACCGTTCTTTTTGTTGCATACAGGCATGAACTGCTGAATGCATAACGAATTTAGCCATGAAGCTGCTTGACTACTGTTCATATCGTTTACCGGTATATGTTGAACATTTATATGTTGAACTGATATATGCTTTATGTTAATATAGGTTTACACAATGATATTTACAAAGAAGGTGGGGAATTTTTTGAACAGCCAAGATGTGATTTTGGGTATTTTAATGGATGAAAATTGTTCGGGCTACGAAATCAAGCACAAATTTGAAACGCTGTTTTCGTATTTTTACAACGCCAGCTATGGAACGATTTATCCGACGCTCGGCAAGATGGAGAAACAGGGATTAATTACGAAGGAGAGCATTTTGCAGGACGGCAAGCCGAATAAAAACGTATATACAATTACAGAAGCGGGCCGGGAGCAGTTTATGCTTTATTTAAAAAGCGATATCCAGGCTGTGGAAACGAAATCCGATTTTATGGTGAGGCTCGTTTTTGGAAAATGGGCAGATCAGGAGCAAGTGATTCAATGGCTGGAGAAAACGATTGCCAAACAGGAGGAAGAGATTGCCCAATTAACGGCAGATTATGCAAATTGGAAACCCAACATGAATGCTACCCAAGAGCTGTGTATCACAATCGGTATTGCCAATCAGGAGAGCTCCCATCGAATTTTGGTAGAAGGATTACAGAAGCTGAAAGCTCAATTATAAGGAGAAGGGGTTCAACATGAACAAGGAAAAAACAGGGCTGATCATATTGGCAATGGCACTCGGCCTGCTAATGTCGTCTCTCGACAACACGATTACCTCTGCGGCACTGAGCCATATTATTAAGGACATTGGCGGATTTGAGCAGGTCAGCTGGGTATTTACCGCCTATATGCTCGCGTCAACGAGCATGATGCTCGTTTTTGGCAAAATGTCCGATTTATTCGGCCGCAAGCTATTTTATCTCATTGGCATATCGATTTTCCTCCTTGGTTCAGCCTTATGCGGCATGGCGCAGGATATCACACAATTAATCGTGTTCCGGGCTATTCAAGGAATTGGTGCGGGGGCGCTGCTGCCAATCAGCTTTACGATCATTTACACGGTGTTTGCCGATCCGAAGCAAGCTTCCAAAATGGCTGGCGTTTTTGCTGGTATCTTCGGCTTGTCTTCCGTTGCAGGACCGCAAATCGGGACGTTGTTATCAGAGGCTTGGGGCTGGAGATGGTGCTTTTACGTCAATGTTCCGATTGGCATCGTATCCTTTCTTGTATTGCTCTTTGCCCTCAAGGAATCTCGTTCGGAGCGGAAGCCAAAAATCGATTATTTAGGAACGGCATTCCTCATCATTTGCACCATTTCCTTGATGCTCGCTTTGGAGTGGGGTGGCAAGGACTACGCGTGGACGTCTTGGCAGATTTTATCGCTGTTCGCGGTGTCGGTTATCGTGGGCTTGCTGTTCATATCCGTTGAGCTGCGTGCAGAGGAGCCGATATTGCCCTTAGTTTTGTTCAAAAATCGGATGGTCGTCGGGCTATGTCTCGCTTGTCTCTGTCAGGGAGCGATTATGTTTTCGGCCATTGCTTATTTGCCGATTTTCTCAACCGCTGTATTAGGGCAGGAAAACTCCAACGCTTTGTTGACTCCGATGATGGTTTCGTTAATATCCGGAGCGGTTTTGTTTGGCTTTTTGCAATCCAAATTTGCTTATCGGACGCTTATTGCTTTCACAATGGCAGCCGGAGTTGTCGTGAGCTACTTGCTTAGTACGGTTAGCCATGATGCTTCCAAGTGGTATATGATTAGTCTGATGATACTGCTTGGGCTCGGAGCTATCGGCCCTTTGATGAGCATGTCGCAGACAGCTATGGCGGCAAGCGTGGAACGCAAATACATTGGCATTAGCTCGTCCATCGTTGGTTTCTGGCGCAGCATTGGCGGCGTTCTCGGCGCATCGATCATGGCGACCATAGTCAACAACAACTTGAAGACGCTGCTGTCGGATGGAGCGGCTGAGCACCACATTCCGCAAGATCAGATCGCAACGCTGGCGAATCCAGAACAGCTCGTGCGAGGGGCAGGCAATGTTCCGCAAGATATTATTGCTTTCGTACGTGATTCTTTGGGAACCGCGATTAATCATGGATTTATGCTAAGTATGGTCTTCGCTGTTCTTGGCATTGTGGCTGCATTCGTTGCAGGGCCAGGCAGGCAAAGCACTCCTAATGCACAATCCGCTGCCAAGCAGGCTTCATGAGCAGGTTAACTAAGCTGTATAGTTCCAGAGCCTGAAGGTAAGATGGTCACATGAGGTTTAAGGTCCAATAGGATTGCAAGTGAACAAAAGAACGACGAGCGTTGGGCTCGACGTTCTTTCTTTTGTATACAAGCATGATCTGTTGAATGCAAGCTGAAATCAGCCTTGAAGCTTCTTAATTAGCGTAATCAGCGTGCAAGCAGCAATTTCATTTGCGTATCCAGCTGCTTATGCAGCGAAATAGGGTCGCTAACGCGGAATTTTTCCAATTGTGTGTGATAGACGTGATTATTCTTCACTGCAGGAAGAGATTTCCACCATAAAGTAGCGGATAATTGCTTAAACCGATCGGGATCGACTATCGTCAAAAAGAGATGATCGCCCACATAAAGCGGGAGCTGCTCCTCCGAAATAATGCGGTATGCTTCCTTGTTAATCATTTCCCGCTGAATAATAGCTGGGGCAGCGAGTTCCAGACCGTCATATAAATTGTAGGCGCCTCTGCACCAGAAATTGCCGAACACATAAATCGAATCCGAGCGAATTTCAATAGAGGAGAACGTTTCGTCACTTGCAAAAATATCAGCTAATCGCGCCTTATGCCGCTCAGTTTTCCGATTGTATTGCACAATCCACTGCTCAGCCTCCTGCTGCTTATTGAACGTTTCTCCAAGCATTTGAAGTAGGGAGAGCGGGTTATGCTCATTACCTGACAACAATAGGGTCGGAGCAATGGTGGACAGCTTGTCGTAATCGTTTTGGCAAGGGGCAAGAATGAGCTCTGGCTGAAGATTGGCTATTTCCTCAAGCTGCATAGGGATGCTGTTAACCTTATGAATATCTGAGCTTAGCTCGCGAAGATGCAAATTGTTCGCCAGGTTTTTGGCAGCAGCAATGGGGCGAATGCCTAGCGCAAGCAAATGGCCGAGACAGCTCATCGCGCAAATGTTAACCTGCTGTTTTTTATGATTGCGAATGAATTGGCCGGGTGATATCCCTACGGTTTGCTTGAAGCGCCGATTAAAATAAAACTCATCCCGGTATCCGACGGTATCGGCAATTTCCTGCAGGCGTCCGCCGCTCAGCAGCAGCTGCTTGGCTTGATTTATCCGCAAAGCGGTCATAAAGCCGGATACATTGGTGCCGGTCAACAGCTTAAACCAATGGGTAAATCGGCGAATGCTGATTTTGGCTTGCCTGGCAAGCTCCTCAACGGATACGTCCTGCTGGTAATTCTCCTTCAACTTAGCGATGATTTCCAGCACAGCCTGTCGCGAGTTTTCTGTTTTTTTATGCGGTCCCAGATGCTGAAGCAGGCTGCCCATCAGCTTCTGAAAGCTGTTATGTGCAGCCATTTTCTCCTGAGCATCAGCTGTATGCTGGTGCTTGGCGATTTCCTTAAGCTCGCGGATTAACGCCTCGAAGGACGGGACGCTAAATTCCCCAGCGTTTAAAAGGGAAGGCGGATGACTCTCGTTCGTATGTATGGAAAAGGTTAAAATCCACAGCGATAGCGGGGATTGATCTGTATTTTTTATCTCAATCGTACAGTGTGGATTTAGCAGAAAGCAGGTGCCGTACATTAAGGAATGCTCTTCGTTGTTCCAAGTCAGGACACCTTCCCCTTGCTGTACAACGATCAGCGTGTACGTTGTAAGCTCCTGCTGTGGTACGATTAATGGGTGAGAATAGCTGCCTTGCAGCATGCCATGCAGTTGAAAGGATAGGGAGTTTACCGGGCTCGTGGCATGCAGCATATTCAAATTCAAAACAAACACCTCTTTTTGAGAATAGTTATCAATGGAATTGATTTTACACGAAATGTCCATTCATTACAATGCATCCGATTCGTCCATCTGCCTTCCGATTGGTGCAAAAAAACAGCCGTTCTATCCATTGTGGCACAATTAAGTGTAGCGATATAATAAATGATGTTGAGAATCATTATCGATATATAAAGGGGAATGTGCAAAATGAAAGCTTTATTGAACAAGACACCATGGTTATGGACGAGTCTTATGTTTATTTTAATGGCAACGATGATTAGCGCTTGTGGCAGCAGCAACGAGGCTAACTCGGTGCAGGGAGAAGCAGCGCCAGCCGCAACGGGAAATACGGAATCACAGGTAGCAGCAACGAAAACCGTGACGGATTCAACAGACAGAAAAGTAGAAATTCCTAGCTCGCCGCAGCGGGTCGTATATACAGACAATACGGTAGGCGATATTTTGTTATTTGGTATTCTGCCTGTGGGATTAGTGCAAGGCGGTTTGGAAAATGCCGTATATAAAGAGAAAATTAAAGATGTTGCAGATGTGGGCTGGCCCATTAGTGCAGAGAAGCTGATCGAGATTCAGCCGGATGTTATTATTACCTCGGTTACGGATGCCGCACAAATTGAAGCGATGTCCAAAATTGCTCCGGTTCTCGTAACGAACGAATGGGACCCGATGGCAGAGCGTATTAAACGAATTGGCGAATGGTTCGGTTATGAAAAGGAGGCAGATGCTTTTCTAAACGAGCATAATGGGAAAGTGGCTGACATGTGGAAGGCTTTGGTGACGGATGGAACGATCAAAGAGGGTGAAACAGCCTCTGTATTTCAGCATATGTTAACGGCGAACAGGCTGAGCGTATACACAACCAGCTATTTAGCAAGCTTTGTTTATGATAAGGACGGCTTTAAGCCGACTGAACCGATTCAAAAGCTGATTGAGGATCCAAAAGGCTATGGCTATGTCGATATATCTGCCGAAATGCTTCCGGAGTTGGCTGGCGACCGCATTTTCATCGTCTACATTGATGCAGAAGAAGGCGAAGCGGCGAAAAAAATGATCACTGAGCCGATCTGGAGAGATCTCCCGGCAGTTAAAGCAGGGAAAGTTTATTTTATTGATGGAAGCCTAGGCGTTTCAACTGATCCGCTTGCAAGAGAGAAGCTGATTGAAGTGCTGCCAGGGATTTTGAAGCAGTAGCAGCTCAATAGTTTTATATCAAGCTAGAAAAACAAAATAAGCCTTTGCATTCCATATGGAATGCGAAGGCTTATTTACTTCAAGAAAAGTGTTGCCAAGTGTTAACTTAATACATTGCGAATATCGCAGCAAACATAAAGCCGCCTACCCCAAGCACCGTCAGAAACAGTGGAGGCGCGGATAAAATAATGCCTGCAATTGCCATGCCTTTGCCGCTTGAGGAGCGCTTGGATGCTAAACCGAAAATAAAGCCGAGCAGGCTGAAGATGACAATAAGAATGCCAGAAATAATAAAGCTCGCCATTCCGACTGTGTCATCGGCATAAGGATTTAGCGCCGTTCCGATAAAGATGAGCAAGCCACCAATACACAGCAATACGCTAATAATGCCAAAAATAAGCGATATAATCGCTAAAGCCAGCCTATTTTTCGGTTGTTTGTTGTGCGCAACTGGTGCGGGTTGTGGTACAGGTCGAGCAGACGCAGGAGGAACGGCTTGGCGTGCTGCTGCAGTCGCTTGTCCGGAGGCCACTCGCGGATTGGCAACTGGCCGCTGAGTTTGGGCACGGGTAGGCCTCGCTGCTGAGGGCGGCCCGGGCCTATAGGGCGATGTTCCCGGTCTTCTAGGTGGTGTTTGCAAAGATATGACTCCCATCTATAGTTATATAGTCTCTCTATACCTGTCATCATTCGTCAAAGTTTTCCAAAATCCTTTTTTTAGAATAATTAATTATGGAAGACATAGGGCGAATAACTTAAAGTAATCTTACATAGAAGGTTAGAATAAATTTCCAAAATTATCAAAAAAAGCTTCACAAAGGAAAGACTCTCGTGTAATATGAAATCAGCTTCAAAAGTTTGAAAAAATTTCCTTATTAGGTAGGTGATAGGTTTAAGGCTGACTACTAGCAATGAAAGGTAAGTGGCCCGTCGCAACCGTCTCTCAACCCAGATAACAGCTTTGGCATTCGCCTGAATGAAAATCAACAGGTACTCGCTTGCATTTATACCATAGTATTCATATTGGAGGAGTGTGTTTTATGAAAAAGAGAGTAGCTTCCATTGTTGCAGGTATGCTGGTATTTGGTTCATTCGCCTCGATAGTCGCAGCAGAAGAAAATAGCGAGCCAAATTTCACTGATTCCTCGCAAATTTTCATTACGGCGCCGGATTGGGTAGCTCCTTTGGCTATATCTCCTGAGGAAAAGGTATGGGGCTATTTGGAAAGTGTAAGAGACAGATTGAATGTTGGCACAGAGGGTGACATTCGTGATCATTTCCGTATTGTAGAGCAGCAGATCAATGATTCAACCGGGACGATCCATTTTAGGCTGAGCCAATATGCGTCGGGCATTCCTGTATATGGTGCCGATCAGACGCTGCATGTTGATAGTGAAGGACAGGTGGCGTCCCTTCTCGGCAGCGTTGTTGAAAATGTGCAGGAAAAGCTGCCGCAAACGCTCGTTCCGGTCATTCCGATTAGCGAAGCAGACGCGATTGCCGCCGCCGAGGCTGACGTGGCACAGGAGTATGGCGCGCTTGGCGAGTCGCAAACGACTCCTAAAGCAGATTTGTATTATTTCGTACAGGATGGCCAGCCGGTATTATCTTATATTACAGAAGTGAATGTACTGGAGCCTGAGCCGCTGCGGGTTAGATATTTTATCGCGGCGGAGACAGGCAGCGTATTGTTTAAATATAATATTTTGCATCATATAACGGGTACGGGAACAGGTGTGAACGGAGACAGCAAAACATTTGAAACGAGGCAGGTTGGCTCCAATTATCAGCTGTATGATACAACGCGCGGGAACGGCATTGTAACTTATAATGCAAATAATGGACTGTCGCTTCCAGGAACGATTTTCTCCAGATCAACGAACATTTGGACGGATAGAGCAGCCGTTGACGCTCATGCTTATGCAGCTAAAACCTATGATTATTATTTCCAGAAATTCGGCCGCAACAGCTTGAACAACAATGGCTTGCAGCTCCGTTCTACGGTTCATTATTATACGAACTATAACAATGCGTTCTGGAATGGCGTGCAAATGGTATACGGCGATGGCGATGGTGTCACCTTTGTGCCGCTGTCTGGCGATTTGGATGTAGTCGGCCACGAGTTTACGCATGGCGTAACGGAATATACGGCTAATCTGGAGTATTACGGCGAATCGGGAGCTATTAATGAATCGATTTCCGATATTATCGGCAACTCCATTGAAGGGGACGGCTGGTTGATCGGGGATGATGTGTATACGCCAGGCATTCCGGGAGATGCGCTTCGCTCGCTAGCCAATCCAACTTTGTATAATCAGCCCGCCCACTACAGCAATCGCTATACGGGTTCCGCTGACAATGGCGGCGTGCATATAAATAGCGGCATTAACAACAAAGCGTTTTATTTGCTGGCGCAAGGCGGAACGTTTAGCGGGGTGAGCGTTACGGGCATTGGCAGGGAACAAGCGGTACAAATTTATTACAATGCGCTTGTATACTATTTGTCGACATTCTCTAATTTCTCCGCCACTCGTGCAGCAGTCATCCAATCGGCAACGGAGCTGTACGGCGCAACTTCGACGCAAGTAGCTTCAGTTAAGCAAGCTTATAATGCCGTAGGCGTCTTTTAAAAAATGTAAGTAAAATGATATATAATAGGGAAAAAGGCCAATCAGGAACGTCTGGTTGGTTCTTTTTTTGAAAAAATGTATTCGTTTATGAGCGTATGCTGCTGATAATCTTCTTTACGGATATTGCCTATAGCCTGCTATCGCGCTATGCTGGTATAAGCCTTTATTACAAAAGTTAGGGAACGATAAAAATGAAAATTGGTTTTTTGGATTCGGGTATTGGCGGGCTAACCGTAATGGCTGAGGCGCTTCGACGACTCCCTGCTCAGGATTATCTTTTTATGGCTGATAATTTGCATGTTCCTTATGGAACGAAGTCGAAGGAGGAAGTCAGAGCTTTTATTCTGGAGGCTGTGGAAACGATGGTAGGCGAAGGAATTGATGCCTTGGTTGTTGCTTGCAATACAGCGACCAGCATTGCTGTTGCCGAGCTGCGAACGATGTATTCTTTTCCCATTGTCGGCATGGAGCCGGCGGTTAAGCCAGCGGTTGAGATGAACCGCAGGACGGGGAAGCGGGTGCTGGTGTTCGCGACACCGCTAACGCTGCAGCAGCCTAAGTATTATGCTCTTGTGTCACGGGTAGACGATGAGGGGATTGTAGATTCCTTGCCGCTTCCTGAGCTTGTCCGCTATTGTGAGGACTTGCAGTTTGACAAGCGCATTATGGGCGACTATTTCCACTCCAAGCTGGCTGGGTATGATCTGGACCGTTATGGCATTGTCGTCCTGGGCTGTACCCATTACCCCTTCTATAAAGGGCTGCTCCGCGAAATATTGCCGCCACACATTCAGATTATAGATGGCAATGCGGGCACGATAAAACGCCTCACGGCGCTGCTAAGCCGAGTAGGCATGGTAGGCGGCGTAAGAAGCGGCAGCATTCGCTTTATGTGTACCGGCAATGATCCTGCTTACATTGAGAAAATACGAACAGCTTTTGAATTGATAAGCGAGAGCAATGTGCAGAACGAAGAAATTATGAACTAATGAAAATAAACAGTCTAAAGCGGACGCCTGTTATAACGGGGGCGGCTTTAGGCTGTTTGCTTTTTTCCAGTAATGCTTGGGATAGATAGCGCTCATTTGAGCTTCGTAATCCAGAAGCCAATCACGACGATGGCAAGCCCTGCAATTGTTTTCCAATTGGGCATTTCCCGCAAAAATATCATGCCAATGACTACACAGACCAAAATTTCAATGCCTTTTGACAAGGTGAGAGCAAAGGTCAAATTTCCAAATCCTTTATACAAAAATTTGACGCCAAATCCAATCATGACATTTGCAGCAAAAATGACTGGAAGCAGCTTGAACTGATACCATATCGTGGCCCAGAAAAGAGGATCAATATGCTTGCTCTGATAAGCGAATACGGCATTCACCGCGAATAATCCTCCAAGCAGGAGGGCGACAGCATAAACAAGCAGCATGGGTTTGCGGCTCCTTTCATTCAAATATTCCGTTGCGCTTATATGTTGCCCAAGGGAAAGATTTTTTAAAGGAGGCAATTGTGAAATATACAGTGGAAGGCCTCGAACATTGAAACATGCATCCAGATATGATACGTTGGGCAGTATGAGAACTGTAAAATTACCAGAAGCCAATGAAATGAAGCTCACAACGGTGCTGCATGCGCTGAGTGACCCTGTGCGGCTTAAAATTGTTTTATGCCTTGCCAAGGCAGGAGAGAAAAACTGCTCCTCCTTCGAGGTGGAGCATCTGTCCAAATCAACGCTATCGCATCATGTCAAAATATTGCGCGAAGCAGGAATCATTCAGCCGCGAATTGAAGGCAAGCAGCACTACTATTCCGTTCGCCGGGACAATCTCGACTTATGTTTTCCAGGGCTGCTGGATTCCATTCTGGGAACGGACGAGCGGTATATTTGAGAGAATTCAAGGGGGAAAAATAAAAAAAGCGGCTAAGCGGCCGCTTTTTTTAATGCGTATTAACGTTTCTCGGACACTGGAACCGCATTGTAATATTCATCAAGCGTAATGTCGCGCTCGTTAAGCTCTTTGGCCAGCTCCTTGCCGACATATCGAATGTGCCAAGGCTCATATTTATAGCCGGTAATGCTGTCTTTCCCTTCAGGATAACGAATAATGTAGCCATATTCCCATGCATGATCTGCGAGCCAAATTGCTTCAGGCGTGCCCGCAAAACAATCCTCTGCCGCACATTTGCCATCTGCACCCGTAACATCAATGGCTAGGCCGGTCTGATGCTCACTCGTACCCGGAACTGCGCTGTACATGCGAGCGGCTTCTTCGCCATCCTTTTTCACATAATTGTCGAACAGTGTTTTCTGGCGATCATAAGAACGATAGCCGGAAACGCCAGCTAGCTTAATGCCATCACCAGCTGCTCCGGCGAATAATTGCTCCAAAGCGTCAGCCGCTTCCTTGCGGAGCATGCGCTTGTCGATTTTCTCAGTGAAGGTGAATGCCACATCAGGATATACCAAATCCTGCGGCTCATAACCTTCTGGCAAGCTGTATTGCTTGTTTACGAGTACGACAGCTGCAGCAGGGTTCGCTACAACAAGCAAATCTTCAACGGTACCAGACGTTTCTTGCACAGCATTATCCACTGCTGGCCCAGCAGCTTCGGTATTCGTATTGCTCGCTGGCGATTGGCTAGCTATGGGCGATACGGTTTCTTGTGCGCCAGTACAGCCAAAGGCAAACAGCAGCAGCAGAACCGTCAGAGCCTGTCCTGTTCTTTTTATCTTCATGTTCAAAAATGCCTCCTTAAGTGATCCCTATGACGAATTATAACGGGCAATTGTTTCGAAATATGTAGAAAATGTATCGAAATTGTAACATTTTCAGTTTTGGAACTGTGGGCTTGTTTTGATGAAGATGAAACGGCATTTGTACCCTGTGGTAAAATGGAAGCAAAATGCATGGATATTGTGCAAGAGGGGTGCTGGATGAACATAAACAGGATAGCAGGACTTCGCCTGCAAAATCAAGGGATAGCATTAGTTGAAAGCAATTGGTCGCCTAAGCAGGTAGTCCAGCAGCTCGGCGCTGTGCAGGCTCAGGATTATATGCAGGCGATGTGGGCAATTGGCCTGCGTTCGCCTGGAGCAACGCTGTCCAAGGTTGAGCAGAGCATTGCAAGTCGCGAGATGGTACTGACCTGGACGCAGCGCGGAACGATTCATTTTGTGCCAACGGAGGATGTATTATGGCGGTTGTCACTCGCTGCCCCGCGCTTGCTTCAGCAGTCGAAACGGCGGAGGGAGCAGCTAGAGTTAGATGATGCAACGCTTACGCGCAGCGAAAGCTTGATTCACAATATGCTGCAAGGGGGAGCGCAGGTTTCGCGCGGAGCACTGCTAGAACAGCTGGAGCAGGCGGGCATACGCACGGACAGCCAGCGGGGTTATCATATTTTATGGCATAGCGCCTATAAAGGGCTGATTTGCTTTGGACCGATAAGCGGCAAGCAGCAAACGTTCGTGTTGCTAGATGAGTGGGCAACTGATGCGCAGAAAATGACGCGTGAAGCTGCGCTTGCGAAGCTTGCTTTGCGATATTTTACCGCCCATGGTCCTGCTACGGTTCATGATTTTGCCTGGTGGACAGGGATGACGCTTGCGGATGCAAGGGAAGGGCTCGAAGCAATAAAAGGCCAGCTGGATAGTGAGCGAATGGACGGGAATGACTATTGGATGCTAAAGCAGACAGCCGGTGCTTGGACAGAGCAGGGGGATAAGAGGCATTCGAAGGATGAGGAGCAACAGGGTAAAGCTTCCGGCGTTTATTTGCTGCCTGGCTTTGATGAATTTATTTTAGGCTACAAGGAACGCAGCGCCGTGTTGAAGCCTGAAATTGCTCCGCGAATTGTTCCTGGCAATAATGGCGTGTTTTTGCCGATGATTGTGGTTAATGGACAAGTCGTAGGCACATGGAAGCGAACGATTAAGAAGAAGGGAATCGATGTTGTCATTCATCCCTTCGAACCTCTCACTGGCTTCGAGGAGGGAGTTGAGCAGCAAGCAGAAGCTTATGCGAAATTTATGGAGCTGCCGCTTGGGAAGCTGGTGTTTGAGCAGGTGGTTAAGTAAGGCGCAAAAAAATGACGTCTTCAAAGCGATCATCCCGAATCAGGGGTTCATGCTAGCTTGATACACATCATCCCTACATTTTTTCTATAATGGAATTATCCAATCTAATTGCGCGTAGTTTCGTTGTCCTTTTTGATGAAAACGAATGGATTAAAAAAATAAAAGAATTCACTTTATTCCACTTTGCATAAAAGTGAAAATCTGATAGGATATATATTATAGTCTATAGATTTAGTAAGGATTAAAGGGAGGCATTTTTTTCATGGACAAAATGATGCTTGATTCCATAGATGCAACGACACATCTGGATCAACTCGAGGCTGAGGCGATTTATATTATTCGAGAAGTAGCGGCGGAATGTGAAAATCCCGTGATGCTGTACTCGATCGGTAAGGATAGCTCCGTGATGCTGCATTTGGCGTTGAAAGCCTTTTATCCGGAGAAGCCGCCGTTTCCTTTCATGCATATTGATACAACGTGGAAGTTCAAAGAGATGATTGAATTCCGTGACCGTAAGGCGAAAGAATTCGGAATCAACATGCTTGTTCACTCCAATCAAGAAGGGATTGAGCAAGGGATCAACCCATTTGATCATGGCTCCGCCTATACGGATATTATGAAAACCCAAGCCCTGAAGCAGGGCCTTGACAAATACGGATTCACAGCTGCTTTTGGCGGTGGAAGACGTGATGAGGAGAAGTCGCGTGCGAAGGAGCGGATTTTCTCATTCCGTAATAAAAATCATGCCTGGGATCCGAAAAACCAACGTCCGGAAATGTGGAAGCTTTTCAATACAAGAATTAATAAGGGTGAAAGCATCCGTGTATTCCCGATTTCCAATTGGACAGAAAAGGATATCTGGCAATACATTCACAGAGAGAACATTGATATTGTTCCTCTTTATTTAGCCAAAGAACGGCCTGTCGTTAATCGCGATGGACAGATCATCATGGCGGATGATGATCGGATGAGGCTCGAGCCGGGTGAGAAGATTGAAATGCTGAAGATGAGATTTCGCACATTAGGCTGTTATCCGCTGACTGGCGGCGCCCTGTCAGAGGCGGACACGCTGGATGCTATTATTGAAGAGACGCTTGGCGCGGTATCATCCGAACGGACAACAAGGGTTATTGATCAGGAAGAAGCGGGAAGCATGGAAAGACGTAAACGGGAGGGCTATTTCTAAGATGAAGAGTCTGCTTAAATTTATTACTTGCGGAAGTGTGGATGACGGCAAATCCACTTTAATTGGACATATGCTTTATGAGGCTAAGCTTTTGTTCGCTGACCAGGAGAGAGCCTTGGAGCTGGACAGCAGGCTGGGCAGCCGTGGCGGCAAAATTGACTACTCCTTGCTTCTAGATGGACTGCTTGCTGAACGTGAGCAGGGGATTACGATTGATGTGGCTTATCGGTATTTTACGACGGATCACCGTTCATTCATTGTAGCGGACACGCCGGGGCATGAAGAATATACACGCAACATGGCCGTAGGTGCATCTTTTGCGGATCTTGCCATTATTCTGGTGGACGCAAAAAAAGGAATTATTACGCAAACGAAGCGCCATACCCGGATTTGCGCTCTCATGGGAATCAAGCATCTGGTGTTAGCGGTAAATAAAATGGATTTGGTGGATTTTGATGCGAAAATATTTGATGAAATCAAAGAAGACTTTTCTCGCACCGCCAGTGAATTCCAGTTTGAAAGCATTCAGGTAATCCCTGTTTCTGCAACAGAAGGGGATAATATTACGAAAAAATCGCCTAATACGCCTTGGTACGAGGGTCTTCCTTTGCTGCCCTATCTGGAAGGTGTTGATGTCCATGCAAGCGACGATGAGTTGCCGTTTATGATGCCCGTTCAGCGGGTATGCAGGCCAGACCACACCTTCCGTGGATTTCAAGGACAGATCGAAGCGGGCAGCATTGCAGTTGGCGATGAGCTGACCACTCTGCCTAGCCGTGAGAAGGCGAAGGTCAAACGAATCTTTGTAACAGACCAAGACAGGGATTCGGCTCATGCCGGACAACCTGTAACGATTCAATTGGATCGGGAAGTTGACGTTTCACGCGGATGTGTATTTACGAAGGATGATCAGCTCCAAGAGGCCGACAGCTTTAGCGCCACGATTCTTTGGATGGATGATTCTGTCCTGACGCCGGGAAAAAATGTTCTGGTGAAGGTAGGTACAAAGGTTCTTCCTGGTACTGTGACGGCAATTAAACACAAAATCGATATTAATACAGGCAACACGGTTACAGCCGATCATGTGGTTAAGAATGAAGTGGCTAAATGTGAATTTTCATTATCGGATGGTATTATCTTTGATGCATTTGAAAAAAATAAAAGCATCGGTGGATTTATTCTCATCGATCGCGTAACGAATATGACATCCGCTTGCGGCGTCATTGACGAAGCTCTTCAAAGCTCTGATAGTGCGGGCCAGATCGATACGGAAATCACAAGAGATGTACGTGCCCAGCAAAAAGGGCAGCAGCCATTAACGCTTTGGCTTACGGGTTCAGCTTCGGACAACTTGGCTCTTGCGAAGGGAATCGAGAAACGGTTGGTAGCGAGAGGCTATCATACGATGCTAATCGATAACAGCTTAGGAGAATCTGTGCGGCAAATCGCTGGTTATGCCACATTGCTAAACGATGCGGGACTTATTGCCTTGGTACTGGTCGGTTCTGCAAGCGACAACGACCAAGCCATTGCGCAAGAAATAATCGGCCAAGCCTTTTTGCCAATCGATGCTGCTGTATACAGCTCTTCGATTGACGAAGCGGCTAACGATGCCGTGAAACGTGTTGTGAAGGCTCAAATATAAGTACAGCCAATCTAATAAAGTTTGCTTTATCAAAAAGGTCAAGCCAGAGGGTTAATAGCCCTCTGGCTTGACCTTTTTTCATCCATAAAATAAATATACAAATTATTTCAAACGGAGCATCATCGTCCATAGATCGGCGCTTTCGTAGCCAAGGCGCCACGCTGCAACACCTGCGAGATCATATTTTTTCGCCATATTGATGCGGGCTTGCACGGTTGAAGCGGTCTCTGCCCAAAATACATAGGTAAAACCATCTTTTACATAGGTGTATTTCGTTTGACCGGATGTTACATCCGGCGTGCCTATAGCGTTCGTATCTTTAATGAGCTGCGGCACTTCCTTCATATATATAGCGCGATTGCTAATAAGAGCACCTGCGCTATCCAGCTTCCACTCGCGGACGTAAAAAGGAATGCCGAGCATAAGCTTTTTGCGTGGAATGCCGTAATCGAGAAACTGTTTTACGCCCTCTTCAGCCCACGCCAAGCTGGAAACGGAGCCCGCTTCCGGGCCTGTGCTCCAGTGCTCGTCATAAGCCATAATAATAATCGTATCGACAATGCCTGCCAGTGCAGTGTGGTCATACGCCGTTGCCTGATTCCAGCTGGCGCTGCCGCGCGGCAGATCGATCGATACTTTCATGCCTTTGGCATGAACAGCTTTCGTGAGTGCTTTGACAAAAGCGGTATAGCTTGCCCGGTCCGACCCAGCTACCTCTTCAAAATCAATATTGAGGCCATAGACGTGAAGCGCCGCAAGCTTGGTGACGAGACTGCTAATGAAAGCTGCCTGCGCAGCTGGATTGGCGAGAAAGGCACTTGTCATCTTTTTGTCAAACTGGTTGTGCAGAAGCGGCATGACGAGAACGCCCTGAGCCTTCAAGGTGCTGGCGGTCGCAGCATCCGACATATCGTTCAGCTTGCCATTCGCGTCCCCTAGCTCGAACCAAGTCGGAGAATCAATATCAAGCCCTTGTGTCCCCGCAACATGCCCCATAATCGTCTGGCTGTTCGAAGATCCATTCCACCCCATATAAATCAGCTTTGTTGCATTGCTCCATAATACCCGTCCATCCGCATTTCGAACGGTGGCATTTGCGTAGCTTTTGGCTAGCGTCACTGCGGATTCTTTGGTGTGTACGCTTTTGATGATTTTATCGTTTTGATAAACGGATAAATAAGGCTTGTTGGTCCACCAGACTACGTTATTGTAAACGATATCTGCGCCAGCATATTTTTTGGCAAAGGGTATTGCGGCATCAACACTAATAAAAGCTTTGATGGTTTTGCCATTTTGCTGAACTTCGTAACTGCGAACATTGGAGAAAACGACCTTGCCTTTCGCAGTATTGGTTACTTCACTGCCTTCTTGCTTGGCTGCTGCTTGAACAGCGTCATAGAGGTAAGCGTATGTTTTGGTGCCGGAAATTTGCCCGCCATCCTTCGTTATCGTGTAAATCGCTTTGCCTGCACGCTGCCCTTTCTTTTGGGCAGCCGTCACATTGTCCCATACCCACTCATTCGTGGAGCGTTTAATTATATGGGAATTGCCCCAATTGGCAGCTTCCTTCTTAGCGGCTGCAAGGGTAGCAAAGCCCCAGCTGCTTTTCGTATTTTCGCCTTGATAGAGCTGGAACTTGGCATAAGATTCATAAACCCAGCCCGGCTGCTGTAAATCTCGAATATGTACTTGACCTAGCTGCTTCGCTGCGGCCTGTGCTTGTTCGTAGGTGCGATATTCCCACTTGGGATTGGAGGCGCCGCCTTGATATACCTTATACTTCGGAAAATTGTCCCATACCCACACTCGGCCCGAAATTTGCTCGACATGGCTGTAGGTAAAGCTTTGGGCATAGGCAATTGCCTGCTTCTCGGTTGCAAATTCCTTGAGCGCTGCATCGTTCTGATACACCCGGTACTTGGTTGCGGAGCTCGCAGCTATACTGCTGCCCGCGGCAAATGCCTGGCTCAGCATAAGCAGCACCAGCAAGGCGGTCAGCTTTCTCATTTTAAATTTCATAAGCGTTCTATCACTCTCCTCTAGTTTCTCTACTCTATTAGACGCAAGGGGAGGCTGGAGGTTGCGAACACAACTGCCTTATTCCATCAGGTAAAAAAATGAAATAAATATAAGCCTTATGCGGATAAAAAAGGTGGAAAACAATAACAATAAGGACAGCAAAGCAGGAGGTGGCAGCTATGAAGCGGCTGTATGCGAAGGAAAAGCTCGATGAGGAAGAGTTAGAACTGGAGGAGCTCGAGAGGAGCCTCGCTGAGGTGTGGCAGGTCAACCGCTATTTGGGCGGCAATCCGGTGCTGTTCAAGCATTTGGAGCGGCTGCTCAGACAGACGACTATCGCACGGCGAGCACAGGAGCTGGAGCTGCTATTTGGGCAGGGCGCCGGGCTGGAGCAAGGAGCGGCGAAGAATTCGCAAGGAAAACAGTGGGGATGGACCGGGTCAGGATCTAGGCCTGCGCAAGGCGATAGGGTGAAAATAAAGCTGCTCGATGTGGCGACAGGGCTGGCGGATATCCCGATCGCCTTGGAGAAATGGTGCAGCAGGCGCGGTATGGCGGTAGAAATTGTCGGCGTGGATATTCATCCTAAAATGGTGGAGCTTGCGGCAAAACGCACCGCTCATCAGACTGCCATACAGGTGCTGCAAGCAGATGGGACCGCTCTTCCATTCGAGGATAACAGCTTTGACATCGTCTTCAGCAATTTGGCGCTGCATCATTTGGATGACGGGGAGGCGAGCCGCATGCTGGGGGAAATCGACCGGGTTGCGAGGGTCGGCTGGGTCGTCACCGATTTGGAGCGGCACCGGCTGGCGCTGCTGTCCGCGCGAATGCTTGCGAAGTTCATCTGGCGCAGCCCGGTGACGAAGCATGATGGGCCAATGTCCGTCCAGCGCTCCTATACAGCGCGCGAAGCGAAGGAGCTGCTTGCACAGGCAGGTGTTCCCGCTGCTGTCGTGCATCGGCATTTTCCATTTCGCTTGGCGCTAGTGTGCCATGCATGATGTCATCATTGTCGGTGCAGGACCAGCTGGCAGCGTACTGGCAGCACTATTAGCTGCTCAAGGTGTAAAGGTGCTTGTGCTGGAGCGTGAATCGCTTCCGCGGCGCAAGCCGTGCGGCGAATCGCTGAATCCTGGCGCAGTCGCTGCGCTTGCGCGTGTACTGCCTGCTGGCAAATTCGCGGCGATCCTCAGCAGCATGGAGCATTCGCTCATCCATGGCTGGCGGCTGACAAGCGGAAAGGCGGAGCTGCTGGCGTCTTTCCCCGCAGGCCAATTCGGAATGGCCTGCGCCCGTGAAAAGCTGGATTATGCGCTTGCGCTGCATGCTGGGGAGGCTGGTGCGAAGGTCATAGAACAAATGCGGGTGCAGCGTCTCATTTGGGAGCAAGGGCGTGTGGCTGGTGTTGTCGCTTATTCCGCAGCGGGTCAGGCAGCGGAATTTCGGGCGCGCCTCGTTATTGGCGCCGATGGGATTCGCTCAGCAGTGGCCCGCTGCGCGGGGCTTAGCAGCTTCGGCCCGCTGCGCAAAACAGCGTTCACGGCACGGGTGAGCGGTGTGCGGGATTTGCAGCCACGTGTCGAGCTGTTCACTGGGCGCGGCCTCGTTGTTGGGCTTGCGCCGATTGGCGGAGGTGAGGCCAATATGACGCTTGCCCAGCTGTCGGGAGATGGGAGTGCGGCAGCAGTAGCCGCAGGCTTGAAAGAAAGCGGAGCTGTTAAGAATGAAGCTGGTCATGCGGATATGGATACATATACGGCTACGGATACGCAGATGGAGACGCTTGAAGCCGCATCGTTTTTTGTCAATGTAAGTGGAAAAGCTCCTGCCTCTTGCGATGGGACTGTCCGTGCTTCTGCTCCGGCTGAAGCGGATAACAGAGCTGCTTCTGCTAAAAGCAAGGAGGGGCGCGCTGCATGGCTGCTGGGAAAGGCGGGCGAGCTGCCAGAGCTGGCGGAGCGCTTGCAGGGTGTGGCTTGCACAGGCGAGGTGCTCGCCTGTGGGCCATTTGACCGCCGTGTGCGGGCAACGCAGCAAGCAGGGCTGCTGCTCATCGGCGATGCTGCCGGTTATTATGATCCGCTGACAGGCCAGGGCATTTACCGCGCGCTCAGCAGTGCGGAGCTTGCTGCGCCGCTGCTGCTTCAAGCGCTCGAGATCGACAGCGATGCGCCGCTTGCTCGCTATGCGGCACTTCAGCAAAGCCGCTTCGCACCAGCTATTCGGCTGCAAAAACTGATTGAATGGACGAGCAGGCATGAGCTGCTGTGGCAATCCGCTTTGCGTGGACTTGGCTCGCTGCCTGCCGCCCGCAGTCGCCTGGCGGCAGTAATTGGCGATTGCTTATGAATAGATACACATACAAGGAGGATTGAATACACATGCATACCTACAACGAGGTAACGATGCGCTGTGAGTCGCTGACGGCCTTCCAATATGCCCGAAAAATCGAAAATTGGCCGCAGCTGCTCCCGCATTACCGCCAGATCCAGTTTCGCTATGGCGGCAGTGAGCGGGGAGGACTCGTGAGAATGGCCGCCGTTCGGCCATTTAAACGGTTTCAGTGGCCGGTCTGGTGGGAAAGCGAAATGGTAGTGAATGAGGAGGAACTGATCGTTGGTTACCGCCATGTGCGCGGTGTAACGAAAGGGATGGAGGTAGAATGGCGCATTGTACCGGCTGGAGAGAAGGTTTCTGTATCGATTGTGCATCGCTGGAATTCTCCACCATGGAGCCGCAGGCTCTTCGCCGGTTTTATCGGCAAGCAGTTCGTCTATGCGATTGCGGAGAGAACGCTGCAAGGCTTGAAGCAGCAGGCTGAGCTTGAAGCCGCGCTTGCTGCCAAGAAGCAAGCTGTGCAAGAAGAGCTCCCTGATTCCGGGCAATGGACAGACCTGCAATGGGAGGCTCTAAGAGAACAATTAGCTGAGCAGTTCGCAAACGATGCGGCAGAGCAAGCCAGTATTCAACAAAGAGAGGCAGGTGGGCGCAATGGCTAATGCGATTAAGGCGGTCATAACCGGAATAGGCTGTGTAACGCCGATTGGCGCAGGCGTGGAGCAGTTATGGGAAGGTCTAGTGCGGGGGCAAAGCGCGGTGAGAGAAATTGAACGTTTTGTGCCGGAAGGGCTGCGGAGCCGAATAGCTGCACAAATTCCGGATTTTCAGGCGGAGCATTATATGGATAAAAAGCGGGCGCATCGCATGGACCGTTATTCGCAGCTAGCCGTTGCCAGCGGCGCACTGGCGCTGCGCGACGCCGGGCTGAACCCTGCCGATCTCGATGCTGATCGGGCAGGCGTATTTATGGGCAGTGCGCTGGGTGGCATCGCCTATGCGGAAGAGCAGTGCAGCCGCTACCATAATGGCGGCTTCCGGGCCGTGTCGCCGACGCTGGGGTTTTCCGTGTTCGGCGGCGCGGCCTCGTGCAATCTTGCCATGGAGTTTGGCATGACGGGCTTGAATGAGACGAACGCAATGTCCTGCGCTTCTGGTGCCGTCGCCATCGGCCGGGCGCTGCAAGCGATCCGGCGCGGCGAAGCGGACGTCATTATGGCAGGCGGCTCGGAAGCCCCGCTTGCGCCGCTTTCCTTCGGCGCCTTCGACATGCTGCGTGCGATGTCTACTCGCAATGAGTCGCCGGGTGTGGCAAGCCGGCCGTTTGACCGCAATCGCGACGGCTTCGTCATGGGCGAGGGCAGCGCCGTGCTCGTTATTGAAGCCGAGCATCATGCGAGGGCGCGAGGCGCGAAAATATATGGCGAGCTGGCAGGCTTCGGGCTGACCAACGATGCGCATCATATGAGCGCGCCGCTCCCATGCGGCACGCAGGCAGCACGCGCCTTGCGCCAGGCGCTGACGAGCGCGGATATGGCACCGGAGGACATTGACTATGTCAATGCCCACGGCTCTTCGACGCTGCTCAATGATGTGACGGAATCACGGGTCATCCGCCAAGTATTTGGCAACCATCCGGTAGCCGTCAGCGGCACGAAAGGCTTGTACGGCCATCCGCTTGGCGCATCAGGCGCTATTGAAGCAGCGATTACGCTGCTTGCGCTGCGCAATGGGTGGCTGCCGCCAACTACGAATTTGGATGAGCCAGACCCGGAGGCGCAGCTTGACTTGGTTGTCAAAAATCCGCGTACGGTGAAGTCCGCGGCAGCAGTGTCCAACTCCTACGGCTTTGGCGGAGTCAACGCGGTGCTTGCTTTTCGCCAGTATTAAAATGTACCTGGCATTGACTTATGGCTAGGCCATACCTATTATTGAAAATAGAGTTGACCGTAAAAGCGGAAACATCCTGATACAAGGGATGTTTCCGCTTTTTTTGAAATATAGGAAAGTATATGATTTCGCCATGCTTTCTCTATATTTCTCGGAGTGAAACGCGCTGTGCCGCCAGAGGACGACGAAGTCGTTTTTGCTTGCTTATGTCGATCTGGATAAAAAGGTTTCACATATAAGGAGGCGATTTTTATGAATGCACAAGCTGCGCTAGCCTATGTAGATACGTTGCGTGAGGAATTAATCGCGCTGCGCAGAGATTTTCACAAGCATCCCGAGGTATTATTTGAGGTGGGCTGGACTGCAGAGAAGGTAGCGGGCTATTTATCGGGATGGGGCTTGCAAGTTCAGCGGCATGTCGGCAAGCATTTTGGCAAAGGCGTTGTTGGCATTCTCAGCAGCGATAAGCCGGGACCGACGATCGTGCTGCGAGCAGATATGGATGCTCTGGCGATTACGGAGGAGAATACATTTGACCACCGTTCCGCGAGCGAAGGAGCTATGCATGCCTGTGGTCATGATGCTCATATGACGATGCTGCTAGGAGCAGCAAAGGCGCTCAGTCGGCACCGAGATATCTGGTCAGGAACGATTAAATTTGTATTTCAGCCCGCTGAGGAAAGTGCGCTTCCTAGTCCAATTGATGGGCGGATGATAAGTGGTGGTCGAGATATGATTGAGGCTGGGGTGCTGGAAGGTGTCGACCTATGCTTTGCCATGCATGTATGGCCGGAGCTGCCTACGGGTGTTGTTGGCATTCATCGCAAAGAGGCGATGGCGGCATCCTCGCATTTCCACATTGCTTTTCAAGGGTTGAACGGTCATCATAGTACGCCGCATTTGGCTGTGGACGCGCTGTCGATGGCGGTGCAATTTGTTTCTGATGTTAAATTCGCTCTTGCAGTGGAAACAGACCCTTGGGAAACGAAGGTGTTCGCATTCGGTACTTTGCATGCGGGTACTGCGATTAATGCAATTGCGGGGGAAAGCAAGCTGAGCGGGACCTATCGCGTTTTTCACCCGGAGCTGACTGCGCAAATTCATCAACTTCTGGAAAAGAGAGCAGATGCTGTCGCCAGCACTTATGGCGGCAGCTATACGTCGCGATATCGGCTAGGAACACCGCTGCTTAATAACGCGTCAGCCGTTCAGCTGACCATTCAGGCCGGGAGAATCGCCTTGGGTGACGATAAGGTTGTTATTTTGGACAAGCCTAGCCTTGCTGGGGAAGACTTTGCGCTGTATGTACAGAAGGTGACGGGAGCATTCGCGTTTATTGGCAGTGCCCATCCAGCAGCTGAAACGGTTTATCCGCTGCATCATCCCTTATTCGATATCGATGAAGAGGTTCTGACGGAAGGGGCAAAGCTGTTCGTGCAATGGGTGCAGCAGGCGGGGGAAGAGTATGTGAGCCAGTAAGGCTTGCATACCCCCCTTTCCAAAACCCAGCCTATGCGCTATAATAAATCGTAACGTTTACGAATAAAGCGATGTACTTCTCCAACTAAGAAAGGAAGACAACAAGGATGGCTATAAAGTTTTGAGCAGCAGCTGGAGCAGGTTGAAATCGAGCAGGAGGGCATCTTCTGGATTTCTTGAACATATGGCCGCCATTTAGCGCAATGGCCCGACCAACAAGCTGGGTTTTTCGCGCGAAAATTTTATCGAAGGAGTCTTGCTAACATGAGTAAAAATCAAAGCAATCACCGGCTGCCAAGGGCCAAAGGAACGGATATGGCTAGCTTTTACAGCCCGAAGGACTGTGCGAAAAAGGTGAAACGTATCGTGCTGCCGCCGATGAATCGGCAAATCGTGGAAGAATTTTTTACGATTATGGGCATGAAGGAAAAGTTTGAGGAGCATGATGTGCCAATTCCCAACAAAGTCGTTATGTACGGGCCGCCAGGTACGGGAAAAACATTGACCGCCTTCTACATTGCGCAGCGGTTGGATGTTCCGCTTATTTTGGTCAGGCTCGATGCGATTATCCATAGTCATCTAGGAGAGACGGCGAGCAATGTCCGCAAAATATTCGATTACGCCAAAGCGACCCCCTGCGTCTTATTTCTCGATGAGTTCGATGCGATTGCAAGGACCCGTGAAAATAATGATGAAGTGAAGGAAATGGCGAGGGTCGTTAATACGCTATTGCAGTGCTTGGACGAGTTTGATTGCGAAAGTATTTTTATTGCGGCAACTAATTTGGAGGAGGAGCTGGACAATGCGATATGGCGGCGCTTCGATACGAAGATGCATTACGGCATGCCGGATGATCGCAGCAGGTACGAATATATATCGCTTTTAATTGGAGATTTTGAACAGCAGGCTCATATATATGATACGGCCGCCAGTCTGCTTGCCGGATGCAGCTTTGCGGATATGGAGCAAATTGTGCTCAAGGCGAAGCGTAAGGCGATCATTGATAGCAGCCCGCTGCTCCAGTCTCATATTCAGGAGGCGTTGAGTGAATATAAACCAAAAATCATCGCGGTGTAGTGGTTAGCTTTTTTTGGCGATGTGGAGGGAAGGCTCGGTTTATACGATTTGGAGAGAAGGATGGTGAGGAAGCGTGTCTTATATGACAAGTTTGAGCATGGCTTGCGAAGCGGAAAAGGTAATAAGCATGCATGCTGCGCTGCGCTGGCAGCGGCGTGAACGGGAATTGCAGAACTGGCGGGCGCGTGAAAAAATAACCAAGCATCCGAAGCAAACGTTGCTGCTTGGGCATGTCGCGATAGATGCGGAGCTGCTTCCTGCGCTCACGCTGCTCAAGGAGCAGAGCATACCGACGGAATTTTCATGCGCTGGCGTGAGCGTGCTTGATGAGCCGGAGGATCATTCGCTGTATGCGTATATTACGTTTCTGGCTTGTGAGCAGACGGAGCGATTCATACAGCTTGCGATGAAGCGGATGAAGCATCGCCTGCTCGTAACGTTCGAACCGGCTCGGAATCGCTATGACCTATCCTCTTTTTATATTGGGCATAACCGATCTTTTTGTCTGATGATGCTGCGCTGCGCTCAAGCTGCAGCCAATGAGCAATGAGGAGCAGCGGCTGAAGGGGCAGTAAGGTATTTAGATGTAAGCTTACATAACCAAACACCCCGCCAGCAAACGGCTGACGGGGTGTTTGGTATTTTTTCTTCTAAGTTAAGCACTATTTCCATTTCTGCTCAATAAATTCGTCGCGGCCCGATTGTGCACGATCCTCTTTGTAATGCATTGGATTTTTCATATGGAAGTTTTGATGATATTCCTCCGCTGCATAAAACGTATCTGCCGCCCGAATCTCTGTTACGATCGGTTTATCGAAACGTCCGCTGCTTGCAAGCTTCTTCTTGGTAGCGAGAGCCAGAGCCTGCTGCTCTTCATTATGATAAAAAATGACCGTACGGTACTGGCTGCCGCGATCTTGAAATTGACCGCCTTCGTCCGTCGGATCAATTTGCGGCCAATACAGCTCAAGCAGACGCTCATAAGGGAACAGCTGCGGATCGAAGGCAATTTGCACAACCTCGGCATGTCCCGTCTCTCCTGTTCTCACCTGCTCATAAGTCGGGTTCTCCTGATGTCCGCCCATATAGCCAGATATAATACTATGTATGCCTGGGAGCTCCTCGAAAGGGGTAACCATACACCAAAAACAGCCGCCAGCGAATGTTGCATATTGCATAACGTATTCCTCCTTGACGCTTATAAACATTTAATAGACTAAACGTTAGCCTGTCTGGTTAAAGAAGTCAATTGTGATTAGAAAATGCAAAAACGATTTATATGGTTATTTTGCTTGCCTTTAGCAATTGACTAAGGGGAGGTATTGAAGGTGCAAAAAGACCCGAATTTGTTTTGGGTTGACGAAGAGAAGGAATAGTTTTATTAATGTTAAATTACTAAATCACAAACAAAATATTATGGGATTTTGTGGTATAAGCATACCCTAGTATTAACCCAATTTTCTAAAAATAGTTTTTAGTCTAGCGAATACAGGGTATTAGTCCATACCTAAAAAAACCGACTCACGTACACTGAACCATATATAGGGAGGTGTCAGTATTGAGTTGTCCCGCAACAAAAAAACGGTGTAAAAAGAAAACCACAATTGTGTGCCATCCAAAAGATAAAAAAAAGAAACGTCGTCATCGGGAAATTAAAAACAGGGTTTGTAAAAAGTGTCCCCCGCCTGAAGGACAGCAATTACTTCAAGGACTTGCGGGAGCGATAGCAGAAGCTGGGCCTCAAGGAGTTGCAGGAGCACTCGGCCCCCAAGGATTAGCAGGACTTGTCGGAGCAATTGGCGCACTTGGACCCGAAGGAATTGCAGGAGCACTTGGCCCCCAAGGATTAGCAGGACTTGTCGGAGCAATTGGTTCACTTGGACCCGAAGGAATTGCAGGAGCACTTGGCCCCCAAGGATTAGCAGGACTTGTCGGAGCGATTGGTTCACTTGGACCCGAAGGAATTGCAGGAGCACTTGGACCTCAAGGAGCAGCAGGACTTGTCGGAGCGATAGGTGCTCTTGGACCACAAGGACTAGCAGGACTAGCAGGACTAGCAGGAGCAATTGGTACGGTTGGACCAGCCGGACCTGCAGGACCAGCAGGACCTGCGGGAGCAGAGGGTTCAACTGGTCTAACAGGAGCAACGGGACCAGTGGGACCAGCCGGAGGAGTATTAGGCTTTGCAGATTTTTTTGCCTTGATGCCTCCTAATAATACAGCAACTGTTGCTCCCAACACGGACGTAAGTTTTCCGCAAGATGGTCCAATTAGCGGGACTGCAATTACCCGTATAAATGCGAGCTCCTTTAACTTGTCGGCAATTGGCACATATCAGGTTTTGTTTCAGGTCAATGCAAACGAAGCGGGTCAACTGATTTTAACATTAAATGGGGCTGATCTGGCCTATACGGTGGTCGGGCGTGCAACAGGTACTACTCAAATAGTAGGAATGGCGCTTGTGCAAACAACTACCATTAATTCAATCATCACCGTTCGCAATCCTGCTGGCAATTCTACGGCACTCACGATTTCTCCATTAGCTGGAGGAACATGGTCAGATTCCGCACACCTTGTTATTATGCGAATTGCATAAAAAGGAAAAAAATAATATTTTCCGATGAAATACCAAATAGGTAATAAAGGAAGACCTTCATATTTCTGTGTTACCATTCTTGGTACGTGGACATTGTGCGCCTCAGATACAACTATAGACATACCTTTATATTAAGGCAGTTGGAAAAGGAAAAGAAAAAAGAGAGTGTAAATCATTAATTTAATGTGCAGATGATTAAGTTAACAGAGCACGATAGTTCAATAAAACAGTGGCAGTCTAGGGCTTTATTTACTCGCCCAGGGCTGCCTCTGTTTTTATTTCTGGGGTCGGTATAATCCTTTATTTGCTTCTGATACAAGGGAGCAGCCTGCGAACGGTTTCGTCTAAACAAACCGTACCGTTATATCTCACCTTCATGCCTGCCAGGCAGGAGCTCGCGAGGATCATGAGAACGGCTTATTATTGTCACATTTTTTGCTGTGCAATAGCTCGATAGGGCTATTATCATTCAGGGCTTCTTAAGGTACGATGAGGCAGGTAATCTTGTATCATTTGAAAATATGGAGGTAAGCTTACATTGCATATGCGAAAAATCATCCCATTCATTCTATTCATCGGTTTGCTGCTGCTCGCGGCGGCCTGCTCCAAAGGGGCAAATACGAACGGAGAGCAATCACAACCGCCTGAGAAGGAGCTGTCCTTTCTGTTTAACTTTGCAAGCCAAACGATAGATCCACATCTGGATTACACCCCGCTCCGAGCAGGTGTTGTTGAAACGCTGGTCAAGCTGGGCGAAGACCTCCAAATCCAGCCTTGGCTTGCAAAGGAGTGGAGCAGCCCAGATGGGCAGCATTGGACGTTTAAAATTCGGGAACAGGTGACGTTCCAAAATGGTAAGGCGCTCGATGCGGATGCTGTCAAGCAATCCCTTGAGCGGGCGATGGAGCAAAACCCGGGCGTGAAGCAGGTTTTGAAAATCAAGCAAATGGAAGCCAGCGGACAAAGCTTGCAAATTACGACGGAGCAGCCATTTCCCCAGTTTCCATCGGAGCTGGTTCATCCCAATACAGCGATTATTGACGTGTCTGCACCGGAGCCGGATAAAAAGCCAATCGGAACCGGTCCGTTTCAAGTAGCCTCGTTCACTTCAGGCAGCTCGCTTAAGCTGGATCGCTACGACAAATATTGGGACGGTGCTGCAAAGCTCAACCATGCGACCTTCAGCTTTAATGAGGATGCCAATGCCCGCTTGTCAGCGCTCATGGCAGGGGATGCGGATATTGTGTACCGTCCGCCAGTTGAAAGCATGGAAACGATGAAAAATGATGCCAGCCTGCATTTGGATTCTGTTGTCAGCTTGCGGACACATGAGCTTATTTTTAATACGAAGCATGCAGATTTTCAAAACAAATATGTTCGCAAAGCTTTCGATGCACTCGTCAATCGCGATGAGTTGAAGGACGCCATTATGGGCGGCCAAGCGACGGTTGCCAGCGGTCCTTTTTTGCCGGAATTTCCGTTCGTGCCCGGCTATGAATCGAAGGAAAGCGGAGTTGACGCTGCTCTCAAATGGTTTCAGCAAGCAGGCTATGAGGTTAAGCAGGGCAAGGTGACCAAGGATGGCCAGCCGCTTTCCTTCAAGCTGGTCACGTACGCTTCGCGTGCGGAATTTCCATTGCTGGCCCAAGTGCTGCAATCGCAAGCGAAGGAGCTTGGCATTGCCATAACGATCGCACAAGTCGATAAATACGAGGATTATTTGCTGGAGAAGGATGATTGGGATTTGGGCACATACAGCCCGTTAATTGCGCCGCGCGGGGATGCGAGTTATTTTCTAAATGTAGCCTTTAAGCCGGATGGCTCGCTCAATTTCGGTAAAATCAACGACCAAGAGCTGAGCGCTTGGATTGATGAGCTGGATCAGACGGTGGATACGAATGCGCGTTATGCTTTAATTAAACAGGCGCTTACCCGCATTAATGAAGAAATGTATTATTCCTACCTCGTTCATCCCAATACGCTCGTTTTGTACCGTGACAAGGTGAAAAACTGGGTGACGAGTAAAAGCGAATATTATATGCTGACGAATGAGCTGGATGTAGAAGTGAAATGAGCATCGTTTGGAAAAGGGGCGTAGAGCTTGTTCTGTTTATTTTGCTGCTTTCCTTCGTCAGCTTCGTCTTCGTTAAGCTTGCTCCGGGAGATGCCGTTAAGCAAATGCTTCGTTCAGATGACGTTGCGATCACAAGCTCAGAAATCAAGCAACAGAGGGAGGAGCTGGGGCTAAACGAGCCGGTATTGGTTCAGTATGGCAGCTGGCTTGCCAGGCTGGCCCATCTAGATTTGGGAAAGTCGTATATGACGAATCGGCCAGTCAGCGAGGAGCTGCTTCGTAAAATGCCAGCCACGCTGCTGCTTACTGGCAGCTCGCTGCTCATTTTATTGCTCATTGCAGTTCCGCTCGGCGCTTTGTCGGCCCTTTATCCCAATCGTTTCATTGACCGCGCAAGTAGGCTTCTTGCTGTTTTGGGAACTTCAATCCCTAGCTTTTGGCTAGGGCTTCTTTTAATAGAAGGGCTATCTGTAAGGGCGGGCTTATTGCCGTCAATGGGAACGGGGACTCTTGCACATCTCGTGCTGCCTTCGCTGACGCTCGGGCTTACGATGTCTGCCGTTTATGTCCGCTTGCTTCGCTCCAGCCTGATGGATAGCTTAACGCAGGATTTTATTAGGGGAGCGAGGTCGCGCGGCATTGGCAGCGGAAAAATTTTGCTCCGTCATGCCTTTCGCCATGCGCTTACGCCCGTTGTGACGATGTTCGGTGTCAGCATAGGCAGCTTGCTCGGCGGCACGGTTGTCATTGAGGTGCTGTTTGCTTATCCAGGCATGGGCAAATTTATTGTGGATGCCATTCAGAGCAGGGATTATCCGGTCATTCAAGGTTATATGGTCGTGATGGGATTTGCCGTCACGCTTATTCATTTGCTGGTGGATTTGGCGAATCATGCTCTGAACCCGGAAATGCGTTTGAAAGGGGAGAACCGATGAAGAAAATAGGTTTTGCCGGATATATAGCCATGCTTCTTATCGCTGTGCTTTCTTTGTCGGTTTTCCTCGTTCCACATGATCCATACGTAGTGAATCTTAACGACCGCTTGCTGCCGCCGACGGCGCAATATTGGCTGGGAACCGACGGACTCGGCAGAGATTTGTTTTCGCGTCTGCTCCTTGGAGGTCGGAATACGATAGGCGCGAGTGTGATCGTGCTTGTGGCAGCGCTAAGCATTGGCATCCCTGTAGGGCTGCTGTCGGGATATATCGGCGGCTTCGTCGATCGCCTATTCATGCGTGTGTCGGATTCCTTTCTTGCATTTCCGGATTTCATCATTGCTATTGTGTTAAGCGGCCTGCTAGGACCGGACATTTTTAATCTGATTTTTGCCATTGCAGCGGTCAAATGGATCGCTTACTCACGTATTGTGCGCAATAGTGTCAGGTCTGAAAAGCACAAGGATTATATAGCGATTGCCCGCTTGAATGGCTTAAGCTCGCTCCATATCGTCATGAAGCATTTGCTGCCGCATGCCTTCAGCCATGTGATCGTTATTGCTTCGCTGGACGTGGGCAAAATTATTTTGATGATTGCGTCGTTATCTTATATTGGACTTGGCGTTCAGCCGCCGTCTCCAGAATGGGGAGCGATGCTGAATGAAGGCCGCGCCTATTTTCATCAGGCTCCGTATTTGATGCTTGCGCCGGGACTTGCGATTATGCTAGTTGTACTATTGTCCAACGCTTGGGGGGATCGGATTCGTGATCGGCTGGATGTGAAGCGCAGCAGGGAGTAAAGGAGGTCACAGCGATGAGCGTATTGAAAATAACAGGACTTAGCTTAAACGCAGGGCGGCAGCAGCTTGTTCAAGACCTTCATCTATCTATTGAAAAGCAGCAATGGCTCGCATTAATTGGTGAAAGCGGCAGCGGGAAAACGCTGACGGGCCTCGCGATCGCGGGTTTGCTGCCTCCGTCTGTGCGTATGACGAATGGCGAGATTTTGGTCAAGGGACAATCCCTTTCGGAGCTTTCGGCCCATCAAATAAACGGGCTGCGAGGCAAAGAGATTGCTTATGTTTTCCAAGATTATGCGGGGATGTTCAGTCCCTTTATTCGACTGGGGAAGCAGCTGGATGAAACGCTGCAAGCCCATAGTGGCTTAGGACGCAAGGAGCGGAGAAAGCAAATTTTGACTTGCTTAGAAGAGGTGCTTCTACCGGCAGAGCGCGTATTTAAGAGCTATCCGTGTGAGCTCAGTGGAGGCCAATTGCAGCGGGTTTCGATTGCGGCAGCCATGCTGCTTCAGCCGAAGCTGCTTATTGCCGATGAACCAACGACTGCGCTGGATCAGGAAACGGGAGAGGAAATACTCTGTTTGCTGAAGAAAATGCAGGAGCGAGTCGGCTGCGCTATTCTGTTTATTACACATGATTTAAAGCATGTCAGGCGTTATGCCGATCAAGTGGCCATTATGCGCGGAGGCTGCGTGCTCGAGTCGGGTGATGTGCGGTCTGTACTGGAACAGCCAGCCCATTTCTATACGAAGCAGCTCCTTGCGGCTGAGTCGGCTCTAGTGTCGTCACCAACAATAACGCTAAAACAAGAAGCGAAGCTGCAATTAGTAGATGCCGATCAAACGATGCTGGATCAGGGAACAGGGGCAGCATCTACGAGAGGGAATGCTATGCTTGCTGCTCAAAACCTTGTCAAAACGTACCCGAAAGGCATTAAGGCGCTGGATCAAGTATCTTTTACGCTGAAAGCTGGGGAGTGCTTAGGACTGGTCGGCGAGAGCGGCAGCGGTAAAAGTACAATGGCTAGATGCTTAATGCTTATGGAGCCGCTTGACGAAGGAGAGCTCCTGTTCCAGCAAATGCCGCTGCATAACCGGAAAGCTGCTGCAAGGTCGTTCATAAACGGACGTATTCAAACGGTATTTCAAAATCCAGCAGCCAGTTTGAACCCGAGGCTGACGATTGTGGATTCGTTAATGGAGCCGCTCGACGTATTCAAGGACAAAACACCAGCTTTTTTAGGTGATAGCCGATATAAACGGGATGAAGCGGCTGCTCTTTTGCTCGATATGGTGGGGCTTCCGGCTAGCGTCATGCGGCAATATCCCCATGAGCTGAGCGGAGGTCAGAAGCAGCGGGTATGCATCGCTAGAGCGATCAGCATTGCGCCTGATTTTATTATTTTGGATGAGCCGACCGCGAGCCTGGATATGATCATCCAAGCCCAGATTTTAAAGCTGTTGCAGCGATTACAGCAGCAGCTTGGTTTTACCTGCTTGTTTATTTCGCATGATTTAGCGGCCGTGCAGTTCATGTGCAGCCGAATTATGGTACTGGAGCGTGGGAACATCACAATCGAAGATGAACGATTTCCTGCTTCATCAATTCAATAAAGCGTTGTGCCGCTTTGGTCAAATAACGGTCCTTTAGCCAGATGAGTCCGGTGGCAAAATGAAGCTCGCTGTCTGAAATGGCGAATGATTGAATGTCATAGCCTTGATGCAGCTCAAGAACGGACTGTGGCACAATGGTTGCTCCATCCCCGTAGGCTACCCACTTCAACAATAGGGAAATATCGGAGCATTCTCCAATCACATTAGCCTGTAAGCCGCGATCAGTAAACTGCTGGATGATGCTTTTATAAAGGCCGAGCCCTTCCGCACTGGGTAAGATAAGCGGATAACGCTGAATATCACGGTAGGAGCATTTGTCAGCGGGGTGCAGGACACTGCTCGCGGCAACGAAATAAAAGGGCTCCGAAGGAAGCTCCAGCACTTCGAAATCACCTAGCTCAAGCGGCAGCCGCACGATGCCAAGCTCAATGGAACGTTCCTTGAGAAGCCGGACAATTTGGGCAGATTCATTTTGCTGAATCTTATAAGTGATAAGCGGATATGCTTCTTTAAACTTATGCAGCAGCTGTGGCAAAACGATGGATGACAACGTATTTATACCTAGCATTAATTTGCCCCGCGTACCACTGCCAATTTCTTTCACCTCCAGCTTGGTCTCTTCGAGCGCCTTTGTTAAGGATAAGGCACGCCTATATAAAGCCTCCCCGGCGTCAGTAAGCTCCAGCCATTTCCCGCTTCTTACAAAAAGCTGTACCCCGAGCTCTTCCTCCAGCCCTTTCAGCTGTTGTCCAAGCGGAGGCTGTGTCATATGCAGCCTTTCAGCGGCCGCTGTAATTTGTTTCTCTTCCGCGATCGCAATGAAATAACGAAGCTGGCGAATATCCATGCGGCAAATCCTTTCCATTCCAAACGAAAAAAGTATGGAAAACGAATTTTTTAAATATTTTTAGTATGATGATAGCTATGTTACCATAGTTTTAAGCTGAAATGAAAGCGGGGCTGACATGGTGAATACATCTTATTGGTTAACCAATGCAAGGCTGGAGCAAGGGTTTGAGTTTGAGGCTGGACGGATAACGGGTACCAAAACGGGCAACTGCCATTTGCGGATAGAAAACGGAACCATTGCTGAAATTTTGGAGGATGGGGTGGAGCTAGCCAGCACTCTGCCGAAATATGATGCAAAAGGATTATTGCTGCTGCCATCGTTTGAGGAAGGACACATTCATCTAGACAAAACCTATTTTGGCGGTCCGTGGAAAGCGGTCGAGCCTGTAGCGAGTATTTTCGAACGGATAGAGGAAGAGAAGGTTTTATTGCCCCAGCTTATGCCGACGGCGAAGCTGCAAGCAGAGCGTATTTTGTCACTGATTCAACGATTTGGCGCCACGCATGTGCGCAGCCATTGCAATATTGAACCCGTCAGCGGACTTAAGCGGCTAGAAGCTACGAAGCAGGCTTTGGAGACGTTCTCTGGTAAAATCTCGTCCGAAATTGTAGCTTTTCCCCAGCATGGCCTGCTTCGCTCTGATTCGGTTGCACTCGTCAAGCAATCATTGGCTGAGGGTGCCACCCATGTTGGTGGGGTAGATCCGTATTCAGTAGATGGAGATATTGAAAAATCGTTGCAAACGATCATTGAATTGGCCGTTCATTATGGTGCGGGCGTCGATATTCATTTGCATGATGGACACGAAACTGGACGGGAAACCTTAAGCCGGCTAGCGGAGCTGGCTGAAGAAGCGGGCCTGCACGGAAAAGTAACGGTCAGCCATGCCTTTTGGTTTGCAGGCGCTGAGCCGCAGGAGGCAAAAGAAATGGCTGGACGAATGGCTAAGCTGGGCATGTCCATTGCTTCTACAGTGCCGATTGGGAAAATGAATATGCCGCTGCCGATGCTGAGCCGTCAAGGCGTAAAGGTGAAGCTGGTAACCGATAGCCTCACGGATCACTGGTCGCCATTTGGCAGTGGGGATTTGCTGGATAAGGCAGGACGCTACGCTGAATTGTATGGTTGCCAAGAGGAAGCCTCGTTGTCCCAGACACTTGCCTTTATTACAGGCGGAATTACACCGCTCAATGCGAAAGGCGAGCAGGTGTGGCCCAAAGTAGGCGATGCCGCCAGTTTTGTATTGACGCACGCGAGCTGCTCGGCGGAGGCTGTTGCAAGAAAAGCGCAGCGGCAGTCCGTATGGTATAAAGGAAATTTGGTGAGTGGGGCTATATAAGCCTCATGAAACGAGCGAAATCAGCTAAACTAGCTAGAAAAAATGCCCGAAGGCTTTAATATAGGAGCCTTCGGGCATTTTTTAGGGCGTGTCTGAGAACGCTGAGGACAGCAAATTTTGCCGAATTTTCGTTCCATGCAAGGCGCGCTTGTGAAGGCGTACCGGGGGTACGTCAAGCAAACGGAACGAAGCAGGGGGCGAAAAGGCGGTGAAAGGGGCCACTGAACGGGTTTTCAGACACGCCCTAGTTAGCGATTATGAAAAATAAGGAAGTTAGCAGCACATAATGAATGAAGGCACGTCGTTACATAAATTTAATCCAGCTCGGCGCGAGTAAATAGATCGCTGATTAAATCATGATCCTCACAGGCTGCTTTGAAGGCTAACGCAAAATTCATCAGTGCTTTCCGATTGCTTGAATATACGCAGAACATATCTGCCTCTGGATCGAAGTGGATTTGCTCGGCAAGCTCAGGTGCTTTTTCCTCCAAAAACACGGCTGCAAGCGAGCCCCAGTCATAGCCGCTGCCTTGAAAGCCTTCTTCCGCCCTCGTATCAAACAGAGGCGTTCAACTGCTCAATCACCTGCTCGATAGCTTCATCCGTCATAGCGAGAGTGCGATCCGTTACGATGATCTTTCCCAGCTTGATACGATCATCGAGCCAGTCCGTAATAAAGGCTGGCGCATAGCCGCCTGTGCTAAACTCGCCTTCGCCGAATGCGATCAGCTTATCATAGTCGTCTAAATATTTTTTCCGTGCAGGATTCGGATAGGTTTTCGTATAAAGCCAAAATTGCAAATCATACATCAAGGTAGACAGCTCGTCGGCTTGAAAGACGAAATACCCTTTCTCCTCGGTAATCTGTCTGCCAATCGACCGGATTTTTCCTTCCAGCTCATCGGTTTCCGTCACAGCGGCACAAAGCTCAGCCAATAGAGGGGAAAATGCGCCTTCGGCTACTTTCTTCAGATCGGCTTCTTTCTCTTCAGCTGATCTATCGTACACATCATCATGAACGAGCCCTTTAATAAACTGTTCAAAGCTGCATGCCAAATAAGTAATGTTGTATTCGTCCTCTTGATTAACGTGAACGACGGCAGGTTCGCCTTCTGGCCCGCAGAAGCGGTAATCCAGCATGATGACATCATGACCTGCGGATGGACAGTCGCAAATAACGACCCCAAGGTCAGGATAGCCCCATTCTTCGATCATAAACCGGCTGCCCAAATCTCCGCCTAGCGTGTAGGATTTATTTCGTCCAATGCCCATAATGCCAGTAATCGCGACGTGATCTTCTGACCAGGAGGTTGGCTCCTCCGCTGGAAAGCGGCAATTGACCGGAATTCCGCCGTTTTGGCTGTTCATTAGGGCAATGTAGGAGGCTGGCAGCTTGTAGCTAAGCTCCTGCTCAATGGAGGCAATCAGCTCATCGGTTGGAGGCGGCAGCACATAAGACTTGCGGGCATAGTCGCTGTCCTCCCAAAAGCTTTGTAAATCAAGCGAGGACAATGGTGCGTCTTGCTCGGAGCCCCGATTTTGACTAGCCGCTGCGCTTTCCTCCACATAACGCTTGTGCTGGCGTACCATTTTATCAGCGAGCGGCTTGGTCCACTCCAAAAACTCTAAGGTTGGCTCGGATTTGGGGTCCAAGCGGAAGGACAGCTCAAAAGCCTGCAAGGCGTCCACGTAACGAGCCAGAAAATAAAAGGCATAGCCTTGGCGAAAATGCCATAAAGGGTCGTGTTTCCCTTGCTCGGAAATGAAGGAAAGCTGCTTTAGTGCATCGCGGTAACAATCTGTATTGTTAAGGGCTCGGGCAAGCTGGATAATGACCTCATAATCTCTGTCGGCTTCAGGGATTTCTTGCAGTCGATCAACAATGCTCTCGAACGCTTCTTCTTCATGCCAAAGGTTGATTTGTGCCAGAAGCTGCTGGTCCATAGGTATGCTTCACTCCTCATTATGAAATAGCTATATCTGTTATGATATATTGTTAATTATATCCTGAGACGAAGGCGGCTGGCTAATTGTAGAGCGGCTAAGCGGGAACGCGGGATGTAGTTCAAGATGTAGTATAATGAAGAAGTGTACAAATTAATGAAAAAGTAGGCGATCGAATATGAGCGAGAAGCAAGCCAATATACATATCGGATGGAACTTTGACAACAGCTATGCAAGACTGCCAGAAGGATTATTTACAGCAACAAACCCAACTCCGGTACGTTCTCCAGAGCTGATAATTTGCAATGATAAGCTGGCTGAAGCGCTAGGACTGGGTGCCGAGGCGCTGCAAAGCGAGGAAGGCGCGGCTATGCTTGCGGGCAATCTAATTCCCGAGGGCGCTTTGCCGCTTGCTCAGGCTTATGCAGGCCATCAGTTTGGTCATTTTAACCGCTTAGGAGACGGGCGTGCCTTGCTGCTGGGCGAACAAATTACACCCTCAGGCGAGCGAGTCGACATTCAGCTAAAAGGCCCAGGCCGAACGCCCTATTCCCGTGGTGGCGATGGCCGTGCGGGGGTTGGGCCGATGCTGCGTGAATACATCATTAGCGAAGCCATGTATGGGCTGGGCATTCCCACTACCCGCAGCTTGGCGGTCGTGAAAACAGGCGAGCCTGTTTACCGCGAGGATACACAGCAGGGTGCCATTTTGACCCGCGTAGCTGCGAGCCATATCCGTGTCGGAACGTTCCAATTTGCTGCACAATGGGCAGCGGCAGAGGAGCTGCGAGCACTGGCGGACTACACCGTGCAAAGACATTTTCCGCAAATTGCTGCAGATGACAATCGCTATCTTTCCTTGCTTCAGGAAGTGATTAAGCGCCAGGCATCACTTATTGCCAAATGGCAGCTCGTCGGTTTTATTCATGGCGTCATGAATACGGACAACATGGCGATTAGTGGCGAAACGATTGATTACGGCCCATGTGCCTTTATGGATGCTTTTAGCCTAGCGACAGTGTTCAGCTCCATTGACAGTCAAGGCCGTTATGCGTATGGCAATCAGCCTTACATTGCGGTCTGGAATTTGGCAAGATTAGCTGAATCGCTATTGTCGCTGCTGCATGACGATGAGGAGCAGGCTTTGAAGCTTGCGGAAAAAGCTTTAGCGGATTTTACAGACCAATATCACCGTCATTGGCTCGCAGGCATGCGTGGAAAACTGGGCATTTTCAATGAGGAGGAGCAGGACGACGAGCTGATGAAAGACCTGCTCACGTTGATGGAGAAGCATGGCGCAGACTACACCAATACGTTTGTGGCGTTAACGTTTAACAAGCTGGAGGACTCGGCTCTGTTTAGTAGCCCTGAATATACAGAGTGGCATGAGCGCTGGCAGAATAGGGTCGGCAGGCAGGAGCAGTCATTAGAGGAAGCGGGGCAGCTCATGCGCAGCAGCAATCCAGCCATCATTCCGCGCAATCATCGGGTGGAAGAGGCACTGGAGGCTGCGGTTAATGGAGATTATACGGTGATGGAGCGGCTGCTTGAAGCACTTGCCGATCCCTATGCCCATTCTCCAAAGCAGGCTCAATATGCAGCATTGCCTGAGCCGTCAGGCCGCGCTTACCGTACTTATTGCGGAACGTAAATGCACGAATATGGACATTGCTGCCATAATCCTGCATAATACACTCAGGAACGACATTTGGAAATAAGCCTGTAAACTATTGTCGAAATATATACGAAATGCGAGAGGTGGAATCGTTTTGCCCGAAACGGAAGAAATCACCGCTTTTATAGAAGCATTGGACGTGCCATGGCAGGTTGACGTATCGAATCAACTGCGCAGCCTCATACACGAGGTCATTCCAGACGTTCAGGAGCGATTGCAATATAAGAAGCCTCATTTTTTGAAAAATGGCAAGTATGCGGCGGTCATTTCGCCTTCTAAAAAAGCGGTTTCCTTTACCTTATTCCATACGACGGGTCTGGATTTGCCAGCGGAGCTGTTTGAAGGGCCGGAGGAGCGGAAAACAATTAAAATTCAAGAAAAGGATACCCCCGACTATTCGCAATTGACGAAGTATTTGGAGCAGGCGTCGAAAGAGCTTTAAGCCTTTCCCGCTCGCCTGAAACCTATAAAGCTGTCCAAGCACAAGAATGGAACTGAGGGGCTATTGCAGCTCACAGCACAACTTTCTGATTTGTGCGAGGACAGCTTTTTTTCTTAATACAATGCTATTACATGGCGAAACTTGAAAATGCAAGGAGAGGTCAATGAATAGGGAAGAGGCTTTAGTATTATTAAAATGTCATGCCTTTGCGTTTGAAGATATCGAGCAGGAGAAGATGACGAACGGATTTCTCGGCATGCTTCGCCCCTTTAGCGGCCAGCTCGTGGAGGATAATTTTCATGAGGTGATGGCCATTCTTGATGTGCTGTCGCCCGAATTAGCGAGCAAAAGAGAGAGGAACAAATGATGGAATGGACGCTTGAAGATGTAGAGCAGACCAGCAGGCTGTATCCAGACAGCTTCTTTATCCCGCCTGCGAAGGAGCGGCGGGCGCAAGAAGTAGGAAGACGGGTCAGATTGCATTTTACACTGGCAAACCCGGGTGAAAATGAGCCGAGAGCCGAACGAATGTGGGTGGAGGTTACAGGCTTTAACCAAGCGACTGAGCAATACACCGGGGTGTTGACGAACCAGCCGGTCTATTTGAAAAGCTTGAAGTCAGGAGACAGCCTAGTGTTCGAGCCGCAGCATATTGCCAGAACGATCCTGCGGGAGGGCGATGAGAGATGGCTTGCGGATGGCGAAAAGATGGCACTCGTATCTAGGCGCTGCTTGGAGCAGGGCGATGCCGTATGCTGGATGTACCGTGAAGCTGGCGACGATGAGCAGGACAGCGGCTGGCGTTTGTTCGCAGGTGATGAGGAAGACAGCTATATTAACGCCGATAATATTTTCAGAGTGCAGGTTTATGAAATGGTAGACCGGGACGCTAGTTTATTGGCGCCCTTTAAGGGAGCACATGGTTCGTCGGTTGAAAGGCAAGGAAGAGAAGCTGCCTGGGGAGAGGTAGTGGAGGAATAGTAGAATGACCCGCTACCCTTGCAAACGACAATTTATTTCTTTATTCTGGATTAATAGCGTAAATTCAGCATGCTAGATTAGTAGAGGAGAGAGCCTAATGTCTGATTTTGATGATCTCGCAGCGCAAAGGCGCAAAAATCTAAAGCTTATTCAATTCAATCAAGAGGATCAATCGCTTGTCGAGTCAGATAAGCCAGCGGAAACGTTCGATGATGTAGGCGGTTTGGAAGATGTTAAGAAGAAAATTCGCATGAACTTTATTTTGCCGCTAAAGCAGCCAGAATTGTTCGCAGCCTATGGCAAATCAGCAGGAGGAAGCCTGCTGCTGTTCGGGCCTCCGGGGTGTGGCAAAACGTTTCTTGCGCGAGCGGTGGCGGGCGAAATTGAAGCTAATTTTATTCATATAGAGCTGCAGGCAATTCTTTCGATGTATACGGGGCAGAGCGAGCATAACTTGCATGACTTTTTTGAAAAAGCGCGCCAGTGCAGGCCTTGTGTCATTTTCATAGACGAACTGGATGCAATGGGCGGCAGCCGGAACCAAATGCGCCAGCATCACGACCGCATGCTGGTCAATCAGCTGCTGCTTGAGCTGGATGGTCTGCAAGCGGAGAACGAAAATGTTTTTGTAATTGGAGCAACTAATACGCCATGGTATTTGGATTCCGCGCTTAGACGTCCTGGACGCTTTAACCATCTTGTATTTGTACCGCCGCCAGAGGAAGCGGAGCGCCAAACGATTTTGGGGCTGAAGCTGAAAGGCAAGCCCGTGGATTCGCTGAATTTGGAGCGAATTGCTGCCGAGACGAAATATTTTTCCGGAGCTGATTTGGAGCAGGTCGTTAGCGATGCGGTGGAATCGGCGATGGAACGCATGCTGGAGACGGGCGAAGTGCAGCCGATTTCCCAAAATGATGTGAAAGCGGCAGTGAAATCCCGCAAAGCGACAACGCTGGAGTGGTTTTCCACTGCGAAAAACTATGCCACCTTCAGTGATGTCAACCGTGACTATCAGGTTGTGCTGGATTATATGAAGAAGCACGGCATTAAGTAGCAGGAAGGGGCAGGGAGAAGCTTTGGCGGAAGAAAGAGATTTTGAGCAAAATACGTATGCTGCTGTATATCAATTGCTTGAGTGGAAGCGGTATAAGGAAGCTTTGGGGCAAGCAGAGCAGATTTTGCGCCATAACCCGGAAGATATAGATGCATTGGCACTTATAGCTCAAATTTATTTGCAAATGGAAGATTACGAAAAAAGCTTGTATTGGTCTGGTGAAGTGTTGAAGCGTGATCCGGACCATACGGTTGCTTGGTATGTACGCGTTGTCACCTTTTACGATACGGATGATGTGAAGGCCTTTTTCGAAGCGGCACATGAAGCTTTGCGAATTGAACCATACAGAGCTCATTACTACTTTTTGCTTGCTAGTCGAATGAACAAAATGGGGAAATTCAAGGAAGCGAAGGAGCATCTGCTGCAAGCGCTCCAGCTGAATGCGGAGTCGCCGCTTTATATGGCTGTGCTGAGCTATACGGAAGCGCTGCTGGGTCATTTTGAGGAATCGGAGCATTTGGACAGGCAGGCGATTCGGGCAGAGGCGGAAGAACCAGGTGTGCTGCTGCATCTCGCTTGGGCGGCAGGCCATCGGGGCGACTATACGCTGCAGGAAAAGTATATGCAAAGCGCCGTCAGGCTCAATCCAGAGGATAAGCAGTATCAGGATGAATATTTGAATGCCTTGCAAAACAGCAATAAGCTGTATCGTATCTTTTTAGCACCGATGAAGGTCATAAGGCGCATGAAACGCTGGCAGATTCTCGTTAGCTGGCTAGTGGCGGTGATCTTTTTTAAACCGCTCCTTATTGTGTTCATTGTACTGTATGTTTTAGCTCATTGGGCGACGAAGGGCATTGTGCATGTACGCGTTTTTGGATGGCGGCGTCGCGGTTCTTAAATGGTCCTTTTTGCAGCAAAAAAAATCTGAAGCGAGGCGATAAGCTGTTTCCGGTATTGCATCGGAGATGGCTTATTCGTCTATATTCCGACTGAATAGGCTGCAAAATTGAAGGCTCTAGGATGAAAGAAATGAAGGGAGGGTGGTCATGCACAATCTAGCAAACTTGATGAGGAGACTTATCTTTACTTCGATTCACTGCTTTTCTTTCCGGGGTCAAGCGGACGATCCATTAACCCCGAAATTAACTCCTAAAATGCTCCATACCTATGCCATAGGCTATGTAACCGCTGGCAAGGGTTTGCTGAAAATAAGCGGTCATGCCACTCCAGTCAAGTCAGGTGATTTATTTTTTCTACAGCCTGAAACGATGGTCGAAGGGTATTCTGATTCCAGGGATCCGATTCAATATTCATTGATTCTGTTTTCCTGTATGCATTTAAGCAAGCCGATAGAAGGCTGGTCGGTTAAGCGGCCCATTTTCCCATTGCAGGGGAAGCTTGCGTTAGTGGACGATCGTTCAGCCGTAGAGGGTTTAATCCAGCAATTGCTTGAGTTAAGTCGGCATTTCCGAGTACAGGAGAGGCATACGATCCATTATATTCTTTCAAAGCTGCTGCTGATGATGGGCAAAAGCAGGCCTGAGCAGCAGCAGACTGTAGGTATGGACCAGGTGCTGGCCTATATGAATGAAAATTACCAGAAGGATTTGCAGGTTAGCCAATTGGCGGAAATGGCAGGCTTCAGTCTGAATCATTTTACGAAAACGTTTAAAAATCAAATGGGCAGCACACCTACGGAATATCTTTTGCAACAACGGATTACAAAAGCAAAGCAATTATTGGTTTCCTCGATGAAAGCGAAGCGTGTAGCTGAGCAGGTCGGATACAAGGATGAGCATTATTTCAGCAGAGTTTTCAAAAAAGCCGAAGGCGTTGCCCCTACCTTATATATTAAAAATAAATGCCATCGCATTGCCGCGTTATATTATGGGCTGGATGACCATTTAATTACACTTGGATATGAGCCGGTTGCTGCGCTGTCCTATACGAATCGGGTTTCCTCGACCTGCACCATTCCGATGCTGAATGCGTACAGCCAGCAAAGCTCTATGCTCCAAGGCGGTCACACGAATTACGACAAGCTGCTGAGAACAAAGCCGGATCTGATACTGACAAGTGATCGCTTGGAGCGGGATGAGCTGCTGAATCAGATTGCGCCAACTGCGATGCTTAAGCATTCGAACAAATACGGACAGACGCTGGAGCAGCTTGCGGGCCTATTGGGCAGAGAGCAGCAGGCGGCAGCATGGATAAGCAGGTATGGCGAGAGAACGGAAAAGCTGAAGGAACGATTGAAGGCGCATTGGGGAGGACAGAGCGTTTATTTTATAAGGGTGAGCCAGAACTTTTATCGGGTATATGGAAAAAGCAATCAAACGGGCAGCCTTTTTTATGATGATCTGGGATTATCGCTTCCGGATCGGTTCCCTGCCCACGAATGGGCGCTCGATATCCAGCTAAACGACCTGCCATTATTTAATCCACAGCATATTTTTCTTATGGCTGACTCCACTAAAGGCTCGAAAATGCGCTTGCAGCATCTGCTTCAATCGGAAGAATGGCAATCACTTGATGCGGTACGTCGCCATCATGTTTATGACGCTAGTGATTTATTTTTCAAAGCGCTGGGTCCTTCCGGTAGGATGTGGGCGATGAACTATGCAGCATTAAAGCTCGGAATAATAGAGTGAAAAGATCCACCTTAATCGCATGGATTTATCCATGGTTATTGAAAGGGCCTTTCTTTATGATTAGTGATAATGATTATTATTACTATAAAGAGAGGGTTAAAAACAAATGAATAAGTATCGAATGATGTACCTTGTATTACTTTCTATGCTGCTGCTTGCGGTTACGGCTTGTGGTAAAGGAGAAGGTCAAGCGAGCGCACCCGAGCAAACGAATCAGCCTGTGAATCAACCAGTGGAAAACGCGACTCGTACCGTTACCCATCTGAAAGGGGAGGCGATCGTTCCTGCTAAAATCGACAAAATAGTCGTGCTTTCCGCTGCGTATATTGATCATCTGCTGACTATCGGTGAAAAACCAGTTGGTGTCAATGTGGAGACCCGTTATGGTGGAGACTATCTTCCTTATTTGGCAAGCGAGCTTGCAGGTGTACAGCTGGTAGGCTCTGCGGATAGTCCCAATTTGGAAGCGATTGTTCAGCTGGAGCCGGATGTCATTCTCATAGAGAGCCGGACTGCGGAAAATACGTATGATCAGCTGGCAAAGATCGCACCGACGATTGTGCTTGGAACGGAGTGGCTGGAGTATGACGATGATACGACCTACTGGACTGCAGATTTATTGAAAGTGGCCGAGCTGTACGACAAAGTGGATTTGGCTAAGGAGAAAATAGCCGAGCTTGATGAAAAGACCAGGCAAGCCAGCGAGAAGATACAGTCTATCGAAAATCTTAATCTTGCCTACTTAAGGGTCAGAGAGAAGAATTTGCAAATCTACGCGGAAAAAGGTCATCCTACCACTACGCTGTTGTACCATGATCTCGGCTTTTCAAAAACATCGTTGACGCCAGAGGAGCAGCGCGGCGAGCTGTCTTTAGAAGTGATTTCTGACCTCGACGCTGATTACATCGTGCTTGAAGTTGATCCTAATGGACAGAAAAATTTAAATAGCATGAAGGACAGCCCCTTCTGGAATAAGGTTTCTGCGGTGCAAAATAATGAGGTGTATGAAACAGACTCGTTTTGGCTGTTTAAAGGCTGGGGCGTCATTGGCCGTGGACAAATTATAGATGAAGTATTGAAAATGATGGAGTAAGCAGATGGAGGAGTATGCCCAGCAGGAACAGGCCGCTTGCTTTTTACAACAGAATTTTCGTATTTCCATAGGGGAATTGGAGAAGGAGGCCTATCCATTTTCTGCCGTAGAGCTTCTAGATCCTACCAGATGTTCTCACATTATGAGGCTCCAGTCCAGACAACTGGAAGATCCCGGCGATATCGTAGTGGGAACCTTGTTTGCAAAACGTTACGCCGTATTTTTTATGGGGCTGGTGTCTGCTGTTAGTTTATTTGATTGTAGACTTGCAATAGCGCCTGAAAGTGTGCGATTTCGAATAACGAGTCTTGCCGCAATGGAATATCAGGTAAGGACAGCGGCGCATCCATCACTGACCATTTTTGAGCTGGAACAGCGCAAAGTTGAGGTTGAAAATTGGACAGATCGTTTGCTGCAGCATACAGAAATGATTTTGGCGGCGGTATCCTCGCATACAGGTGCAAAGGTGAACATGATGTGGTCGCTCATTTCGAATTATGTTCAGAATAGCTATGTCCGTCTGGAGCAGAATGTGGATGTTTGGCGAACGGAACAGCGATGGCAGCTTATTTTGGCCGATCGGAGTATTTTGTTAGAACAAAGGAAGGGTAATCCGCTGGCTGTTTCATTTCGCGAATTTCATCATCCTCAATTTGAAGGGGCTCCAATTGTTTTACGCCGTTATTGCTGCTTGGCTTACCGGCTGAGGCGGGAGGGACAACAGGTGCATGGGTATTGCAGCACTTGCCCAAAAATCAGTGATGAGGAAAGGCTCGATCTATTGGGCTATGGTGCAAATAATTAGCGGTTAACGTATAGATTGGGTGTGCTTATATTGAGGCTCCTGCAGCGCAAGCTGCTGGGAGTTTCTTTTTTATTAAGGAGAAATTTTAAAGGCTTGTGAGATGAAAAGAGGGGGAAGTCAAAGAAGCCTGCTCGTGAGGGAGCCGGTTTCTTTGTGCTTTAAACTATTCTTATGAAGAAAAGGCATACGTACAAACCGTGTGCTTGAAAAATCCATTAACTAGTAGTAGAGAAGTAATGTCGAGGAATTGGTAAACAAAGCATGTTAGAGCGTTGGGTGAACGCTGACTTTCATATAACTCTCTTTATTAGCAGGGCAGGGCGAGAACAAATAGGTTTACTATTTTATCGTTAGCAATATTTTTATGATTCTAACGGTCTGAGGCAATAGGGAGAACCGCATAAAGGGAGTGGCTAGGCAGATGTATTTAAGCAGCTCGGGATATTGCAGCAATTGCCAAGGAGGTTCAAATAACCATTGTACTTGTGGCGGTCAGTTAAGCTGTAATGGAATACCCAGCAAGAAAGGCGTAACGGGGGCAACAGGGGCAACCGGTGCGACAGGAGGAACAGGAGCGACGGGAGGCACTGGAGCTACAGGTGAAACCGGGGTGACTGGAGGAACAGGAGCCACAGGAGCAACCGGGGCGACGGGTGGAACGGGAGCGACAGGTGGAACTGGGGCGACGGGTGGAACGGGAGCAACTGGTGGAACTGGGGCGACGGGTGGAACGGGAGCAACTGGTGGAACTGGGGCGACGGGTGGAACGGGAGCGACTGGGGCTACTGGGGCTACTGGGGCTACTGGGGCTACTGGAGCTACAGGAGCAACAGGTGGCACCGGCGCAACGGGGGCAACCGGTCCCAATTTTGCTACACAAGGATTTTCTGCATTTTTATCTAATATTGCGTTATCCGCAACTGGACAGCTTACAAACTGGTCGGTGGCGAATCCTTATTATGGACATCCGAATTTTAATGCCGTAACAGGGAATTTCACAATTCCGGCAACCGGAAGATACACGATTTTAGCGACTATAAATTATGCAACAACCGCTGCTCTGAGTGTCACACTTGGTGCAGGAATTAACCCATTTTTTGTTGTTCAAAGAACCTCTCCTACTGTGACTTCTTTAGTTGCAGGTCTGTTGCCTATACTAAATGTCAGCGTCGTGCTGGTGTTAACATTACGCGCTGTTCTCGGAAGTGGAGAAGTAACTTTAGCGGGCGAGGTTACGCTTACGGCAGGCGATGTAATTGGATTATTTTATAATGCGAATGGATTAACTATTGCACTTAACATTGGGAATGGGGCCACGAATGGCGTTGTTTGGTCCATGCACGAAATCACCTAAATCGTTTTTTGAAATAAATTCTCATCATGTATAACCATATGCGGAGGAGGAACATTTAATATAAGTGAGTGACTGAATTGTCGTTGTTGAAAGAGGGAGAATATGCTGAAAAAGGGACGTCGTTCAAGAAGAGAAGTCTTGCCAACGTTTATGATCGTTCTCAAAATGAATTCCTCCTGTATTCAGAAAATCAAACGCAAGCACAAACGCAAATTTAACTGCAAGGTAAAGAAAAGACGCTGTCGAAATCGCAGGCGAAAACGGAGAGTGCGTCCGGTTTTTTTAAACCGTCCCAAACGCTTCCGTAAAATACTATCCTTCCCAATTACATTCCCCACTGCACCTTGTTTAGATCCCGTGTACCCTGTGAATCCAGTAATTCCAGTGAATCCCGTGAACCCAATCAACCCAATCAACCCGGTAAAGCCTTGTAAAAATGCTAACGATATTGTCATTGAAAAAGAGTGCTGTGGTAATGTGCTCATTCAAGGTAAGCAGCCTGAATTTTTAATATGGGAGGCCGATGTCGACTCCCAAACAACGATTGCACAAATTAGCATTTTTTCTGATGCTGCGAGCACGGATGCTTTGAACGTAGACATAAACGGCGATGAGCTAAAGCGGATCATTGTATTGCCCGGAAATACATCTAATTTTATTGGGCAAGGTGTGAAATCAGTTAGATTATCAGTACAAGGCAATGATTTCACCTATGTGGAAGGGAAATATGTTATTTCAACCACCTTGCAATTATCTGCTGGCTCCTCCTCGCTGAACGGGCAATAAATAAGGTGGTTCTCCATCGAAATGGAAGAACCACCTTATTAAAACCTTTTTATTTTATAGGTTGTAACGTACAGTAATACAGAATTCGCCTTGTACAGCTGCGGTTGAAGTTAAGGAAATGGATTGAAATCGCGCTACAGTGAACGATGCGCTTCCTCCGACAGGAATAACGATCGTTTCAATGGGGGCAACAATTCCTGCAGCGAAAAAATTTACGGTTAGAGCACCCGTGCCTGTTTCATATTTCACAAAACCTGTACCGCTAATAATTTGAGGTATGTTATCTGAAAAAATAACTTGAGTACCTGCAGCAGCTAACTGCCAGTTGATACATACTTTATCTTGTACAATAATTTTGTCCGTACAACAACTAAGTGAAGGTGCAGTATCACACATATGCGTTTATACCTCCTGCGTCCTTTTTATTAAATAGGGTACCGGGTAGTAATACAAAACTCTCCTTGATAAGTGCCTGGAGATGCTGCCGGCAGTGTAATTTGGATAGCGCTGAAACGACGATAGGTAAATGCCATGCTTGTTCCAGGAGCAAGTGTAAAAGGAGTAGGGTTAATAGGGGTTCCGGTACTGTCAAGGAAATCAAAGGTGATATCAGCAGGACCGACGTCATATTGCAAATAACCAGTTCCTACAATATTTTGGTTAATATTATTCGTAAAAGTAACAACAAGGACATCAGCCGCTACAACTGTGCCACTCCAAGGCGTACATACTTTATCTTGAACGAAATTTTTATCTGAACAGCATGTAAGAGCAGATGCACTGTTACTACAAGCCATAGCGTAATACCTCCTAATGATAATTTCTAACTATTTAATGCAGGCAGAAGCTTGCTCGCTTGGACATATGCCTGATTTTCAAATATTAATTGAAATTAAGTATAGGTATTGTTGAGGGGAGATTGAAAAATCAAACCAAGAGGTTCGCCATAAAATGGTCGATAACGTCAATAAAGCGGTCAGCGTGGATGTAATATAAACAAGCTGTTGCTGCGAGTAAGTTGCACCGCTGCAGCGCAAAACGCTACAATGATTAGAAAGGCAGAAGGGGTAGATTGGTATGAGATATCCAGGTCATTATGTATCGTATTTAGTTGAGTTTCATGTAACGAGAGACTTTTTCGAATGCCATGAGCAGCTGGAAGAGTATTGGAAGGAGCATCCCGAAGATGAACGGGCGCTTATATGGGTAGGGCTGATCCAGCTGGCTGTTGGCCAATATCATGAGCGGCGGGGCAATCTTGCAGGTGCAGCAAAAATGTATGAGCAAGCGCTTGGCAAGCTGACTGTCGAATCACTGGACAGCCTCGGGCTAGATGGCGCTGTAGCTGTAATAGAACTGGAAGCTGCACTTTCAAGGTCAAAGCAGCTAGAAGATGCTACTTCGCCTGCTTATAAGGATATGAATCTCGTTATTGTCGATGCCCAGCTTCAATTGTTATGCGAGCAGCAATGCGCCGAGAGAGGAATGGCTCTGTCGCAGTGGGGATTGCCGAGTGATAAGACAGACGAAGCGCTTATCCATCGTCATATGTTGCGGGATCGCAGCGATGTCATTGCCGCGAGAGAAGAAGCGATTGCCGCGAGAAAAAAGAAGCCATCGACGCACAATCGTTGAACGGCTCTGCGAAAGCAGTGAACGGTTCAGCTTCCCTTTTGTGCGGGAATGGCTTCTTTATCAAATCAATAGATATTATGTAGGAAAGGCTTGCGGCTATTCTTGTTTCAGTCTGTCATAGCCGTTGACAATCAGATCGAGTTGTCCTGTTTCCGGCTCAATCGTCATGCCATGCACAGGAACATTAGGCGGAAGCAAGGGGTGATTGCGGATAATGCCTACGCTTTTCTCCACGCTTTCTTTCACATTGTCGAATCCGGTCAGCCAGCGCATGAAATTAAGCCCAGAGTGCCTTAGCGTTTCAACCGTCTGCTCGGGTACGCCGCGTTCCGTCATATGCTGAACGATGACCTCGGGATTAAGACCGGTCATGCCGCAGCCATGATGCCCGACGACAAATACTTCATCGGCTTGCAGCTCATAGATGGCGATTAAAACACTCCTCATAATATTGCCGAACGGCTGGGTGACGATGCCGCCAGCATTTTTGATAATTTTGGCGTCTCCATTGCGCAGGTTCATCGCTTTCGGCAGCATTTCGGTCAGCCGCGTATCCATGCAGGTGACGATGACCATTTTACGGTCGGGGAAACGGCTCGTTATGTACTGCACATAATCTTTGCGCTCGACAAAAGCTTTATTGTCGTTCATGATTTGGTTAACGTTGTTCATAGGCTCCTCCTATATCTGGTGTTGCAGGTTAATCTTAGTTAAAAGTTCATAAAATACAGTGTAGCTAGGCTGGAGCCGTCAGAAATCGCAAATTAAGGGAATAAATTTGTCCGTCGCTTTTCAAACTGAATGTTCCACGATCCGTATCGTAACCGATGCGCAGTTGAGGTTCAAAAAAAACTTCATGGCGGGGTTCATACAAAAAGGCGAAGGGTTGTCCTTGTGTTAATCGGTCGTCTGCACTAGATTCCTTTACAAGCTGTAGGGCGGGGACACCGCTGACGACGCAGCCGCAGCCTTCGGTATCATGCAGCAGCTTAAGCTGGTGAACGCCGTCTTCTAAATAGGGAGAAAGCTGCTCAACTGCGGATGGTGAAAAAGTTATAAACATAGGTGATGCCTCTCTTCCATATCAATTCGCACTTTAATGATGTTTAGATTAAAGTTGATTATACGTACAGTAATCGTTAAGATCAAGTTAAGATCAGATGAAAGATGAAGGAATGGTGTTATTCTTTGGCAGCAATTGCACATTTCATGTTGAAATAGGCTGATCTTTTATTTATTTGGAAAGGGTGATGAGAAATGACCGTACATAATTCGAAGGCGCTAGCTCCATTTCTAGAAACGGTGAAAAAATTGAAAGCTTACGGCGAGGCACTTGGCGTACTTTATTGGGATTTGCGCACCGGCGCTCCGCGCAAAGGGATGGATATGCGTTCAGAGGTCATCGGATCTTTGTCCGGCGACATGTTCAAGCTCTCCACATCGCCTGAATTAGGTGAATGGCTGAGTGAGCTGGAACAGCCAGAAACATTCAGTGGACTAAGCGAAATAGAGCGCAAGCTTGTAACCGATACAAGGGAAGAATACGATCGCAGCGTCAAAATTCCACCAAAGCTTTATGAAGAGCATGTCGTTATTTGCTCTCAGGCTGAATCCAAGTGGGAAGAAGCGAAGGCAGCGAACGATTACGAGGGCTTCCAGCCATATTTGGAAAAAGTAATCGACTACACGCAGCAGTTTATCGACCTCTGGGGACCGAAAGAAACCCGTTATGACACGCTGCTTGACCAATATGAGCCAGGCATGACCGTGAAGGAGCTGGATAAAGTGTTTGGCGGCTTGCGCGAGCAGTTGGTTCCACTCGCAGCAGCAATTGCTGCGTCCAAGCATCAGCCGGATACGTCCTTCCTGCGCCAAAACTATGATAAGCAAGCTCAAAAAGCATTCAGCCTGCGGATTTTAAAGCAGATGGGCTATGATTTTGAAGCGGGCAGGCTTGATGAAAGCGCGCATCCGTTTGCAACGGGACTCAACACAGGCGATGTGCGAATTACGACTCGTTATTTGGAAGACGATGTGACGAGCGCCTTGTTCGGCACCATTCATGAGGGCGGACATGCGCTGTATGAGCAAAATATTATGGCTGAGCTGGATGGAACGACGCTGAGCACGGGCACTTCAATGGGCATTCATGAATCGCAATCGCGTTTCTGGGAAAATGTCATTGGCCGCAGCAAACCGTTCTGGCAGCATAATTTTGCCGCTTTGCAGCAGCAGTTTCCGGGTCAGCTGGATGTGACGCTGGATCAATTTTATCGGGGCAATAATGTCGTTCAGCCGTCTCTTATTCGCATTGAAGCCGATGAGCTGACGTACAATCTTCATATTATTATCCGCTATGAAATCGAGAAAATGATATTTAATGAAGGTGCGAAGGCTGCAGATCTTCCAGCCATTTGGAATGAAAAATATAAGGAATATTTGGGTATTGAGCCGCCGACAAATGCAGAAGGCGTTCTGCAGGATGTGCACTGGTCAGGTGGCGCATTCGGCTATTTCCCGTCGTATTCTCTGGGCAACATGTATGCGGCGCAATTCGCCGATACGCTGGAGCGGGAGCTGCCGAACTTCTGGGAGCTTGTAAGTACAGGGGATCTGCTGCCGATTAAAGAATGGCTCAGCGAACGCATTTATAAATATGGCAAGCTCAGAACACCTTCTGAGTTGATCCAAAATGTAACCGGAAAGCCGCTGGACCCGCAATATTTGGTGAAATATTTGGAGAAGAAATATAGCGAGATTTATAAGCTGTAATAAGGAAATGGTTGTAAGTTGTAAGGAAAGATTGTAAGGAAAGCTTGCAAGGAAGGTTTGGTTAGTGGGGGAAGGGAGCTGCGACAGTGGCAGGAACCGACTCCCCACGCGAACCCCAAGCTGCCATGAAACCCCCGGGACGTTCGCACTCCGCGCCCAATAAGGGGAAATGCGGATTTTGGGTTAAATAATGGGACGGATAAGAGAGAGGGAAATGAGGTTCGCGAAAATGAGCCTTTTTTTCCTTGCTAGGTAAGGAGTGTTTGGGTGTGCTGTCGCTCCCCGTGCGGGAGCGTGGATTGAAACCAGTCTCCGGTAAAGGTGCCGACGAGGAAATCAACGTCGCTCCCCGTGCGGGAGCGTGGATTGAAACTGAGAATGAATGACGGCCACTAATCTAAATTAGTGTCGCTCCCCGTGCGGGAGTGTGGATTGAAATGTTTATTAACTTCTATAAAATGCAAATTTATTTTATTGTTTTCAAATGATGTGTATGCAAACGGAAGCTCTTCCTGCTGCACCTTGCTAAGTACGTATTCGAGGCCAATACCCTCTGACCATTCAAGGCTTAAGGAAGCACAGCCTACGATTGTTATTTAGAGCACAGTCACAGAGACCACTGTGGCTGAGAATATGTATTTTTGGAAACTTATTCCTTTTTTGAAGGACTGAGTTTCCGTTATTCTGCATTTCACTTCCATTTCGGGCCTTAAGCGGACAGAAGATCCGCTATTCCCTTCATAATACTCTCAAAATGACGATGGACAGCGCATTAGCGTCTCCTGAGTCCGCAGCCTGTGCCAAAACCAGTGATTCGGTTGAAATAGCGGCTGCTGTGTCCTCCAAGTCTATCTTTGTGTCTTTGTGTAGGGAGCAAAGCTCCAAAAAGAGCAGCATGAAGCTGCTTTTTGGTGAGTAGGCTCACATTTATGAGTTATGCCATTCTCAGCAGTAGAGGGAAGACGTTTGAACGCTGGCTTCTTTCGAGATCTAGCTTGCTAGCGTTTGCATACATGCCCTAGTAGAGCCGTTATTCCGCATCAGGTGGAATAACGGCTTTTTCATGCCCAAAAAGCGGCTAGCGGCAATCACCGCCGAGCGTGCGCACGCATAGGCTGGAGTACAACACGCAAGCTGTAAATAGCGGGAGGAGAAAAAGGATGAGGAGAAGATGGACAACGTTGCTGCTAGTTGTCACGCTGGCTGCAACCGCTGTGCTGGCAGGCTGCGGTGGGAAAAGTGAGAAAACAACGCTAAAAGTCGGCGAGGTCACGCGCTCCCTCTTTTATGCGCCACAATATGTAGCGCTGGAGAAGGGTTTTTTTGCTGAGGAAGGGCTGAATATTGAACTAACGACAACGGCTGGCGGGGACAAGACGATGACGGCGCTCCTGTCAGGCGTAATCGATGTGGCGCTTGTCGGCTCGGAGACGTCGATTTATGTGTATCAGCAGGGCGCGGATGACCCGATCATCAATTTTGGCCAATTGACGCAGACCGATGGTACGTTTCTCGTCGCTCGCGAGCCTGAGCCTAGCTTTGATTGGCAGTCGTTGAAAGGAAAAACTTTCCTTGGACAGCGGAAGGGCGGCATGCCGCAGATGGCTGGAGAATTTACGCTGAAAAAATTCGGAATTGACCCGCAGAAGGATTTGGAGCTGATCCAAAATGTCGATTTCGCCAATATTTCGGCAGCTTATGCTTCAGGAACAGGCGATTTTGTACAGCTTTTTGAGCCGACGGCGTCTATTTTTGAGAAAGAGGGCCGTGGCAAGGTTGTCGCTTCCTTCGGGGCGGAGAGCGGTCATTTACCTTATACCGTTTATATGGCGAAGCAAAGCTTTACAAACAAAAACAAGGGTGCGCTGCAATCTTTCACCAATGCGATTCATCGGGCGCAATTATGGGTGGCTGAAAATAATGCTGAAACCATTGCGGACGTTGTCATGCCTTATTTTGAAAATGTAGATCGCGGTATTTTGATAAGCTCAATCGATCGTTATAAGCAGCAAGGCTCTTTTGCGGATGACCCGATCATTGATCAGGAGGAATGGAATAATTTGCTGGACGTCATGACCTCGGCCGGCGAACTGAAGGCGCGAACCGAGCATGATGCCATCGTAAACACGGCCTTTGCGGAAGCTGCGATTGAAGCCGTGAAGTAACGATGGTTGCGAGGAGGAAAAACGATGGCGAATAGTGACCCCGCGCTTACGCTGCGGCAAGTGACTCATGTATATGTGAATGAGAAGGGCGCCTCGCTTGCTGTGGAGGATATGAACTTGACCGTTCAGCGCGGCGAGTTCGTCAGTCTGGTCGGCCCGAGTGGTTGCGGAAAAACGACGGTGCTCAGCATGCTGGCTGGCTTATTTTTGCCGACACGCGGCGAAGTGCTCCTGAACAATCGGCAGGTAGTAAAGCCGTCTACCCTTGTTGGTTATATGCTCCAGCAGGATTATTTGTTTCCATGGCGGACGATTTTGGATAATGCGACGCTAGGGCTGGAACTAACGGGGAAAAAGATGCATGCTGCGGTTGAAACCGTAGCCGATTTGCTGGCAGAACTCGGCTTGCCCGGAGCGGAAACCCGTTATCCGCATGAGCTGTCGGGCGGTATGAGGCAGCGTGTTGCCTTGGCGCGGACGCTGGCAACTGAGCCTGAAGTATTGCTGCTGGATGAGCCTTTTTCGGCGCTGGATTTGCACATCAAGCTTCAACTGGAGGATTTGGTACAGGAAACGCTGCGAAAGCTTGGAAAAACAGCGCTGCTTGTCACGCATGATTTATCTGAAGCTGTGGCGATGAGTGACCGCGTCATTGTACTGGCAGCAAATCCAGGGAGAATCCGCTGCGAGCTGACTATTCCGGATTCCATTCGGCAGGCATCGCCGATGAAAGCTCGACAGCTGCCGGAGTTTCAGCCGCTGTTCGATCAATTATGGGCAGAGCTGGATGCTGCCGAGAAGACCCTCTGGGAAGGGAGCGAAAGCAATGAAGGATGACGGGGAACATGCAGATAGAGAGCCAGAGCGAGTAGGGCAGGGACAGAAGCAATCTCCTTCTGATGTGAAAGAGGTCAGAGCAGAATGGCTAGACTGGCTGCATCGAGCTTATATGAAGCGGGCAAAAAGGACGACTGTGCTAGTAGGGGTTACACAGTTAATTATTTTAGTACTATTTATTGGACTATGGGAGGCCGCGGGACGAAATCGGTGGATTGATCCGCTGCTGTTCAGCTATCCAACGAAGATGTTCCATCAATTGTGGGGGACGATGTCGGACGGCTCAATCTGGCCGCATATCGGAGTTACCGTATCGGAAACGATTGTCGGCTTTGCGCTAGGCACACTACTGGGCACGCTGCTTGCTGCGCTGCTATGGTGGTTCCCTTTTGTATCGCGGGTTGCGGACCCTTATTTGGTCGTGCTGAACAGCATGCCGAAGGTCGCGCTGGGGCCAATATTTATCGTTTGTCTTGGCCCTGGCTTTCTCTCCATTGTAGCGGTCACTTTGTCAGTAACGGTTATTATTACGACTTTAAACATTTATAACCAGTTTCGCGAGGTGGACGCAGGCTATATTAAAGTTGTCCGGCTGTTCGGAGCGGGGCGGTCACAGCTTTTTCGCAGCGTAATTTTGCCAGCCTCGTTCCCGGTTATTATTTCGACACTGAAAGTGAATGTGGGTTTGGCATGGATCGGCGTTATTGTAGGCGAGTTTCTCGTTGCGAAGCTGGGGCTGGGCTACCTTATTATTTATGGCTTCCAAGTGTTCAACTTTACGCTTGTTCTTTCCAGTCTGCTAGTCATTGCGGCGGTTGCCACGGTTATGTACAAAGCCGTTTCTGCGCTGGAGCGCAAGCTGATGGCGGGCTGGCGTGAGCAATAGTACATTGTACGCAGTGATTTTTGTGTAAGCAAATTAGCTAGTGCGTGGTTGAAAAGAGGTACAAAAACAGGCTTTGGCATAATGGCCGGGGTGGCTTCATAACTATGAGTATAGTTCGATTTTAGCTGGCGCTTTCGTAATAGGAGCGGGAGCTGCAAGGGTGAAAAAAAGGATTTTGCGGCGAGCCTCCCGCAAGCTGCTCGTATATAGCGGCCAACTAAAGGCGGGGAAATGGGGAGCGAAGGTCTTGGGGAAACGTGGATTTACGTTTTGCAGCGGGTTTTGTGGGTGTTTTTTAAAACAATCTCTCTTTGTCTGCATTCGTTTTATCAACATTCGCCCACGTCCTGCATACACTTTAAGTGAATGATTGCATGGAGGAGGTTAAATCAATGGCTAATGCAGATAAACAGCTTCAGTACAGAGAAATTATCACCAAAGCTGTCTGCGGCAAAGGTCGTAAGTTTTCCACTGTAACCCATACCGTTACGCCGCCTCAACATCCGACCAGTATTTTGGGCGCATGGATTATCAACCATCAATATGAAGCGGTTCGTTCGGGCGATGGAATTGAGGTCATCGGTACTTACGACATTAACATCTGGTACTCGTACAGCAAAAACTCGCAAACCGAGGTTGCGAAGGAATCCGTTCATTATGTAGAAAATGTTCCGCTTTCGTTTGTCGATCCGAAGCATCGCGCTACAACCGTGGAAGTTTCAGCCGACGCGCTTCAGGAGCCGAATTGCATTGAAGCGAATGTTTCATCGAGCGGCTCCGGCGTTGTCATTCGGGTTGAACGCGAATTTTCGGTAGAGCTGGTTGCCGAGACGAAAGTGACGGTTGCTTGTATCCCTGGAGGTTTGGACGGCCTCGATGCCAAGGAATACGAGTACGGTCTCGACGATGAAGACTACGAAGATCTTGATCCGGATTTGCTCGACGACGAGCTTTAATCTGGCAGCCTGACGGCCGTATGGCTAGCGTGGATTGAATCTTCCCGGCAAGGAAGCTTAAATCCTCAACACGTCAGCTTAACGCCACTGTGCCTCGGCTTCTGTACGGTATGATATGCGGCAATGTCCGCAAACTTGAGGGCGAAAGCCCTCTTTTTGTTGATATTGAACATATTCGGGCGTATGCCCTGGGGCTGAAATGGAGAAGGGGGAGGTTTGGTCAGGAAATGGTGCTCATAAGTTAAGGGTGAGTAGGTTATGGCAGAAAGGAGCAATGAGATGGCGGCAGTGTGGTTGTGGAACAGCAGTACCGGGCGGTTGGAGCAGGCAGGTAAAGAGGCTGCTGCCGCTGGATCACCTCCGACAGCAAGCTTGCTTGATGAGGTTAAGCCTGGCGACGCGGTTATCGTGAGCAGCTGCGCTTTTGAGAAAAAGGAGGGGCTGCCTGCTTTGCCAAGCGGCATCTGGCTGCTGAATGAGGGCGAGCTCGGCTTTGCGGCGATGTCTGCCGCCGAGCAGCAGCAAAGGCTGCGCCGGGCAGGCCTGCTTCGGTGGCAGGAGCTGGGAGATAGCGACCGATTATATAGGGTCGCTATTGCGCATTTGGAGCCGATCGAGCTGCAGCGCCTCGATCGGTGGGGCAGGCCCGCAGCGGGGCAGCCGCTGCTGAGGGCGGAGCCAGGCGGCCATGCGGCAGCGCCATGGCCGCGGGATGCGGCTCTGCGGCGGGTCATCCGCGCCGCAGTCGCCGCTTTGTATGCACTCGGCCTCGATATGGGCGAGGCCGAGGTTGTGCTGGGCGCAGGCGGGCGAGCCGCCGTCCGCGCAGCGGGGGCTGTGCGCGATGCGAAGCTGCGCGCAGTGGGCTTGGCGCGAATGGCCGCCTGGTATGAGGCGGCCGCAGCGCCTTTGCCGGGAACGGCGCCCAAGCTGATGCTGGGCGCCGACCCGGAGTTTGCGCTGATGCGGCCGGATGGGCGAATTGTGCCGGCTTCGCGTTTCTTTGGCGATGGGGCCCAAGGGGCTGCGGGCAGCGATGCCATGCTTATTGGGCGACGGATCGTCTATCCCGTCGCCGAGCTGCGGCCCGAGCCGGCCGAAAGCCCGGCCGCGCTGGCCGCGAATCTCCGGCGGCTGCTGCTGCGTGCCGCCGAACGTATAAGCGACCCCAGCCTCTGCTGGGTCGCCGGAGCAATGCCCGTGCCGGGGCTGCCGCTCGGCGGGCACATTCATCTCAGCGGCACGCCGCTATCCAGCCGATTGCTGCGGCTGCTCGACAGCTACGCGGCGTTTCCGCTCGCTCTCGTCGAAGACCCGGCCGGCCGGGGCAGACGCCCCCGTTACGGCGCCCTTGGCGAATACCGCCAGCAGCCGCATGGCGGCTTCGAATACCGCACGCTGCCGAGCTGGCTCATCTCGCCAGCAGCGGCAAAAGCCGCGCTCGCGCTCGCGCTGCTATGCGCGCGCGAGACTAGAGCCCTCACAGACATACCGGCTCTTGACGAGCGGTATGTCGAAGCCTTCTACTCCGGCGACCGCACGGCGCTGGCCGGGTGCCTAGACCCGCTAGCCGCAGCTCTCGCGGCGACGCCAAGCTATGCGGCGCTTGCAGCCGACATCGAGCCTTTGCTCGATGCAGCGCGGCGCGGCATAATCTGGGATGAGCGGGCTGACATCCGCCACAAATGGCGCATCCCCATGCCAGCTCCTGCTTCTAACAGGTCGTCTAACAAAAAGACGACCTAATGTTTAGTCCGTAGTCCTTATTCTCTAATCTCTAATCTTTAGTCTTTAGTTTTTAGTTTTTAGTTTTTAGTTTTTAGTTTTTAGTCTTTAGTCTTTAGTCTTTAGTCTTTAGTCTTTAGTCTTTAGTCTTTAGTCTTTAGTCTTTAGTCTTTAGTCTTTAGTCTTTAGTCCTTAATCCTTAATCCTTAATCCTTAATCTTTAGTCTTTAGTCATTAATATTTAATGTCTATTGCATGCTTCATCTCAGTTCTATAATGGAAGCCAACGAAGCTGACATTATAACCAACCTACGCGCTAGCAGTTATCGCAGCGGCAAAGCGGGGAGCTCTTTTTTAACAAGTAAATCCTCCAAGCCTACGAGGGATATTCGTTTTTTTTTCAGATCGCCCTATTTTCCACACGTGTTCAACAATAGGGCTTCCCTGGGCTTTCAAAATGGCTTGTATACCAATCAAACAGGCCATTTCCCTCTTTTCTCCGCTTTACTTCCCGCTTTATTTCTCCCGTTACTTCTCCCTTTATTATGCAGACTCCCCCGGCTGTTCTCCCTTTATGCACACCCGGAAAAATAGACAAGTTGGCGCGGCAAGCCAACGCTTGATATAATAGTAGAAAGTTGCTTGATTAGAATTTCGGAGATTTGGCGGAATTTACGGCTCTGATGATACGATAAACCTAGATTGCGAACGCCCGCGTTCGCTTACAAAAATAAAGGAGGGGCAACAGTGGCAAGCTATACCCCGATGATTATGCAATACCTAGCGATTAAAGAAGAAGCGAAGGATGCGTTTCTTTTTTTTCGTCTGGGCGATTTCTATGAAATGTTTTTTGAAGATGCGATTGCGGCCTCGCGAGAGCTTGAAATTACACTAACCGGAAGAGAAGGGGGCGGCACTGAAAAAATTCCAATGTGCGGCGTACCCTATCATTCTGCGCAAAACTATATCGCAAGACTCGTTGAAAAAGGGTACAAGGTTGCCATTTGCGAGCAGGTCGAGGACCCAGCTGCTGCCAAGGGCGTCGTACGACGTGAAATTGTTCAGGTCATTACACCGGGAACGGTCATGGAGTCGAAGGCACTCTCCGATAAAACGAATAATTTTATTTCAGCCGTTGCCCTATTAAATGGGAAAGTATCGATCTCCTCCTGCGACTTATCCACGGGAGAGCTGTACGTTACTTCGTTCCCGCTCCAGATGGAAGCGCTGATTGATGAAATTAACGTCTATCAGCCCGCTGAAATTGTTGGTGATGAGGAATTGCTAGGCAAGCTTCAAGCTTCAAATGCTTTGAATCGCCCGATATTGCTGACGAAGCGCGAGCTCGTGCCGGAGCAAAAGCTGCTCGACCAGTTCGGCAAGCAGGAGCTTGTACAGCTGAATGAAGCATGCTTGCGCGCCGTGAACCTGCTGATTGGCTATTTGGATGATACGCAAAAACGTTCACTCGGTCATGTTCGCGCAATCCGCAGCTATGAGCCGGGTCAATATATGATTCTAGATCATTATACCCGCCGAAACCTGGAGCTGACTGAGACCGTGCGCGACCGCTCGAAGAAAGGCTCGCTGCTCTGGCTGCTCGACCGCAGCCAAACCTCAATGGGCGCAAGGCTGATGCGCCGCTGGATCGACAAGCCTCTGCTTTCGCGCACCGCGATCGAAGCAAGGCTGGAGGCCGTTGATACGTTGTATCGGAATTTGATTTTGCGCGATGATATTCGCTCTGAGCTGCACGATATTTATGATCTGGAGCGTTTGGTCGGCAGAGTGGCGTTTGGCAGTGCCAACGGACGCGACATGAATGCCCTCAAAACGTCCATTCAGCGCGTTCCTCAGCTAGTCCAGCTATGCAGAGACTCGGGATCGCAGCGGCTGGAGCAGCTGGTTGACGGACTGGATGATTGCACCGATTTGGCAGATATGATTGCGACGGTCGTCGTTGACGAGCCGCCAGTCTCGATTCGCGAAGGCGGACTTATTCGTGCTGGCTACGATGATTATTTGGATCAGCTTAAGGAAGCTAGCACTAATGGTAAAAAATGGCTCGCTGAGCTGGAGCGTGCGGAACGCGAAGCAACCGGCATTCGCTCGCTCAAAATCGGCTACAATAAAATATTCGGTTATTATCTCGAAGTTTCCAAAGCCAATCTCGCGATGCTGCCGGAAGGCCGCTATGAAAGAAAACAGACGCTTTCCAATGCTGAGCGATTCGTAACGCCTGAGCTGAAGGAGAAGGAGCGTCTTATTCTTGAGGCTGAGGAGAAAATGGTCGATCTCGAATATGAGCGGTTTCTAGAGCTGCGCGAGCATTTAGCAGGGCAGCTTCACCGTCTGCAGCTCCTTGCCGAGGTCATAGCAGAGCTTGACGTGTATCAGGCATTTGCGACGGTCAGCGCAGAGCGCAGATTTACCCGCCCATCGATTACCGATTCGTTCGATATGGTTATCGAAGAAGGCAGGCATCCTGTTGTTGAGGCCGTTATGGAAAATGGTGCAGCGTTCATCGCAAATGCGACGCAGCTTCATAAAGAAAGTAACACGATGCTGCTTATTACGGGGCCGAATATGGCAGGCAAAAGCACCTACATGCGCCAAGTCGCATTGATTGGCATTATGGCGCAAATCGGCTGCTTTGTTCCGGCAAAATCGGCACAAATTCCACTGACTGACCGGATTTTCACGCGGATTGGCGCGGCGGACGACCTGATTGGCGGACAAAGTACGTTCATGGTCGAGATGAAGGATATTCAAATTATGACCGAGAAGGCGACGGAAAGCAGCCTTGTCATTATTGACGAGCTGGGACGCGGCACATCTACGGGCGAAGGCATGGCCATTGCCCAAGCGGTTATTGAATATGTGCATCATCAAATTCGCTGTAAAGCGCTCGTATCGACCCATTTTCATGAGCTGTCGCATTTGGAGGATTCCTTGCCGCTGCTGACCAATGCTTGTATGGCGGTACAGGAAAGCGGCGATCATGTTACCTTTTTGCGTAAGCTGATACCTGGCGCAGCTGGAACGAGCTACGGCATTTATTGCGCGAAGCTGGCAGGCTTGCCAGAGTCCATTATTTCCCGCTCCTATGAGCTATTGGAAGTTTCGGAAGCAGTGGTTGAAACGAATGTGAGCAGCAAGGTGAGCACAGGTGCTGTTGCTGGAACAGAGAGTCAAACGGCTGATCAGCAAGCTCCTTATGTTGAATCAGAGAAGGAACAATTGTATGAAGCTATACAGTCTGGTGCTGCTTTATCCAATGCTACTGAACATGCCTATAACAGCAATTCCTCTGAAACAGATCATTCGGCCACCCAAGCATCGAATGCTGGCGTACGTGAAACTGCTGCGGCCATCCAGCTGTCCATTTGGGATGAGCCAGCTGCCGCGCAGGCTGATTCGGGCCGCCGTAAAGGAAATGCCAAATCCGAGCAGCTTGCTGATCAGCTGCGCAAGCTCGACCTATATAATATGACGCCGATGCAGGCGATGCAGTGGCTGGGTGATATGAAACGCAAAATGAACGACTAGAAGCGGCAAGTCCGCGTGGGAAGGAGGAGCATACAAATGGGTAAAATTCTCGTGCTGGACGAGCAGCTCGCGAATCAGATTGCCGCAGGCGAAGTGGTAGAAAGGCCTGCTTCGGTTATTAAGGAGCTGGTCGAAAATGCTGTCGATGCCGGCAGCTCCACAATCGACATCACAGTGGAAGAGGGCGGCTTAAACCTTATTCGTGTTATTGACAATGGCTCCGGCATTCCTGCCGAAGAAATTGAAACGGCATTCCAGCGCCATGCCACAAGCAAAATTGCCACGAGCAGCGACTTGTTCCGCATCGCAAGCCTAGGCTTTCGCGGCGAGGCGCTGCCAAGTATCGCGGCCGTTTCTCGGCTGGAATGCTTGTCTTCTACCGGACAGACCGGCTTAGGCCATAAGCTGTCCATCGAAGGCGGAACGATAACGGCCAGCATTCCGGCTGCTACTCCGCAAGGTACGGATATGACGGTGCGCGACTTGTTTTACAATACGCCTGCCCGGTTGAAATATATGAAGGCGGTGCAAACCGAGCTTGGACATATTTCAGATTATATTTACCGTATTGCGCTTGCGCATCCCGGCATCGCTTTTACACTTAAGCACAATGGCAATACGCTGCTGCGAACGCTTGGTACAGGCGACCGTCTGCAAGTAATCGCTGCTATTTACGGCTCGAATACGGCCAAGGCAATGATGGCAATACAAGGCGAAAGCCCGGATTATGAGCTGTTAGGCTATATTTCCAAGCCTGAGCTGACACGGTCGAATCGCAATGGCATAACCGTCATTGTGAATGGGCGGTATATTCGCAGCCATGCGGTTAATCAGGCGATGCTTCAGGCATATCATACGCTGCTGCCGATTAATCGTTTTCCGCTTGCGATTATTGAAATTGGCATGCATCCGAGCCTGCTTGATGTAAACGTACATCCCTCCAAAATGGAGGTTCGCTTCAGCAAGGAAGCAGAGCTGCGGACGCTCGTTGAGTCGGCTATACAGACTGCACTTGGCAAGGAGCGTCACATTCCAGGCCCGGATTCTATACATAACCAGAAAAGGTCCGGTCCGGTATTCGTTCAGGGAGCCATGTCCTTTCATCGTCCGGAGCCCAAAGCACCGTCTTCACCAGCGGGAGGCAGCAAAGGGGACAAGACGATTGCGCAAGCACCTTATTCCCCATTTGGACAAGGTGCTCCTAGAGAATTTGTGCCGAAGGATGCGGCGGAACGTTTGTACAAGCCTGCCCAGACTGGAAATGGTATGGCGCGCGAAGCAGGCGCAGCATGGGAGAACATTGCCTCTGAGGCAAAGCAGCCCCATGGACGTGTTGCGGCGAATCGTTCGCCGTCGCAAAGCCAAGACGCTCCGCTTCCAGCCGAGCCTTCCTGGATTCGTCAAGACGCGGCTAGCATGGCTAGCTCGCAGACTGTGGCAGACGGAAACGAGCCCGGCAACGGATTGGAAGGCATAGGGGCAGCAACTGCCGATTTAAGCAGTGAAGCTGCTGCCATTGTTAATCCGGCCTCCTTGCCCGACATGAATCTTGGACAAGGCAGCCAAGCGCCAGCTGCTCCAGAGCAGCCTTCAGCAGCGAATGAAGCGGGTTTTCCCGAGCTGCATTGGATTGGCCAGCTGCATGGCACGTATATAGTGGCACAGTCGGAGGAAGGACTGTATTTAATTGACCAGCATGCGGCGCATGAGCGAATCAATTATGAATATTATTATGCCAAGTTTGGCATGCCCGAGGCTGCAAGCCAGCAGCTGCTAGTGCCGCTTACGCTGGAGTTTACGCCGGGTGAGGCAGAGCAGTTGCGCGGCATGCTGCCGTTATTTAATGAAGCGGGCGTCGAGCTTGAGCCATTTGGCTCCCAAACGTTTCTTGTTCGAGCCTATCCGCAGTGGCTGCCGGATGGCGAGGAGAAGGACATTATTGAAGAAATGGCGGATCTGCTGCTCTCCGAGCGCAAATCGATAAATATTGCCAAGCTGCGCGAGAAGGCTGCTATTATGTGTTCTTGCAAAGCATCGATTAAAGCCAATGACAGGCTTACACGGGAAGAGGGCGAAGCGCTGCTCTTAAGGCTTGGAGCGTGCCATCAACCGTATACCTGTCCGCATGGACGCCCGATAGTCGTGCATATGTCCACCTATCAGCTTGAAAAAATGTTTAAGCGGGTGATGTCATGATCGTAACGACCGCCGATCGTCCGTCTGAGGCGACGGTAGCCAAGGCGAGAAGAATTGCAGGTGAACTCTCCGTTCCTTATCAGGCGAGGGGCAGAATGACGCTGCGGCAAATCGGCGCCGAGATGGCCGAGATTCGCCTGTTTGTTGTGACGGATCGCGAAGTCAGGTATTATGAAGGACAGACGGATACGCCGTTATTTTTTCACCCCAGCATGGCTTTTGTAAGAGTCAAGCGGCTTCGAAGGGGAGAAACAGATCCGCTCATCATGCTCTCCCGCTGCGAGGAAGGCGATACAGTTGTAGATTGTACAGCTGGACTTGCCTCTGATTCTCTCGTGTTCGCTTATGCGGCGGGCACATCCGGACAAGTTACCGCTATTGAAAGCGAGCAGGTGCTATGCGCCTTGGTGCGTGAAGGGCTTGCCGTCTATGAATCGGGGCTTGCTGATGTGGATGCGGCGATGCGCAGAATTCGCATGCTCAGCATGAACCATCTGGACTATTTGCGGCAGCTGCCAGATCAAAGCGTCGACGTTGTATATTTTGACCCGATGTTCCGGCAGCCGATTCATGAGTCGAGCTCGATTCAACCGCTGCGCCAATTGGTCAATGACAGCGCCTTGTCTGCCGAGGCAGTGGCCGAAGCGCTGCGAGTGGCGCGCAAAACCGTCGTGCTTAAGGAGCATCGCCATAGCGAGGAGTTTGCAAGACTCGGCTTTGAGCGGCGGCATTTACATTCTTCAAAAATTGCTTATGGAGTGATAGAGGTTGCCAGAACAAGAGAATAAGCGGGTAACCGCGCTGGGCAAAAAGCAGCCTTTGCTCGTATTAATTGGCCCTACGGCAGTAGGCAAAACCAATTTAAGCCTGGAGTTGGCCAAAGCTTGGCAGGCGGAAATCATCTCGGGCGATTCGATGCAGGTTTATCGCGGCATGGACATCGGAACAGCCAAGCTTCCTCTGGAAGAGCGCGAGGGCATCCCGCATCATTTAATTGATATTCGTGATCCGGATGACCCGTATTCGGTGGCAGACTTTCAGGCGGGCTGCGGAAGCAGTATTGAAGAGATTGCTGCTAGAGGGAAGCTGCCCTTCATCGTTGGCGGCACGGGCCTCTATGTGGAAGCTGTGTGCTATGGCTTTGAATTTTCAGAGAGCGGCTCTGATGAGGCCTTTCGCCAGGAGCAGGAGCAGTTCGCTTTAGCGCACGGCGCCGAGGCGCTGCATGGGAGACTCGCGCTCGTTGATCCGAAGTCCGCGGAGCGCCTGCATCCAAATGACCAAAGGCGCGTTATACGTGCGCTTGAAGTGTTTCATTTAACAGGCATCAAGCAATCTGAGCAGCTCGAGGGTCAGAAAAAAGAATCCCCGTACGAATTGTGTATCGTCGGGCTGACGATGGATCGGGCGGAGCTTTACCGCCGGATTGAGCTGAGGATTGACCAGATGCTGGAGCAGGGGCTGGTCGAGGAAGTGAAGGCGCTGCTTTCGCGCGGCGTTCCGCCTCATGCAGTAGCTATGCAGGGACTCGGCTATAAGGAAATAGCGTCATTTTTACGGGGAGAATGTACGCTTGAGGCTGCGGTAACTTTGCTTAAACGGGACACGAGACGCTTTGCCAAGCGCCAATTGTCATGGTTTCGTCACATGAAAGATATCGAATGGATCGATATGGGGGAAAATTTTCACAACAATTTACATCGGATTCATGGTATAATAGCAGGAAAGTTTCAAGTCCATCTTGAATATACTTCTAATCAATCATTAGTAGACGGAGGTAACGTCCAATGAACAAATCCATCAACATTCAAGATACGTTCTTGAACCAATTGCGTAAAGATAACATTCCTGTTACAGTTTTCCTGATGAACGGGTTCCAAATCCGGGGCGTTATTAAAGCGTTTGACAACTTCACCATTATTATTGATAGCGAAGGCCGTCAACAAATGGTGTACAAGCATGCCATTTCGACGTTTACTCCGCAGCGAAATGTATCTCTCATGCAGGACAACAGCAGCTCTGACTCGTAAGGCGCACGCCATTAGTGAAACTTTCTAATAGCGATCTGCGTTTAACTAGATAGCGGAAGGAAAGGGCAGCCCGCTTTAACAGGGGTTGTCCTTTTCATTCCGGGGGTATAAATAAGAAGACAGACAGCTTCTAGGAAGAAGCGCAGGAGGGGAGTCACTATGGCTGATCGCAGGCAAAGAACACAACCTGAGAAGAAAACGAAGCCTAAGAAGAAAAGAAGAATGTCGGGGAAAACGTGGTTTTTCCTGTTGTTTTTCACTGTAGTTATTGCTATTGTGTGCGGTATCATCGGGTATTCGCTTATTATTTTGAATGGAGAGCGGATGCTTAAGGAAAGAGCCGATATGATGGTCATGGGCGAAGCATCCATTGTTTATGATGCGAATGGAGATGAAATTTCGCGATTGTCTACAGCAGAAGAAAATCGTGAAATTGCCGAATACGATGAAATTCCGAAGGAAATGATGAATGCAGTTGTGGCGACGGAGGATCAGCGTTTTTACGAGCATGCCGGCATCGACTTTTTTGCGATTGGACGGGCACTCGTCAAGGACGTTATCGCTCGCAGCGCGGTTGAGGGCGGAAGTACGATTACTCAGCAGCTAGCTAAAAATATGTTTTTATCCTCGGATAAAACGTTGTTCCGGAAAGCGACGGAAGCTTCCATTGCCGTAGCTTTGGAAAACAACAAGACGAAGGAAGAAATATTGACGCTTTATTTAAATCGGATTTACTTTGGTAAAGGAGTTTACGGTGTCAAGGGAGCTGCTAAATATTATTTCAACAGCGAGCTGAAGGACTTGAAGCTTTGGCAAATGGCTACGCTTGCCGGAATGCCGAAGGCGCCAAGCCGTTATAATCCTGTAAATGATGCGGAAGGCTCCAAGGTGCGCCGCGGAGTTGTACTTCAGCTAATGTATGATCAGGGCTACATTACGAAGGACGAAATGGATGAGGCGAAGGCCGTCGATTATGTGACTCCTCCTTCAGTAGAACAAAGCAAGGATGAGCCTTACAAAGCGTTTGTTGACTATGCAGTAGAAGAAGCATTGAGAGTGATGCCGGATATGACCGAAACGGACCTGCGCATCGGCGGTTACCGGATCTATACGACGCTCAATCCAAAAGCGCAAATGGTCGTCGAAAAAGAATTTGCCGACGATTCCAATTTCGAGGAAAGCGTTGACGATAAGAAGGTTCAGGGTGCAATGGTCATTATTGACCATCGGGACGGGGCTATCCAGGCTATCGCAGGCGGACGTGATTACGAACGCAAAGGCTTGAACCGCGTGGAATTGCCGCGGCAGCCAGGCTCAGCATTCAAGCCGATTACTTCTTACGGTCCGGCACTAGAAACCGGTCAATATTTTCCGTGGACAGTTTTGAAAAATGATAAAACCTGCTTTGGCAACTATTGCCCTAAAGATTCAAGAGGCGCAACGCCGATTACGATGCAGGAGGCGGTTAAGCATTCCCGCAACTTGCCTGCCGTATGGACGCTGAATGAAATTGGCGTTAGCAATGGCGTGAAATTTGCGACAAAGCTTGGTTTTAAACTGAGCGACCAGGATCGCAATCTTGCGATTGCGCTTGGCGGATTGACGGAAGGTGTTACACCGCTGCAGATGGCGACTGCTTACAGTACTTTTGCCAACAGCGGCCAAACCGTTGATTCACATACCATTAGAGAAATTACGACGAGCAGCAATACGGCTGTTTATACGTATAAAGCTCCGTCAGCAGACCAGGTCATGAATACTGATACCGCTTGGTATATGACCGAGATGCTGCAGACGGTTGTCCAATCTGGCGGTACGGGAACAGGTGCGGCAATAGATCGCCCAGTTGCCGGCAAGACGGGTACGACTCAGCACGGTATTCCTGGCTTTAACTCCAGCGCAAACCGTGATGCTTGGTTTGTAGGCTACACGCCAGAGTGGACTGCCGCTGTATGGATGGGGTACGATCGAACGGATGAGCAGCATGTGCTCAAGAAGAGCAGTGCCCAGTCGGCAGCCATGTTCTCCAAGGTGATGAAGCAGGCGATGGCAGACATGCCGAAGTCCAGCTTTAAGAAGCCGCAGGGCGTGAAAGAGCCGGTTAAAGAGGTAGGTGCAGTCACGAATTTTAATGCGGTGTTTGTGCCGGAGCAAATGAAAGTTGCTTTGTCATGGCAAGGTGCAGCAAGCAGCAGCATTTCGTATAAGGTTTATCGCAAAGCGATGGACCAAGCAGATTACAGCTTGTTTGTTGATGCTGCTGGTACAACGGTTGATGATATGTCAGTAGCACCAGGCATGACGTATGACTATTATGTCGTAGCGATCGATGCGGAAAATAACCTGACTAGCAAGCAGTCCGAGACGATTACCGTACAAATTCCCGAAACGGTTATTGATGTTCCGGACGTCCCGATGGATTCCATTGATCCAGATGAAGGTGAAATTGAACTGCCATCCTTCAGTCCTGACAGCGGCATGACGCCAACCCCGACGCCGGGCACGGAGACGCCTCCGGTTGAATCCATTGACCCAGGGACAGTTAGTCCCGAGCCAACGGATAACCCTGCTAGCCCTCCAGTAGAGGAAGGCTGGCAAAATGGCGGCAACGCAGGTGGCGAGGACAATCCGGCGAACGCGACGCCGGATCCCGCCCAAGGGGATGGAACGACTAACGAAGCCGGGTAGCAAGCGGCAATACGTAAGGAGCTGGTTACAAGAATGAGCAGGAAACAGTGGACGGTATGCAGTGCTTTTCTAATGGCACTCCTCATAATGACATTGCTTGCCGGCTGTGGAGCGAAAGGGAGCTTGACCAGTCAAGGAGCTGCGGCGGAATCCGGCAATGCCGAAAAGGTGATGCGCTGGGAGCGCATGCCGGAGATGGAGCTGGATCTCAATAAATCGTATACCGCCGTATTTACAACGAATAAAGGGAATTTTACTGTGAAGCTGTACGCTAATGAAGCGCCTATAACGGTAAATAACTTTGTTTTTCTGGCGCGCCATGGCTTCTATGACGGTTTGACGTTTCATCGCATTATTGAATCATTTATGATTCAGGGCGGTGATCCGCAAGGCAACGGCGTTGGGACACCTGGCTATTCGATTCCCGACGAGCTGGACACGGAAATTAAATATGAGCCCGGTATTGTTGCAATGGCCAATGCTGGAAAGCCGAATACAGGCGGCAGCCAATTTTTCATTTGCACAGGCTCCGGCTCCGAGAATCTGAATCAGAACCCGAACTATTCGATTTTCGGCAAAGTCATAAGCGGCATGGATACGGTGGCTGATATAGCCAAGACACCAGTTGACAATAATGAGCCGCTTGAAGATATCATTATTCAAAACATAGTCATCGAGGAAAAATAGCACTGCTATCGCCGTCCCGTCACCGGGGCGGCGATTTTGCAGTTTGGGAAAGTGGAGCTTGGTTTATTTTTCAAGTCGGGTGGAGATGCGCGGCTGGTTATGGTAAGCTTTTTACAAAGCTATCCTTTACCTCGAAAGCCGTTGCTTCAGGGCTTATCTCAACGGAAAGGTACGTTCCGTATGAAACGAAAATTTTCTGACCGTGCGAACTGGCGTCGCATTTTGCGCAAGAGCTACTCTTGCATCACGCTGGACAATGATGAGTTCCGAGGCTTGGTAACCTTTTACCGCATTCACGAATTGCGTGAGCCGCTTTGGAAAGAGTACAACGGACGTCGGCTGTGTCTGGCCGATCGTGGCTATTTGTGGATGCAGCATTTTCCTCGTGGCGAGCATTTTGTCGTGACGACGATGTTTGATGACAAGGGCCGTGTTGTACAGTGGTACATTGACATTTGCAAGACTCAGGGACTGACGGATCAACAGGTTCCCTGGTTCGATGATCTGTTCCTTGATGTAGTTGTGCTGCCAAGCGGAGAAGTGTTTCTGCTCGATGAGGATGAGCTTGAGGATGCGCTGCGTCAGGGCGATGTTACTGGTAAGGAGGCTGCTATGGCACGCAAGACAGCCGGCAGACTGCTTTCCAATATCCGCAATGGGCGTTTCCGTTATTTTACGCTAAGCTTGAAGCATCGCAAAAGCTTGGCGGAGAAGACAGGGGAGTTAAGCGAGTCATGAAGCAAATGCTAAGGACAGGGAGCAGCCGGCGCAAGCGGCGGACGAATAAGCGTCCGGGGCTGCTCCTGTTTCGTATGCTGGCATGGTGTACGGTTGCTGGGGTTTTCTGGTGTGGTTATGTGTTATGGGTCATTAACAGCTATGATGCTGCTAAAGAGAGCAAGAAAGCAGAGGTCGGTATTGTGCTCGGTGCCGCACTTTGGGACAATGTGCCAAGTCCAGCACTTAAAGAGCGTCTAAACTTTGCTTATAAGCTGTATGAGCAGGGCAAGGTGGACAAGCTCATTATGAGCGGCGGTCTTGATGCAGGAGGCGCAGTTGTCACAGAGGCGGCGGGAATGAAGACGTATTTGGTTGATAAAGGCATTCCAGAGGACAAGGTGCTGCTGGAGGATCAATCGACAAGCACATATGAGAATCTGCTGTTTAGCAAAACCATTATGGAGCGCGAAGGTTTTGCGAGCGCTTTAATTATTACCCATCAATTTCATGCGCCTAGAGCATTTGAAATTGCGAAATTTTTGAACTACACATCGGTTGAGGCTGCTGGTACGCCTTCACAGGTGTTGAAGCCGTGGAATGCTGAGGGGCGTGAGGTTTTGGCATACACGAAATGGAAGTTTGATGCCCTGATGCTCTGGCTAGGCTGACCATATGACAGCTATAGTTATAAAATCTGTTAATAGGACCGTTTATGCCTGAATACACTTGTAAAGCGGAACAATGCCCAAGCAGCGAGGCTGCTGCTAGGGAGCGGCTTCTGCTTGAATGCAGCGCTATGTATTTGCGCTCATTCCTAATGACAAGTGCGAAGGATAGGTGATGCGTCAGATGAGCGGACATGTCAAATCGGGCACTAATAGCGGACCCAGGCCTTCAAGGCAAATTAACGTTATTCTCAGAAGCCATGAGACGTATGCAGTTGCAGCTTCTGCGCCCCTGATTGAAAGCGAGTCTCTGTCAGCGGTGAAGCCTTTGCCTGCGAGCGACCATTTTGCTGAAATTCAGAAAGAGCTTGAGCCAATGGTCGGGATGGAAAATGTGAAAACGCTGATTTATGAAATTTATGCACTTCTCTATATAAGCCGCATGAGGACGGAAGCAGGCCTTTTTGGCGGCTCGCATGTGTACCATATGATTTTCAAAGGCAATCCCGGCACTGGAAAAACGACGATTGCCCGCATCGTCGCCAAGCTGTTTCAGAAAATGGGTGTGCTGTCGAAGGGCCATCTGATTGAGGTGGAGCGTGCAGACCTTGTAGGCGAATACATTGGCCACACGGCGCAGAAAACGCGTGATTTGGTTCGCAAGGCCATGGGCGGCGTACTGTTTGTCGATGAGGCTTACAGCCTTGCCAGAGGTGGAGAAAAAGATTTCGGCAAGGAAGCGATTGATACGCTTGTGAAGTGCATGGAGGATCGGCGCAATGATTTTGTGTTGATTCTAGCCGGCTATCCGGCCGAGATTGATCATTTTTTACTGACGAATCCTGGATTGCCTTCGCGGTTCCCGATTCAGATTGATTTTCCTGACTATTCGGTGGACCAATTAATCCAAATTTCTGAGCTGATGTCCAAGGATCGTGATTATCATTTGGCTCAGCAGTCCATATTTAAGTTAAGGCAGCATTTAATGACGGAGAAGCAAAATGACATTTTTTCCTTCAGCAATGCAAGATACGTTAGAAACATATTGGAAAAGGCGATTCGCCATCAGGCGGTGCGGCTGCTAAATCATTATGCAAGCGGTGTACCGCCAAAGCAGGATCTGATGACCATCAGGCCAGAGGACTTCAAATGGGAGCCGAAAGCTTGATGGGAGAAACAAAGAACGATTGAGAGGGTAAACATATGCGAGAAAAGACGCACGATACACAGACTGATATTCAGGATCGCGCTATATTGGTCACTTTGGTCACACAACAAATTAAACGCGGCTCCAGCGATCCGGAGCATTCGCTTGAGGAACTGGTTAAGCTTGCCGAAACGGCAGGCGTTGAAGTGCTCACAACCTTAACGCAAAACCGTGAAAAGCCCGATACAAAATGGTTTATCGGCAAAGGCAAGGCAGAGGAGCTACGTCTGGTTGCCGACGAAATGGGTGCGACAACCGCTATTTTTGATCAAGAGCTTTCTGGGGCGCAGGTACGTAATCTCGAAGAGATGCTGGATGTGAAAATTGTAGACCGCACGCAGCTTATTTTGGATATTTTCGCCCAGCGTGCAGGAACGCGCGAGGGGAACATACAAGTTGAGCTGGCTCAGCTCAGTTACTTGCTGCCGCGCTTGTCGGGACACGGCAAAAACCTGTCGCGTCTTGGCGGCGGCATCGGTACGCGCGGTCCCGGCGAGTCCAAGCTGGAGACAGATCGGCGCCATATTCGGGGGCGCATCACTGATCTTAAAGCTCAATTGGATGAAGTTGTTCGCCATCGGCATTTGTACCGCGAGCGCAGAAAGAAATCCGGCATCATTCAAGTAGCGCTGGTCGGCTATACGAATGCGGGTAAGTCGACGCTGCTCCGTCAGCTGACGGATGCCGACGTATACGTGGAGAATCAGCTGTTCGCCACGCTAGACCCAACTTCACGCACACTTGAGCTGCCTAACGGCCGAGAAGTGATTTTGACCGATACGGTTGGCTTTATTCAAAATCTCCCGCATGATCTCGTTGCCGCTTTCCGCGCGACGCTTGAGGAAGTGAACGAGGCGGACTTAGTGCTGCATGTCGTAGACAGCAGTTCGCCGATGCGTGATGAGCAAATGTCCGTTGTTGATCGCATTCTGAACGATCTCGGGGCAGCAGGCAAACCTACGCTGACGATCTATAATAAAATCGATCTTTGCTCGCCTGAGGAAGCCTACACGCTTCGTTCTGGTGGAGATTCTCTGATCATTAACGCATACAAGGAAGCCGACTTGAAGCAGCTTTGCGATACGATTCAGGAAAAGCTTATGGGGGATACAGTTGTGTTTGCGCTGCCAGCCGCCAGAGGCGATTTAATTGCGCTTGCTTATCGTACGGGAGAAGTAATTGAGCAAGAAGTGGATGGGGAAGAGGGAGAACTGCTTCGTCTGACCATTCAGTTGAGCAAACAGGATTATGAAGTGAACGGGCACCGTCTGCATCCTTATATCGTCTAAGGATGCTTTGGAGCCGATCGACAAAAGGGAGAGACTACAGCAGCAATGAACGGAAATAGCGGAGTTGACAATGGACGGAATGGCAATGAAGAAGATTTGGTATGGAAACGGCTTGAGGAGCTTGCTGAGGAAGCAGAGGAGCTTGCAGGCGATCGAATGAAGGCGGTTGACCGCATTGCAGAACGAAATCAATGGAAGGTCATTCAGGCTTTCCAGAAGCATCGAGTAAGCGATTACCATTTTAGCGGCTCTACTGGCTATGGCTATAATGACCGTGGGCGTGAAGTGCTTGATTTGGTATATGCCGATATTTTCGGTGCAGAGGCGGCGCTCGTTCGCCCTCATTTTGTGTCGGGAACACATACGATTAGCTGCGCCTTATTTGGGGTATTAAGACCTGGAGACGAACTTTTGTATGTGACGGGCACACCATATGATACGCTGCATAAAGTCATTGGCAAGCCGGGCGATGGAAAGGGCTCCTTGCAGGATTTTGGCATCCAATACAATGAGGTGGCTCTGCTGGAAGACGGCGGACTTGACTGGGCAGGAATTGAAGGAGCCATTACAGCGCAAACTAAAGTAATCGGCATTCAGCGCTCTCGCGGCTACAGCTGGCGTGCTTCTTTTACTGTGCAGCAAATTGGTGAAATAACGAGCCGCGTCAAGCAGATCAAGCCTGATGTGCTGGTGTTTGTGGACAATTGCTATGGTGAATTTACCGAGCTTTTGGAGCCGACCCAGGTTGGCGTTGATATAATGGCAGGTTCATTGATTAAAAATCCTGGAGGCGGTCTTGCCTCGACTGGCGGTTATATTGCCGGTACATCTGCGGCAGTCGAGGCGGCGGCTTACCGCTTGACTGCTCCGGGCATTGGTGGCGAGGTAGGTGCCATGCTGGGGACGCTTCGTTCGATTTACCAAGGGCTGTTTCTAGCCCCGCACTTAGTGGGACAAGCAGTTAAAGGCAGCGTACTAGCTTCGGCATTATTCACTCAGCTTGGATTTGATACGCAGCCTCACTGGGATACACCGCGCACGGATTTAATTCAAGCTGTCAAATTTGGCAGCGCGGAGCACCTGATTGCATTTGTACAGGGCATTCAGCAGGCAGCGGCAGTTGACTCCCATGTTACACCAGAGCCATGGGACATGCCAGGATATGAACATCCTGTCATAATGGCGGCAGGAACGTTTATTCAAGGCGGAAGCCTTGAGTTATCTGCAGATGCGCCAATTCGCGAGCCTTATATCGCTTACATGCAGGGTGGGCTTACGTTTGCCCATGCGAAATACGGTATTTTGACGGCATTGAAGCGTCTCGTTGTTGAAGGATTAATTGTAATTAAACCTCACACGACTTGACACTTCCTTGGTAGGACGTTAAAATAGATGTAAATGAGCGACTGGAAGGTTGATGTGATATGGCTGACGAGATACGTAGAAATATGGCCTTATTTCCAATAGGCATTGTAATGAAGCTTACTGATTTAACAGCCCGCCAAATTCGTTATTACGAGCAGCATGATTTGATAGTACCGGCTAGGACGGCTGGGAACCAGCGATTGTTTTCTTTTAATGATGTAGAACGGCTGCTGGAAATTAAAGCTTTAATTGAAAAGGGCGTCAACATAGCTGGAATCAAGCAGGTTATGAATCCGGTTTCCAAAGAATCCGACGATGCGACTATTGTAAGTGAGCAATCGGAGGTTACGCGTAAGGAACTGTCTGATGCCCAGCTTCACCGCATGCTCAAGCAGCAGCTATTGGAGAAACGGCCTGGTCAGGCCTCGCTTATACAGGGTCAGCTATCGCGTTTCTTGCACAAGCGCTAGGATGCAATCGTACCATTATAATCAAGCAAACAAGGGAGATGACTTTTAGTGAGCTATACTAAAGAGGATATCAAGAGAATTGCCGAGGAACAAAACGTAAGATTCATCCGCCTTCAATTTACAGATTTGCTGGGAACGATTAAAAACGTTGAAATTCCAATGAGCCAGTTGGATAAAGCGCTTGATAATAAAATGATGTTTGACGGTTCTTCCATCGAAGGTTATGTGCGTATTGAAGAATCTGACATGTACCTTTACCCTGATTTAGATACATGGGTTGTATTCCCATGGGTTGCACAGGATCGTGTAGCTCGTCTGATCTGTGATATTTATATGCCCGACGGCACACCGTTCGCAGGGGACCCGCGTGGTATTCTGAAACGTGCGCTGAATGAAGCGGAAGAAATGGGTTATACGGCGATGAACGTCGGTCCTGAACCGGAATTTTTCCTGTTTAAAACCGATGAGCGCGGCGAGCCTACAATGGAACTGAATGATCAAGGAGGATATTTTGACCTTGCTCCTATGGACTTGGGCGAAAACTGTCGCCGTGAAATCGTTTTGACGCTTGAGGAAATGGGCTTTGAAATCGAAGCATCTCACCACGAGGTTGCTCCAGGACAGCATGAAATTGATTTTAAATATGCAGATGCGATTAAAGCCGCTGACCAAATTCAAACGTTCAAGCTCGTTGTTAAAACGATTGCGAGAGAGCATGGTTTGCACGCTACATTTATGCCTAAGCCGCTGTTCGGCGTGAACGGATCGGGTATGCACTGTCACCAATCGCTGTTCCAAGGCAGCACCAACGTATTTTATGATGAGAGCGACAAGCTGGGCCTTAGCGCAACCGCTCGTTATTATATGGCAGGTATTTTGGAGCATGCTCGCGCAATGGCTGCTATTACGAATCCGACAATCAACTCGTACAAGCGTCTTGTACCAGGTTATGAAGCACCTTGCTATGTGGCATGGTCTGCAAGCAACCGTTCGCCAATGATCCGTATTCCGGCTTCAAGAGGACTGAGCACGCGCGTTGAAGTGCGTAACCCAGACCCTGCAGCTAATCCATATTTGGCACTAGCCGTTATGCTGAAAGCTGGCCTGGATGGCATCAAGAACAAAACGACTCTTCCAGCTCCAACAGACCGCAACATCTACATTATGACTGAGGAAGAGCGTATTGAATCCGGTGTGCCAAGCTTGCCGGTTGATCTTAAGGAAGCGTTGGACGAACTGCTTCGCAGCGATGTTATCTGCAGCGCGCTCGGCGAGCACGCTCTGGCTCACTTCTACGAGCTGAAAGAAATTGAGTGGGATATGTACAAGACGCAAGTTCACCAGTGGGAAAGAGATCAATATTTGACATTGTTCTAGAAGGTGAAACTCTTGGGACTCCCTGATTGTGAGACGGGGATCAAAACACCTTGAAAGATTAAGCAGCCAGTTGCCGGGAATCTTCCGGTGACTGGTTCTTTATTTCTATTCCATCGGGGCATTATCAGTGGGCATTTCCTGTAGGGAGATGCTTATGGTAATGCCTTTTCCCTTTACCGCAGCTCGGCAGGTATGAGATATATTTATGCTAATATGATTACAACTATGGAGCTGTCTTTCGAGATGTATGAAATAACCGTGTACATTCGTATAACATTAAAATTCTGTCTTGCCAACATAGTTGCGATCATGCAATGATGAATGTATTAAAATTAAAATTAAAATCGATATTCAAAATAAAATAAAAGATGGTGGCGCCATAAATGGAGACAGCGAGTTATCTGCTTTTTAGCATATTGGATGCAATTGCGATGGTTGTATTGATGATTAAATCGTATAGGCAGCCACTTGCAGCATATAAATGGAATATCCTTTACGTATGTGTTGGAGTCGCCTGTTGGTCATATGTCGTCCGGGTTGTTATTGGCTTATCTCCCTACATAGATATATTTGGGCAATTTTTAATCTTTGCAGCGTTTTTTCGGTATTCTCTGAAAATTAGACTTGTTTATTCTGGTTTGATGGTAGCAGTAGGATATGCTGCCTATGTATGCATACAGTTTCCGATCTATTTTGCTGTGACTGCACTAGGTGTTAGCGATGTTGTTGCTCAAAATACGGGAGGCAACGGGGTTATTGCGATTCAATTTTTCACAGATACCGCTTCGTTGATGGTCGGATGGCTGATATCATTGTTTAATTATGGGTTTACTTTCATTGTCATTCCACCGCATGACTTAAGCCGCAAGGAGAAACTATTCACCGGAACGAATGGAATGCTTGCCGTATCAACATTGGCTGCAGCAGCAATAATCACGACATCTTTATATTTGACCGTTCATTACGATGCAGCCTTGTACGCGTACCCCTTGGTATTATTGATACTTGGCACCCTGTATTTCCTCTCTAGAAGGAGGGAATCAGAAGATGATAGAATTTTTATCACAAAAAACGGCGCTATTCATAAAAAGGTTAGATCCTAAGGGCGACGTGTCTGTAGAAGTGATGGCATTTTCTTTGGGGAATTGGATTTGTTCTGCGACTATAATCGTATTCACATTGATATTTGGGATTGCAACAGAATCTTTTATACCGTCATTAATCGGTCTATTGGCTTTTTGGATACTGAGAAAGTTTACTGGTGGCTTTCATTTCAAGTCTCTTACAACGTGTGTGGTTGTCTCAACTTTTCTTTTATCTATTATTCCACATATTGTCTTAAGTGGCACGGTCATGATAATATTGATATTGTTGAGTTTAACGTTATTGATTTGCTGGGGTAGAGGCAGTGAAAGGAATTTACCTTTGTTGCTCATTTTGTTAAATATATTTTTTCAATCAGATGTTGTTGCGTTAGCTTTCTTCGCTCAAATGGTATTGGTAATCATTCATCAAAGGGATGGAGGTGTTGAATATGATGCAAAAATTAGCGCGTAAAATTGCAGAGAAACTGCAAAAAGACGCTGAACGTTCCGTCGCAACTGGAAACCGGAAAGGGTTCATTGGGGCTCAACCAATCCCGAAAGAACTTCGTAAGTAGAGTGGTTATTATATGGATCTAACGACTGAGATTTTAGGACAACGAATTTACGATGGGGAAATCGATGGAGAGCAATTTGATACATTCAAATTAGGTGAAGTTTTTTTTGTAGATATATTTCAGCCCAAAAAAAACTATCATATCCCGAGATTCCATACCACTAAGGGCCTTTTTACATTTATAACGACACTAGAAGCATGTAAACAAATATTTTTGCCACTGGGATTTGTTGCATTGGATGTTAACAACCTCGTGAACGTACAACATATTATAGAGGTTACTAAAACATTCTACGCCATAACTGCGCATTTTGAAGGTGGTTACACAGCAAATGTAGCTAAGGGGAAATTGCCTTTAGTAGAACATTTACTAAAAAAGAGCTAAATCCAGAAATGGGTTAGCTCTTTTTTAATACACATTTTCATTATTATGTCAATAAAAATCGGTACTAGTATCGAACGTGTAAATAATTCGACAAAAAACGACAAAATGTATTGGTATCCTGTGTTATATTAAAAATGTAAAACAGAGGGAAACGAATATCATTATAGAGACAGAGATATTAAAGCAGCAATGATCGATTTCCATGCAGCGGGGAGATAAAGCCGCACTACATCTCGTCTCACAGTTCAGCGAACGGGAACTAGTTTCACTTCACTATACTGCTGAGTGCGGGATGTTGAGCTCTTCCTCGCTGGGTTCGATCAGATTCACAGCATCGAATGAATGAATGATTAAACAATAGCATAAGTAGTTCCGATAACCGAATGTAACTTCGGAGAAGGCTGACGCAAGCATGACTGATGTAGATATCAGTAGTGCTCTCGTCAGCCTTTTTATATGTAGTTAGTTATTGATTCGACACTACTGATTGTGATGAAACAAAGTTAAGTGAAGTGAATAGTCTGAATATTTTTATATATTTTTAATAATTAGGTCCAAATTCCTAAAATATACATCTCTTGCAAACGTAACGAACGGCTTAAGCGCTCCGGTATCGCAGAAATAGATAAGATGGAGGGCCGACAGTTTGAGAAATATCTTGGACTTCTTCAGAGGTCCATAGCTACAGGGTAACAGTGACACAGGCAGCAGGGTCATTTCCAATAGTGGATATACAGAAGCTGCAGTCACATTAGCCAAATCAAATGCGGTTACTAAATGTCGTCATACCGAAGCAGTCTGAGTAGAAAGTACGAGAGCTAGAAAAAATCCTCTGCCTAAATAAAAAAGCTGCATCCAGCCCGTTTCTTATGCGGGCAAGGATACAGCTTTCTTCATGTATGAAGAGTATGAAATATAAACGATTAATGGAAATCCCGGAACAAGCCAATGACTTTGCCTAAAATCGTAACATTCTTCAGGCGAATAGGTTCCATTGTTACGTTCTCAGGTTGGAGACGGATATGATCCTTCTCACGGTAAAAGGTTTTGACCGTTGCTTCATCGTGCTCAGTCATAGCGACCACAATATCACCGTTAGTAGCGGTTTGCTGCTGGCGCACAATAACGTAGTCGCCGTTATGTATGCCTGCTTCAATCATGCTCTCTCCAATGACATTCAGAATGAATACATCATCATCACCTACATAATGGGAAGAGATTGGGAAATATTCTTCAATATTCTCGGTAGCGGTAATCGGCACACCTGCAGTAACTTTACCGACGATCGGTACATGGGTAACAGCAGGGCGTATAATTCCATCGACATCTTCCTGGTCCAAAATCTCGATAGCACGTGGCTTAGTCGGATCGCGGCGGATAAGTCCTTTCTTCTCCAGACGGTCCAGATGACCATGTACGGTTGAGCTTGAAGCAAGTCCAACTGCTTCTCCAATTTCACGTACGGAAGGCGGATAACCCTTCTCGCGAACTTCGTTCTTTATAAATTCCAGAATCGACTGCTGGCGATTGGAAGCTTTGGACAACATGATCACTCCAGTTCACGCACTCCATGATGAGTGCGACAAGATTTTTGATTGAAACTTTGATTCAGGCACTGCATTCGAAGCGCAATATGAGTATTTATTTCTCAAATTATAACATGGAACCGCCGTTCGTACAAACATAAGTTCCTAAAAACAAAAGTTCGCATTGTGTGTTGACCGCAAACAAATGTTCGTGTTAATATCAAAACAGAACAAACGTTTGGGAGTGAGGGCAATGATCATTTATCCAGAATCCTATCAATCTATTTTTTCTGAGAAAGCACCTGTTAAGGTGGCAAAGATGAAATCGCAAATCAACATGGCTGCAGTTAGCAACTACGCTTTGAAGTTGGCAGTGTGTCTGGCCCTGTTTATTGTATTGTTTTCTGGTTTTTTATTGGTGCGTACAGAAGCTTCAGTAAATCATGTTGCACCAGCGTCTGCTGGAGAGCAGATGGTAGTAGTCGCACAAGGCGATACATTATGGGAGATTGCACGTAAATATTCGGACAGTTCTGATGATATACGCTGGTCCGTCTTTCAAATACGGGAGCGCAACCGGCTGTCGTCACCGGATATATGGCCTGGGCAGAAGCTGGTCATTCCTTCATCCTAGTGTCGTTTAGCAACAATCCTCTTTGGTATAGAAAGGTGCCAGCTTGATAGAAATCATATAGCTGAACTTTGGAGCTCAGGAAGTGCCAATACGCTATCTAAAATACAGAATAGATCGGAACAATGATAGCATTATCGTTGTACGATCTATTCTGTATTTAATTACACCCCCATTTTCTTGAAATATAGGAAATTATATGATTTTCTTATCCTTTCTCTATATTTCTCGGACTGAATCGCGCTGCGCCGCCAAAGGACGGTGACAGCCGTTTCACCTTGACAACAGCGTATTGGTAATGTCAAAGTAGAAAGAGTTTGGGAAAAGTACAGCAAGTGAGGTGAGCAACCAATGGAAGAGCTTATTGCAAGAATTAATGAATTATCCCGTAAAAATAAAACGATCGGTTTGACGCCCGAGGAACTGACGGAACGGGCTGAGCTGCGCAGTAAATATATGGAGCAGTTTAAAAGTAATTTTCGCCAGCAGCTTGATACGATTAAGTTCGTAGAAGATGAAGAGAATGAAGCGGAAGACGAGAAGCCACAGCATTAATCATTTTAATGGGAGAGGCGGGCTTTATTTATGAAATACCAATTGCTTGGACGTAGTGGACTGGCTGTTTCTGAACTTTGTCTTGGAACAATGACGTTTGGCAATACAACGAATGAACAGGATTCGCTTGAAATGATCAATCGTTTTGTTGAACGAGGTGGTAATTTTTTAGATACGGCTAACGTTTATGTAAGCGGACGCTCTGAAGAGATAGTTGGGAAAGCCATTAAAGGGCGTCGTTCGGAGATGGTCGTTGCGACGAAAGTTAGAATGACAACATCGCCTGATATTAATGGAGTAGGCTTGTCCCGCAAGCATATTATGGACGGCGTTGAAGCGAGCCTTAAGCGACTGCAAACCGACTACATTGACTTGTATCAGGTTCACGTATGGGATCATGCTACACCGATTGAAGAGACGCTGCGGACGCTCGATGACCTTGTCACATCAGGCAAGGTACGTTATATCGGCTGTTCCAACTTTTTTGCGTGGCAGCTTATGAAATCCTTAGCTTGGAGCGATGCTAGTCGTTATGTACGCTTTGTTTCGCTGCAGCCTCAATATAGCCTTGTCAGCCGTCAAATGGATCGCGAAATGATGTCACTTTGTCTGGAAGAAAACGTGGGTGTTATACCATGGGCTCCGCTTGGTGGCGGTTTTCTGACGGGCAGGTATGATCGCACTGAGCCGACAGAGGGCAGATTGACTAGCAAAGTAGGCGAAAGCGCTTGGGCAAATCGGGCAAGTGAGCACAATTTTGCTGTTTTGGATGCTGTAGTAGCGGCCGCCAAGGAGCTTGATAAAACACCTGCTCAAGTTTCATTAAATTGGCTGCTGCAGAGGGAAGGCATTACGTCCCCAATCTTTGGAGCTAGTACGCTTGCGCAATATGAGGATAATATGGGAGCTGTCGGCTGGTCGATGCCTGAAGAGGTATGGAATCGTCTGGACGAGGTCAGTGCGCTTGCCGAAGACTATCCGAATCGTTTTATTGCAAAATTCAAACGCCCGTTTTAACAGAGTGCAGTGGAAGCTATAGATAAACAGTGTCAGTCTGCATCACTTGTCAAACTAGAACGATAAAGTTTGATTTTGTGAGGCAGCATTATAAGGAGGAACGATTTTGTCACGTACATGGGAGCGCAAAGTGCGCCGAAATACGAATCAAATTAATAAAAATCGCAAAAAACAAGGCGGTCCGAGCTTTAAGCCTGCTGGACCCCAGTCAGATCGTTTTGTTGGCCGCAGCTATATTGCACCGATTTTGCTCCTACTGTTTATTGCCATGTACGTTATTCTTGCACAAATGGACCCGCAATTTAAATTCGACACCTTGCTGGGTGTGACGATTGGCTGTTATGTATTTCTGGCAATTGTGTTTTTCCTGCGGCGCCCGTATATTACAATCGGTAAAAACTATGTTCAAACTCGCAAGCTGACTGGAGACAAGCGTCTAGGTGCAGAGGCGATCAAGACGATTCGCGTACAGCCTGGCTATGTGTCGATTGAACCGCAAAAAGGGTCGACGTGGGCATTTTCACGAGCATTTCATCGGTATCCAACGGATGAAATCAGCGCGAAATTAGAGCAGTTTGCCAAAGAAAACGGCATAACATACGAACAAAAATAAATCGACCAGGAGAGTCTGTGAACAATGGCAAAGCTAGCGGTATTATTTGATTTGGATGACACGCTGCTATGGGATGACCGTAGTGTGCAAGAAGCATTTGATGCGACCTGTCAAGCAGGTGCGGAAGCAGCGGGCGTAGATGCGGTAGAGCTGGAGGAAGCTGTCCGCAAGGAGGCTCGCAGCCTATATGAATCGTATGAAACGTTCCCTTTTACGAAAATGATCGGAATTAATCCTTTCGAAGGCCTATGGGCCAACTTCCGTGAGGGAGAGCAGGAAGAGTTCAGAAAGCTGGAGCAGCTTGCACCAACTTATCGTCGTGAAGCATGGACGAAAGGACTTAAAGCACTTGGCGTTGACGATCAAGAGCTTGGTGCCAGACTGGCCGAGCAGTTTCCAGCAGAGCGTAGGGCGCGCCCGATCGTTTATGATGAAACGTTCCGACTGCTAGATGCGCTAAAGGGCAAATATAAGCTGCTGCTGCTGACGAACGGTTCTCCAGATTTGCAGCAGGAGAAGCTTACAGGCGTTCCACAGCTTGCTCCTTATTTTGATCATATCATTATTTCTGGCGCTTTCGGAGAAGGCAAGCCGGCAGCTTCGATTTTCCGCCATGCGCTGGACAGCCTGGGCATTGAACCGGAGCAGGGCGTTATGGTTGGGGACAAATTGACAACGGATATTCTGGGTGCTAATACGATTGGAATGGATTCGGTATGGATTAATCGCCATGGCGCTGTTCGCTCGGATGAAATTGTGCCTACATATGAAATCAAGCATTTAGAGGAATTGCTGCCGCTGCTGGGGTAATCGCGTATACTCGCGCCATTGCTGCTGCATAAGCATAAAAAGAAGCCCCTTGGTCCATTGGAAATGGCTCATGGGGCTTCTGCATATAATGACGAAAGTCAATAATGATATAATCAAGCTTTTGAGAAAGCAGGGTCTTCGAATGGGTGGGCAATCCAGCCTTCTGTTTCAATAAACAGACGAACAGCAACGATTTGGCGGTTGTCCATCAAAGTAAAGAAGTGAGGAATCGTTTCTGGAACCGAAATAACGTCTCCAGCTTCCAGCTCAACGTCGAAATAACCGACTTCTTCGCTGCCTTTAATAATAAAGATGCCGCGTCCGGCTGTAATTGCGCGTACTTCATCTTCTGTGTGCGTATGCACTTGCTCAAAACGTTTCAGAATATCATCAAGACCTGGTGTAGCGTCTGAAAGGGCAACAATATCCCATGTTTTGTAACCGCGACGCTGGGCAAGCTCACGAATTTCAACATCGTAAGTAGCGAGAATTTCCGCTTTCTCTTCATCGGATAATATAAATTTATCTTGCAGATGGCCTGGCAACTTGCTAGCATCCCAGTGTTCATAAAGGACTTCTTGGCTTTCCAAAAACGCGCGAACGTTCTGCTCGCCCGATATTCTTTCCTCAGTATTGCGAATTCTAATCTCAGCCATCACAATTCCCTCTTTTCCTATTGAAATTAAATGTTATATTAAATATATACTGATTATAATGCAAAATCAGTGGATTGTCGATTGCAATTGCTTTTCACATTGCGACGATTCTGTTAAACTGAACTTTAGTGATTTTCACAGGAAGGGTGCAGGAAATTGTCGAAACCAACCATACAAGAAATGATGCAAAAGCGGATATTGATTTTGGACGGCGCAATGGGAACGATGATTCAGCAGGCTGATCTTACCGAGGATGATTTTGGCGGCGAGGATATGGATGGGTGTAATGAAATACTCGTGCTGACGCGTCCTGATGTCATCCGTACTATACATGAACAATATTTAGAGGCAGGCACGGACATTTTGGAAACGAATACGTTCGGAGCTACAAGCGTCGTACTGGCTGAATACGATATACCTGAAAAGGCGCGCGAAATTAACCTTGCTGCGGCAAAAATTGCCCGTGAAGCGGCGGATAAATATTCGACACCTGAGCATCCGCGTTATGTGGCAGGGGCGCTTGGTCCGACGACGAAGACGCTTTCCGTAACAGGCGGGGTTACTTTTGAAGAGCTTGTAGACAGCTATTACGAGCAAGTTGTTGCGCTCATGGAGGCGGATGTAGATGCGCTGCTTCTGGAAACATCCCAGGATACGCTTAATGTGAAAGCGGGCAGCATCGGCATTCGCAATGCATTTGAGACGATGGGACGCGAGCTTCCGATTATGATTTCGGGAACGATTGAGCCTATGGGAACGACGCTGGCCGGTCAAAGCATTGAATCCTTCTACATTTCGCTGGAGCATTTGAAGCCAATATCCATGGGGCTGAACTGTGCGACGGGCCCTGAGTTTATGCGTGACCATATTCGTACCCTAAGCGAAATTGCCAATTCGGCAGTCAGCTGTTATCCGAATGCAGGCTTGCCGGATGAGAACGGGAATTATCATGAGTCCCCGGAATCGCTGGCGAAAAAAATGTCTGCTTTTGCCGAGCAGGGCTGGCTGAACATTGCTGGCGGCTGCTGCGGTACGACGCCGGAACATATCCGCGCACTTGTCGAGACGATGGCGAAATATCCGCCGCGTACCAAATATGGTGAGCATCCTGCAGCGGTATCCGGCATTGATACCGTCTATATTGAGCCTGAAAACCGCCCGATTATGATTGGGGAGCGCACGAATATTTCCGGCTCGCGGAAGTTCAAGCGTCTCATTAAGGAAGAGAAGTTTGACGAAGCTTCGGAAATTGCCAGAGCGCAAGTAAAAGGCGGAGCCCATGTCATTGATATTAACTTGCAGGATACGGATATTGATGAAGCATACGCCGTTCATAATTTTTTACCACAAGTCGTCAAGAAGATTAAAGTGCCGCTCATGCTCGATTCAACCTACGATCATATTATCGAGCTGGGCCTTAAATATTCGCAAGGCAAAGCAATCATTAACTCCATTAACTTGGAGGATGGCGAAGCTAAGTTTGAAAAAATTCTTCCCCTTATCCATCAATATGGCGCAGCTGTTGTTATGATTTTAATTGATGAGCGCGGTCAAGCGGTTAGCCGGGAAGCGAAGCTCGAAGTAGCAGAGCGTTCTTATAATTTGCTAGTGGATAAATACGGAATGAATCCAGAGGATATTATTTTTGACCCGAATATGTTCCCGGTTGGCTCTGGCGACCCGCAATATATTGGCTCTGCAGTGGAGACGATTGAGGGTATTAAGCTAATCAAAGAAAAATATCCGCTAGCCAAAACCATTCTTGGTCTCAGCAACATTTCATTCGGTTTGCCGGATGCGGGCCGCGAGGTGCTTAACTCGGTTTATTTGTACCATTGTACAAAAGCGGGACTCGATTATGCGATTGTGAACACCGAGAAGCTGGAGCGATACGCTTCGATTCCTGAAGAGGAGCGCAGACTGGCGGAGGAATTGATTTTTAATACGACGGATGAGACGCTAGCTGCTTTCGTTGCAGCCTTCCGCGAGAAGAAAGTGGTCAAGAAGGAGCTAATCTCCAACCTGACGCTCGAGGAAAGACTCGGTTCCTATGTCGTTGAAGGCACGAAGGAAGGGCTGCTTCCTGATCTGGATTTGGCGCTTGCCAAATATACGGCGCTGGAGGTCATTAATGGACCGCTCATGCGGGGGATGGAAGAGGTCGGCAGACTGTTTAATAATAATGAGCTGATTGTGGCAGAGGTACTGCAAAGCGCAGAGGTCATGAAAGCTTCGGTTGCTCATTTGGAGCAATTTATGGAGAAGGATGAATCGTCCGTAAAAGGGAAAATTATATTGGCGACGGTAAAAGGCGATGTGCATGATATCGGCAAAAACCTCGTTGAGATTATTTTGTCCAACAACGGTTACAAAATTATAAATCTCGGCATTAAAGTACCGCCTGAGAAGCTTATAGAAGCTTATCGCAATGAAAAGGCGGATGCGATTGGCCTGTCGGGCTTGCTCGTTAAATCTGCGCAGCAGATGGTCATTACGGCTCAGGATATGCGCAGTGCAGGCATTGACGCGCCGATTCTTGTCGGTGGTGCGGCGTTGACCCGGAAATTTACGAAGACGCGGATTGGTCCGGAATATGACGGCTTGGTGCTGTACGCCAAGGATGCAATGGACGGGCTTGATATTGCCAATAAGCTGATGGATAAGAACCACCGTCAACGGATGGAAGATGAAATGGCCGAATACAAAGCATCGGGCGGCGAAGAAGAGGTTCAAAGCAAAGAGCTGCCTAAGCTTACCCGGATCGAGCGTTCGAAAATTTCTGTAGACGCTCCTGTGTACATTCCACCTGATTTGGATCGCCATATTTTGCGCGATGTTCCGCTGCCGCATATTATTCCTTATATCAATATGCAAATGCTGCTCGGTCATCATCTTGGCCTGAAGGGCAATGTAGAAAACCTGCTGAAGGAAAAGAACGAGAAGGCGGTTCATCTCAAAGAAACGGTTGACAACATTTTGCATGAAGGAACGACGAACGGGATTTTAAAGGCTAACGGTATGTACCGCTTCTTCCCGGCGCAGTCCTCAGGCAACGATATTATTATTTATGACGCTAAAGATCAGACGAAGGAAATCAAACGCTTCACCTTCCCGCGCCAGCAGGTAGAGCCATTCCTTTGTTTGGCTGATTTCCTGAAGCCTGTAGATAGTGGCATCATGGATTATGTTGGATTCCTCGTCGTAACGGCTGGCGAAGGTATTCGTGATTTGGCAGGGCAATGGAAGGATCAAGGCGACTACTTGCGTTCGCACGCGCTGCAATCGGTTGCGCTTGAGGTGGCAGAAGGGCTTGCTGAGCGCGTCCACCATATGATGCGGGATATTTGGGGCTACCCAGATCCGCATACGATGACGATGAAGCAGCGCCACGGCGCACGTTATCAAGGGATTCGCGTATCGTTTGGCTATCCGGCCTGTCCGGATCTGGAAGATCAAGGCCCATTGTTCGAGCTGATGAAGCCGGAGGATATTGGGGTTGAGTTGACAGAAGGCTTTATGATGGAGCCAGAAGCATCGGTATCTGCGATGGTATTTTCCCATCCGGAAGCGCAATATTTTAACGTTGAAAAGGTTGAGCGTTAGGGAGCATAAATAGCAACATGAATAGCAGGGAAAGCCTCCGTAAAATCGTTTTTAACGATTGGCGGAGGCTTTATCCTATTTTTGAACAGGGGGCGGTAGGAGCATGGAAATTTGGTTTCTTGGAACAGGTGCGGGAAGGCCGTCGAAAGAACGAAATGTGACGTCGATCGCGCTGCGGCTGCCAGAGCCAGATGGCGGGCTATGGATGTTTGATGCAGGCGAAGGAACTCAGCATCAAATGATGCGATCCCCGCTGAAAATGGGCAAGCTGAATGCTCTATTCATTACGCATCTGCATGGTGATCACACCTTTGGCATTCCGGGACTGCTTAGCACAAGGTCTTATTCCGGGGGCAAAGGTCCGCTCCATTTGTTTGGTCCCGTGGGCATTGAAGAGATGGTGCGAACCGCGCTGCGGCTGAGCGGAACCCATATTGATTACGAGCTGATCATAACCGAGATCCAAGGGGATGGCGTTATTCATGAGGATGAGCGATTCGTTGTGGAAGCGTGGTCATTAGATCATCGCCTGCCCTGTTATGGCTACCGCCTGCTGGAGCGCGATTGTCCAGGCAAGCTTAATACAGAGCGTTTGAAAGCGCTTGGTGTTCCGTCAGGGCCGCTATATGGCAAGCTCAAGCAGGGCGAGGATGTGGAGCTGCCAGATGGCACGAAGGTGCGTGCTGCTGATGTAGCTGGAGCTCCATTGAAAGGCAGAATTATTGCGATTGCTGGCGATACCAGCCCATGTGCCAACATTGCCCGGCTTGCCGAAAATGCGGATTTGCTCGTTCACGAAGCGACGTTCGCGGCAGGACAGGAAGAGAAAGCGCATGAATATGGCCATTCGACGACGGTTGAAGCGGCGCAGGCTGCGAAGGATGCAGGGGTGCAGCAGCTTATTATGACGCATTTCAGCTCGCGTTTTATGCTTGAGGATATGCCGATGCTGAAGGAAGAGGCACAGCGTATTTTTCCGCAATCGGAAGCGGCCTATGATCTGTTTCATGCTAAAATAGCGCGGCGCAGCGACTGCTAGTCATCAAGGGCTTTTGTTCAGCCTAATACACTAGACTCAAGGTACCCTTACGAAATCAACATATGCTGAAAATAATGCGTTGACATTAGCCTCGTATGATGGCTGTGAACAATAGTTTACACATCGGGAGGCTGATTCGTGATGGATACAGCAAGCCATTTATTGTTCGGCGCAACACTTGGAGGACTCGCGATGCTCGACCCTGCACTGGCTGCGCAGCCAGCCGCGATGCTTGCCGTATGGACAGCGACGCTGCTCGGCAGCCATGCACCGGATTTTGATACGGTGATGCGCTTAAAAGGCCAAGCGGCCTATGTTCGCCATCATCGCGGTATTACGCATTCGCTGCCTGCGCCCGCCATTTGGTCGTTGCTGGGCTTGCCAATTGCGTGGCTTTATGGCGTGCCGGAGCTCGCCTGGCAAGTTGTAGGCTGGATGTTCGTAGCGGTCTGTTTTCATGTTTTGCTGGATTTGTTCAATTCCTTCGGGGTGCAATGCGCTAGGCCTGTTTCGCAGAAATGGCTGCATTTAGATACGTTATGCCTATTTGATCCGTATTTGTTTGTCTTGCATGCGTCAGGCTGTATTCTTTGGGCGTCAGGCATAGCCGTGCCAGGTCCGATGTTTGCCATTATTTACACCATAACGGCTTTCTACATCGGATGGAGGCTGCTAATAAGCCGAAAGGTGAAGCGGCTGCTCCGGGTAAGCTTTGGCATCAGTACAGGCATAACGCTTGTACCATCGCTGCTTGGCTATAGCTGGCAGTTTACAGCAGACTGCGGCGACCATTATGCGGCGGGAACGGTTGCTGGAGGTTTGGTTACAATCGAGACGACAGTCAGCAAGTCGGATAGTACGGAGCTGGCTCCGGTCGTGCGTGCGGCGATGAATGAAGAAGGGGTAAAAGCTCTTTTGTCTTTTTCCGAGCGGGTTCATGTGAATGTACAGGAGAAGCATGGTGGTTACGAAGTGACCTGGAGCGATGTGCGTTTTTGGAATAAGCAGCAAATGCCGTTTGGGGTAGCTGTGACGCTCGATGCAAATATGAAGGTGCTGAATCACCGACTAGGCTGGAATAAAAAAACGTGGGAGCCACCCCACGTTTAGTGAAATATTTTGAGGAAACGCACGGCTAGCGCTCTCCCAAGGGCGCTAATTTTTTTTGGCAACAAAGACCAGAGAGAAGACCGACAGGATGGATACGAGCACAACCACCGTCAGAAAGCTTATCAACTGCAGCATGCCTGGCAGGAACACCGTCACAATAATGAGAAAGCCGCCCCAGAAAAATATTTTGGCCGAAAGCTGATGGGTTTTGCGCCACACTTGTTCGTTGTTCAGTGTTAGCGGTGTTTTGATGCCGACAATGCGATTGGGCTTCATGCGCGGCAAGTAGTTCCCTATCGTAATGTACAAAATGCCGATAAACGGGATAACGACCATTTGAATATCAAGCTGGACGCCATAGCCATACGCGATGTTGAAGCCTTGAATAGCGGCTAGGCCAAGCATCAGTATTTGATTGATGGAATCGGTGCTTTTGATGGTGCTGGAGCTTGCAGCCAGCTTGGGGTCGATTTTCGGCAAATATTTAAATAACAGCATAAGCAGCACCATAATGGCCGGGATGAGAAATAGAGCAAACATTTTGCCAGCATACCGATCTGGTTCGCCATATACATTCCAATGTACGGGCAAGGTGCCAGGCAGAGAAGAGTAGGAGATCATCCCGGCAATAAAAGATAGTGCAACAATGAGCCAATTCCAAAGGTTCTTTTTCATCATTCATCGTTCCTTTCCAAGTCAGGTGGTTAATAAGTTAAGGTTTTATTGAAAAGAAGCAATCCATTTGAGCAAATCCTGAAAGACGGTCGTATTTAGCGAGTAGTAAATATGCTGGCCTTTACGCTCATCCGACACCAGCTCAGCTTGCTTAAGCAAGTTTAAGTGATGGGAAATGCTCGGCTTGGTCATTTGAAAATGGTCAGCAATTTCCCCCGCTGTCAAGTCCCGCTCTTTCAATAAATCAAGTATCGTGCGTCTCGTCGGATCGGATAATGCTTTAAACGCCTGGTTAATCGACAATGAGGAGCTATCTCCTTTCGATATTTAGATAATTATCTAACAATCTAATATAATCACATTGTAATCGCCATGCTCCAAGCTGTCAAGAAACGGATACCCAAAAAATAAAATTGCAGGCCGAACATGTATTCTTGTAAAATGTAAGAAACGAGTGGCCTTTATAAGTCAGGATACAAGGAGAGAAACAGTCATGAACCGCTGGACGGGAAAGACCTCGGGACTCGAGGAGTGGCTGGAGCTGCTGAAGCACGATCAGGACATAATGGATAATATCACCCATTGGCGGACCATTCCGCCGCGCGAGGCTAGTACTGCGGCATTGCCTGCGGATCTGCATCCGAAGCTTGCGGAAGCGCTGCGCACAAAGGGAATTGATGAACTATACACACATCAGGAGACGGCTTATCGGTTCGTACGAGAAGGCCATAGCATTGTAGCGGTTACCCCGACTGCCTCTGGCAAAACCTTATGCTATAACCTGCCGGTGCTCCAGTCATTATTGGAAGATGACGAAGGTCGAGCGCTTTATTTATTTCCGACGAAGGCGCTGGCGCAGGATCAGGTGGCCGAGCTTCAGACGCTTGCCGATCTGATGGACGTTGATCTCAAGACAAATACATACGACGGGGATACCCCTCCAACAGCGAGACAAGTAATTCGCAACGCTGGACATATCGTCGTGACCAATCCGGACATGCTGCACTCGGCGATTTTGCCGCATCATACGAAATGGGTTAAGCTGTTTGAAAATATTAAATATATTGTGATCGATGAGCTTCACGCATACAGAGGCGTGTTTGGAAGCCACGTTGCCAATGTGATCCGCAGGCTCAAAAGAATTTGTCGGTTTTATGGGTCGACTCCGCAATTTATTTGTGCATCAGCGACCATCGATAATCCCGCCGAGCATGCAGCAAAGCTAATAGGCGAGCCTGTGCGGCTCGTTGATAACAATGGTGCGCCGACGGGGGAGAAGCATTTTATATTTTACAATCCGCCTGTTGTGAACAGGCAGCTCGGCATTCGCCGCAGCAGTGTGCTGGAGACGAGGAAGCTGGCAGGCTTGCTGCTCCGCCAAGGCGTGCAGACGATTGTATTCGCCCGAAGCCGGGTGCGTGTGGAGCTGCTGCTGACCTATTTGCAGGACATCATTAAAGACAAGCTTGATGCGAAAACCATCCGCGGCTATCGCGGTGGATATTTGCCCAAGCTGCGTCGGGAAATTGAACGCGGTCTGCGCAGCGGTGAAATTCGCGGCGTCGTAAGCACGAATGCGCTGGAGCTTGGTATTGATATTGGGCAGCTGCAAGCTTGCGTGCTGAACGGTTATCCAGGCACAGTAGCAAGCACCTGGCAGCAATCGGGACGTGCGGGACGCCGCCAGGGCAGCGCGGTTACTTTTTTAGTGGCAAGCAGCAATCCTTTGGATCAATATATGATTCAAAATCCTGACTTTTTTTTCAATCGGCCGCCGGAGCGTGCGCTTATTCATCCCGATAATTTACTTGTGCTCATTGATCATGTGAAATGTGCGGCATATGAGCTTCCTTTTGAAGAAGGCGAGAAATTTGGGGAGGAATCGCTTGCGGACATGATGGAGTTTTTAACGGAGGAAAAGGTGCTGCACCGTGCGGGCAGCCGCTGGTATTGGATGGAGCAATCGTTTCCCGCCCATAACATTTCGCTGCGCTCCGCGGCTCAGGAAAACTTTGTCATCATTGACATGACCGAGGGCAGCCGAGTACTGGGCGAAGTCGATCGCTTCAGCGCACCAACGCTTATTCACGAAGAAGCGATTTATATTCACGAGGGCGTGCAGTATCAGGTCGAGAAGCTGGATTATGCAGAGAAGAAAGCTTATGTGCGCAAAGTCGATGTCGATTATTACACCGATGCGAATCTCGCAGTAGAGCTGAAGGTGCTATACGTAGACAAAGAGCGCGAATCGGGCGAGCTGACGCGGCAGTATGGCGAGCTGGCGCTGAATGCGAAGGCGACGATTTTCAAAAAAATCCGGCTGCGAAGCCATGAAAATATTGGCTCAGGTCCGATTCATTTGCCGGAGGAAGAGCTGCATACGAGCGGCTACTGGTTCTCGTTCAGTGAAGAGGCTGCAGCGCGCAAAAGCAAAAATGAAATGCAATATGCACTGCTGGGCATTGCGAATGTATTGGTTCATATTGCACCGCTTTATCTAATGTGCGATCCCTATGATATTCGCGTCGTGCCGCAGGTGAAGGCTGTGCATACTCAGAAGCCGACGATTTATTTTTATGACAGGTATCCAGGCGGCATCGGACTGAGTGAAAGATTGTTTGAGGTGCATGATGAACTGATCCGGCAGGCAAAGTCACTCATTCGCGGCTGTACTTGCTTGAGTGGCTGCCCTGCTTGTGTCGGACCGATTGAAGAGGTTGGACTGCTGGGCAAGGAGCAGGCACTAAAGCTTCTGGAAGAAGCGGAGGGAAATACATGAGCAGTTTGCGAGAGCGAATGAATCGCCTGCGCAGCAGCGCAGCTGGAGCAGCAAGCAGCACAGGCGGAGCACCAGAAGGTGCAGGGGAACAGCCCTATCGAGAGCCTGATTTAGAAGCCTCTCTAGAAGGCTCCCTAGAAACCTCGATAGAAGGAAATAAAGAAACCAATATACTAGCCAATAGCAAAGTGCATGAACTTGACGATTCCCATACTGCCAATATGGATGGCACTATTTTGGAAACAGAAACAGAAACAGAAACAGAAGCAGGCGCCGAGCAGCTTCCCGAGAGCTGGCTTGCTATGGGCGTCAAGCTGCAAACCAATGAAGTCGGCACCTTCTTGCTGCGTGAAGTGAAATATGCTGCCGCTCATCAGCATGGCATTCACCGGCTGTCGGAGCTTAAGGAGGCGAGCAAGGGGTTATCTGCTTTTCACGGGGAGCAGATTGGTGCAGAGCACTTGCTCATTCTGGATTTGGAGACGACCGGCCTCGGAGTCGGGACAGGCAATGTGCCGTTTATGGTCGGCATCGCCTACTGGCAGGAACAGCAGTTCATAGTAGAGCAGGCGCTAATTCGCCATCCGGCAGAGGAACGGGCGATGCTGGCCTATTTGAAGGAAAAGCTGACGGCCTATGCGTACCTGGTAACGTACAATGGAAGAACGTTCGATTGGCCCGTTATGCTAAACCGATTTATCTTGAATGGCTTTGGCAGCAAAGTTTGGGCGCCGCTGCATCTGGATTTTCTTCATCCTGCACGAAGCGTTTGGCGCAATACGCTTGCTTCCTGCAGGCTCAGCCATGTGGAGGAAGAGCGGCTTGGCATCGAACGTGTGGATGATGTGCCGGGCTCGCTTGCCCCGCAGCTGTATTTTCAATATTTAGCCGATCAAAATCCGGAGCCGCTGGCAGGCGTATTCCGCCATAATGAAATCGACATGCTTTCTCTTGCAAGCTTGGCGATCCGTTTTGGGCATTTGCTTAATGGCGAAGCGGGCTGCGGCCCGCTTCCGATGCCGGAAGAGCCGGAGGAAATTGTGCGAACAGGGCTGTGGCTCGAGAAGATGGGACAGGCGGAGAAGGCAGAACGCCTATTCGCGGTGGCGGAGCAGCTTCCGGGCATGACGCTTAATGCTTTGCTGCTGCTCGCTGCACGTGACAAGAAGGCTGGAAATTGGCGGCGAGCTGTGTTATTGTGGCAGAAGGCTGTAATGTTGCCGCTCAAATTTGGGGCAAGCGACGACAGTGCCTTTATCGAGCTCGCTATGTATTACGAACATAAGCTGAAAGATTATGAATCGGCTTTATTATATGCGGACGAAGCGCTGCAGATGGCGCTTAGCCATCCGCTTCGGGGGCGTCAGACTGCCAAGCAGCGGGCGGAGCTTGCAGAGCTTCGCAAGCGGTCATTGCGCTTGCAGGGCAAGATAGGAAGGAAGCTGGGGAATCATGGGACATAATTTGCCTGAAATGCGAGGCTTGCTCATCGATCTCGATGGCACGCTTTATCATGGAACGAGAAGAATTGTTGGTGCAGATGCCTTGCTGCGCAAGCTTAAAGAGCTGAATCTTCCTTACCGCTTCGTTACGAACAATTCCTCGGCCACGCCGGAAGAAGTAGCGGAGCGGTTGAACAGAATGGATATTCCGGCGGAAGCGCAGGATGTGTGCACATCGGCGCAGGCTGCTGCTGAATATGTGGCTTCGGTAAAGCCGGGGGCTTCTGTTTTTGTTATTGGGGAGGCAGGTCTGCGCGCGGCAATTGTAGAAGCGGGCTTGCGGCTAACGGAAGAACAGCCGGATTTTGTTATTCAAGGTATTGACCGAGAGCTTAGCTATTCGAGGCTTTCACTTGCGGTTCGCTATATTCATGGCGGAGCTCCGTTTATTTTAACGAACCCGGATTTGCTGCTTCCTTCAGAGGGCGGTTTAATGCCGGGGGCTGGTTCAATTGGAGCGATGCTGCAAGCAGCAGCGGGCAAGGAGCCGATTGTCATTGGCAAGCCTTCATCTATTTTGATGGATTATTCCTTAAAGCAATTGGGTCTTCCGGCTGCGGACACTTGGGTAATCGGTGACAATCTAGCTACGGATATTGCGGCTGGCCGCGCTTCGGGCTGTGGGACGCTGCTCGTGTTGACAGGACTTACAACAGAGAAAAATTATAAGCACTATTCGGAACGCGCGGGCTGCGAACCGGATAAAATATGTAGAAATTTAGATGAGCTGATCTCTTATATTACGGAAACTGCAAACTGCTGACATAGGGATAGCGTATAGACAGGAAGGAAGCGAACAGCAATGCCGGAATTGCCGGAAATTGAAAATTATCGCGTAATATTAACAGAACGGCTCGCAGGAGACCGGATTACAGGAGTGCAAGTGCTGCAAGAGAAGCTTCTAAATGTTTCTGCTGAGCAGTTTGACGAGGCGCTTACGAATAGAACGATCTGGTTTGTCGAGCGTCGTGGCAAGCATCTGCTGCTGCATCTTGATAACGGCAAACGTTTGTTTGCGCAGCTCGATGCTGGAGCGTCGCTGTTTTATGGGCAAGGCGATGAACGCCCGCAGAGCGAGGCGCAAATTGTCATTCAATTGGAAACGGGAAGCCTTTATGTTGTAGGAATGCGGCAGGGCTTCGTGCATCTTTTATCAGTAAAGGAGACTGGGCAGGTGCTGGCAGAATTGGGGCCAGATCCTTTGGATAAAAGGCTGACGCTTGAAAAGTTTACCCAGTTGTTCCGTAAAAAACGCGGAGCATTGAAGGCCGCAATGGCTGATCAGCAGGTGATAAGTGGAATCGGTTCCTTTTATGCCGATGAGATTGCATACGCTGCCGCTGTGCGGCCAGATATCAAAATTCCGCTTATTCAGGAAGAGGCATGGAAGCGTCTATATGAGGCGATGCACGCAGTACTGAAAGAAGCGGCGGGTAAGGGAGGCAGCGTGGAGCAGCCACTTACTATGGACGACAAGCTGACAGGCGGCTATTACACACAGCGCCGTGTCTATGAGCGTGCGGGGGAGGCATGCGGCACTTGCGGCACCCCAATTGAAGTAGTTGGCACTGCTGCGCGCAAGGCATTTGTATGTCCTTCCTGCCAGCCGGAGCAAGAAGAAAGCTAAAATCGCGAACGGGGGAATCGTTCATGATTCATCTTTTTTTAGACGATTACAGGCATTGCCCAAAAGGATTTGTACTGGCTTTGACAGCTCAGCAATGCAAACAAATCATTGACACGGAAGACATTGATATTTTATCTCTTGATTATGATTTGGGCTGGAACCAGGATACGGGTGCGGAGGTTGTTCGCCATATGGTGAGCACGGGACGTTATCCGAAGCAGGTTTTCCTGCACACCTCCAGCGCAGCAGGGCGGGTACAAATGTACCAGATGCTGTACGCCCATGCACCGAAGGAAACGAAAGTGCATAATGGGCCGATGCCGTTCTCGCTGCTGGAGGAAATTGCTTCATTGTAAAGGTTTGTGTGATGTTAGGGAGGTGGCGTTATGAGCCGGTGGATTGGTACGGCTAATCAAGGATATGCTGCCTATGCGGTCGAAGAGCTGAGGCGTTTATTAGGCCAGCTGAAAGTGACACAGCTTGCGGCTGGTGAAGTGTTTTTATTTGAAAGTCCGCTTTCAAGGGAAGAAACCTTGGAAGCGGTTCTGCGGCAGCTGCCGATTTTTTTGCGGCATTTGCAGCCGGTTGACCGTGTCATTGAGACGAGCGGCAATGCGGATGATTTGGAAGAGCTGTCCAGGGTTGTGCGGAATGCGCAGCTTTCTTTTGTGGACAAGCAGGTATCGATTCATTTGCGCAAGGCGAAGATAACCGTCTACCCATATTCTGCGGCGGATACGAAAGCGGTGCTGGATGCGGTACTCGAAGAAATCGGTGCCGAATCAGCGAGGCAAAAGCCAGATATGATTATTGCAATATACGCAGCAGCCGGGCAGCTTTATGTAGGCTGTGGCACACCAGGCGAGATGTTGTCTGATTGGCCGGGTGGCGCTGTGCGTTTTCAACGGGAGGAAGGACAAATTTCCCGTGCAAAGTTCAAGCTGCTTGAAGCGGAGCGGGAGTTCGGTCTGAATTATGAAACATTCCAGCAAGCGCTGGATATAGGTGCAGCACCGGGAGGCTGGACATCGCTGCTGCTGGAGCGTGGCCTTCGAGTAACGGCCGTCGATCCTGGCGAGCTGCATCCTTCGTTGAATGGACATTACGCTTTGACTTATCATAAGCGTAATGCGTCGGATGTGAAGCTGCCCGCAGAAGCCTATGATTTGCTCGTCTGCGATATGAGCTGGAGCCCCATGCAAATGAGCAGGCTCGTGCTTGACCTGCAGCAGTCATTGGCGCGTGAAGCTACAGCGATTATTACAATTAAGCTCATGCACCGCAAACCGCTGCAAACGATTCGAGATGTGTCAGAGCGGCTCAGCTCCGCTTTTACGATAGAGAGGGCAAAGCAGTTATTCCACAATCGCGACGAAATTACATTGTATTTAAAGTATCGCAAGGCCTAGAAATAGAAGCAATAGGTGATGAGCGCTCCAACCGGGGCGCTTATTGTCGATAAGGGGGCAGTTCCTTTGCGTAATATGAGAGCGCTTTATGCGAATTTGCGTATTAAACATAAGCTGTTCCTTCTCCTCTCCGCCGTCCTCCTAACCGTTGCGGTTCTTGGCGGCGTTCTTCAGCAATATGCCTTCGACATCTACGATCAGAAAATCTATGAGCAATCTGCCAAAGCGTTAAGTCTCTCAGCTGTAAGCATTGAGAATGAGCTTCGAAAAATCGAGCAGTTGTCCTATACGATTGCAACAGACACCAAAGTACAGGAATATTTGCGGACCATTAAGAGCGGTGGAACAGAATACGATAATTACGTGCTTCAAGTCAATATTCAGGACCGCGTCGTTAATTTAGGTGGTTTGGATAAATACATTCATTCCGTTCAGCTATATGATGTGCATGACAAGGCATATGCAACCGGCGTTCGAACGATAAATTTATCCAGTGCAAGACTGGAGCGGCTTAAGCTGGAGACGAAGCGAAATGAAGGGGGCAATACGTGGGTGGCGCCTGGCGAAAGTGACAGTGCGTTGTCGGCAGCCCGTGAAATTCGCAGCTATAAAAATTTGGATATGGATTATTTAGGCACCATTGTTGTGCGCGTAGATGCGGTTAAGTTGTTTCATGACTTGTCAGCCGGACTTGACAGCAGTGGAGCCAATATGATGATTGCCAGAGGTGCGGAATTAATATATCCGGACAATGCTATTTTTTCCATTGAAGAGCTCTTAAGTTTGACAGCAGGGTCCAGTGGATACCGCATTATGGAGCGGGAAGGCAATTCCTTTTTTGTCACCTACGTCGCGTCCAATCGAATGAATTGGTATTATTATACAATCATCTCGTTTGATGATATTTTTCGCAATGTGGTTTGGGTCAAAAATTTCGTTATTGCGGCTTTTGGCTTGCTGTTTATTATATCGGGCATATTTGCGCTGCGGGTTGCTAATGGCATCACCAAGCCGATTGAACGGCTTAATGCCAATATGAAGCGCATTCAATTGGGGTATTTCGATTATGTAGAGGACCCGGCGGAGCGGGCGCTTGCGATGGATGAGGTAGGCCAAATGCAGCGAAACTTCCGTATTATGGTCGAGCGAATCAATGAGCTCATTCATGAAAACTATGTCAAGCAGCTCGCGATCAAGGATACGCAGTTCAAGGCGCTGCAGGCGAACATTAATCCACATTTCTTGTACAATACACTGGATTCGATTAACTGGAGCGCTAAAATGAGCAATCAGCTGCAAATTTCACAAATGGTGGAGGCGCTCGGCTCCTTGCTTCGCACGTCGATCAACTTGAAAGAGTCGATTATTCCACTGCGGACGGAGCTGGAAATCGTCAATCATTACATTACGATTCAAACGTTTCGTTTCGAGGAGCGCCTTGATTTCAAGCTTGATGTTCCGGCTGAACTGCTCACTTGTGGCTTGCCAAAGCTGGCGCTGCAGCCGCTGATTGAAAATGCCATTCATTATGGATTGGAAGAAATGATTGACAGCTGTACCATTAGCATTCAGGCTTATACAGAGGAAGAGTACCTGTATATCGTTGTACGGGATAACGGGCCTGGCATGGAGCAAGCGTATGCAGATAAGCTGTTAAGCGGCGAAGCGAGGGCGAAAGGAACCGGGCTTGGACTGCGAAATATTGATGAGCGTATTAAGCTGTTGTATGGCGAGGAATATGGCCTTCATGTGAGCAGCCAGCCGAATGAAGGGGCGGCGGTCAGCCTGAAGCTGCCTTACGAAAGGAAGGATTAGCTTGTTCAAAGTGCTGTTAGTAGACGATGAACGTATTATTTTGGAAGGGATTTCACAAATTGTACCGTGGACAAGCTCTGGGGCAGAGTTAATCGGCACAGCCAGAAATGGCCTGGAAGCGTTGACTTTCATGGAAGAACAACAGCCTGATATTATTATTTCAGATATTAAGATGCCAGGCATGGATGGTCTTCAGCTCGTAGAACGGGTGAAAGAGCTGTATCCCCAAATTGCATTCATTTTGCTTTCTGGGTTTAGTGAATTTGACTATGCACGTACTGCGATGACTTATGGGGTCAAGCATTATCTGCTTAAGCCTTGTAATGAGACGAAGATTACGGAGGCGCTTACTGAAGTTATCGAAGAACTCCAGTCGCAGCTCACGCAGCATCAATTCGTTCAAACGATTCAAAGCGAGCTGACCAGAGTGCTTCCTCATGCGAAAGCGCAATTTCTTAAAGAGCTGGTTACGAATAAAACATATGGCAAGCGCGATTGGGATACGTACCGCAGGATGTTTCATATTTCGCATGAGACTTTGCCAATCAGACTCATATTGATGCAGGTGGAAGGAATGTTTGAATACGAGCATATTTTTGCGCTGACGAACATTGCCGAGGAAAAGCTTGGCGAGGAGATTGTTCTGCTTAGTACAACGATTGGTCGTCACGTCCTGCTGCTTATTCAGGAAACGGAGCAGCAGGAGCAGCTGTTCTCCCGGCTATCGGGCATGAAGTGCACCTTCACTGATTTTTATAAGCTTGAAACGACGATTGCCGTCAGCGGCGCCGGAGAAATTACCGATGCACGCAAAATGTACCGTGAGACGCTTGAATGCCTGAACTTCCGCTTTCATGTAGGGGAGGGGGCGATTATTACGCCACAGGATCTTTCAACCGCAGCAGCGGCGCGGCTTTCGAGCTTTGACTATGACGAGGAGCAGCTCGGCATGGAGCTTAAAGCGGGAAACTGGGAAGCAGCGAGCGAGGAACTGGGCCGTTTTTTTCAATTGCTCGCCGATCAGCGCATGGATACGGTGCTGACGAAATCATATGTCATTCCGCTCTTCGTTTCAATTGCTCGGCAAAGTACACCGGAACGCTTAAACGATTATTTGCAAATGCTGGCACGACTTGATGAGCTGGAGACGCTGAAGGCTATTGAAGCTTTCGTGAGCCAGGCGGCTAAAGACATCTGCGAGGCGAATTTTGATTCATTTTCCAGCAAGCAATCGACGGTTATTAAAAAGATGATTGAGGTTATCGCATCGAACATAGCTGATCCGGCATTGTCACTCAACTGGGTAGCCAATGAAATTTTATATATGAATGCTGATTATTTAGGAAAACTATTCAAAAAAGAAACGGGCGAGCGTTTTTCAGCCTACGTCATGAAGCTGCGTGTGGAGAAGGCGATGGAGGAAATTGTGCGGACGGAGGACGTTAGAGTATTCGAGCTGGCGGAGCGTTTCGGCTTCGGTGATAACCCGCAATATTTCAGCCAAGTTTTTAAAAAACATACCGGCTACACGCCATCCGACTACAAGAGATCACTATAACCGTATAGTGATCTCTGTTTTTTTAACAAAAAAAGCGGTTTTCTTTATTAAGAAAACGCATACAAAACGCTATAATTTGATTTGTAAGCAAGATAAATAATCACTAAGAAGAAATAAGGGGGAATACGAAATGAAGAAGCAAGCTAAAAAAGTTGTTCTCGCCCTCATGGCGTCCGCACTCATGCTGGCTACCGCTTGTGGCAGCAACGCAGGAACGAATTCGGGAACAGGCACAAATACAGGTACGAACAGCGGTGGCGGCGATAAGCCGATAACACTTCGCATGTCATGGTGGGGCTCTGAAACACGTCACGAATACACGAAAAAAGTCATTGACCTTTATAAAACAAAAAATCCAAATGTAACGATTGAAGTGGAATATGCAAACTACGATGACTATTGGAAAAAAATCGCTCCGCAAGCGGCAGCTAATGAGCTTCCAGACATTATGCAAATTGATACTGGCTATTATGCACAGTATGCAGGTAAAGACCAGCTAGCAGACCTTACACCTTACTTCGGCAAAGAAATTGATGTAACAAACATTTCTGAAAATGCTTTGAACGGTGGTAAATTGGGCGATGGCGTGTATGGGATGAACCTTGGCGTCAACTCTCTAGGTTTCCATTACGATCCGGCAACACTTGCTAAAGCTGGCGTAGACAGCATCCCGGAAAATTGGTCGTGGGATGATTATCTGTCCATGGCGGCGAAAGCGAAAGAGAACGGCATTTACATCGACGGCGGCATGCGCGCAGAAGTATTCTTCGGCTACTACCTCCGTACAGTTGGCAAGAAGCTTTATAATGAAGCAGGCAATGGACTAGGCTATGAAGATGACCAATTGTTCGTAGATTTCTTTGGCAAACTGGCGGATCTCGTGAAATCCGGCGCAGCGCCAACTCCAGATACACTCGCTCAAATTAAGGGTGTTGAGGATGATATGACGGTAAAAGGCACGCAAGTCGGCGTGTGGCAGTGGTCCAACCAGTTTGTTGCCCTTCAGCAAGCGGTGAACCGTCCGATGAAAATTGCTTCAATGCTGAACCCAGGCGCTAAAGAAGGCTTGTACCTGAAGCCAAGCATGTTCTTCTCGATTTCCAAAAACTCGAAAGCGAAGGAAGAAGCAGCTAAATTTATCAACTTCTTCGTTAACGATGCAGATGCAAACAAGCTGATTCTCGGCGAGCGTGGCGTTCCAGTATCCAGTGTTATTAAAGAAGAGCTTAAACCGCTATTGTCCCCAGAGCAAGTTCAAGTATTTGATTATGTAGCTTGGTCGGAAGAAAACAGCTCCCCAATGGATCCAGTTGATCCTATCGGTGCTATCGAAGTATTTGCATCGCTGAAAAGCTTGACGGAGCAACTGAACTACGGACAAATTTCGGCAGAGGATGCTGCTAAGAAATTTAGAAGTGAAGCAGAAAACGTTTTGAAAAAAAATAAATAAAGGTTGGAAAAGCGGGCGATGGAGCTTATAAGATGGCCCATCGCCCTTCCCTTAAACCGACTTAATAGACTTCACTAGGAGCAGGAGCTGGTATGATGAAATCATTGTCCTTGCGTAATAATCTCGTTGGTTATACCTTTATATCTCCATTTGTCATTGGCTTTCTTATTTTCACCCTTATACCTGCGGCTGCGTCCCTTTATTTCTCCTTTACGGATTATGATTTGCTGTCCGCGCCGAGCTGGATAGGGCTTGAAAATTATACTTCTATGTTTACCTCGGATGACCGCTATATGCAATCGCTTAAGGTGACGATGCTTTACGTGTTTCTGGGTGTTCCACTGCGGCTGATTTTCGCTTTATTCGTCGCTATGATCTTGAATACAACCTCGAAAGCTGTCGGGTTATATAGAACGGTGTATTATTTGCCTTCAATTATTGGAGGAAGCGTCGCAGTATCGATTATGTGGCGGAACTTGTTCGGTGATCAAGGGGTTATCAACGTGATGCTGAACTCGATAGGAATAGACAGCGTGCGCTGGTTCGGTGATCCCAATGCCGCATTGTTTATGCTCGTAACGCTATCGGTATGGCAGTTTGGTTCTTCCATGTTGATTTTCCTAGCGGGGCTGAAAAATATCCCGACTGAATTGTATGAAGCATCCGGTGTTGATGGTGCAGGCTTCTTTACAAAGTTTTTCCGCATCACGTTGCCAATGCTGACTCCGATTATTTTGTTCAATCTGATTATGCAATTAATTAGTGCTTTCATGACCTTCGTTCCAGCCTACATTATTTCCAAAGGCGAGGGCGGTCCGCTAGATGGCACGCTGCTGTATTCCTTGTATCTGTTCCGTCAAGCCTTCGTATTCTTCGATATGGGTTATGCATCGGCTATGGCATGGGTTATGCTCATCATCGTTGGTGTTTTGACAGCGGCAGTATTCGCAACATCCAAGCTATGGGTTCACTATGAAACAGAAGGAGGCCGCTAAACATGATACTTAAAAAATTTAAGTGGCCGATTTATCACATTTTTGTTGGTCTGCTGGCGATCGTTATGGTGTATCCTGTTATTTGGCTGCTCATGAGCTCCTTTAAGCCTAGTAATCTTATTTTTACAACATCGAGCTCACTCATTCCTGATCCATGGATTTGGAGCAACTACGTTACGGGATGGATTGGGTCCTCTGGACAATCTTTCATGAGCTTTATTACAAACTCGCTGGAAATCGTTATTCTCTCGACGATTGGAGCGGTATTGTCTTCCGCTTTTATCGCCTTTGGCTTCGCACGTCTGCAATTTAAGGGTAGAGCGATCTGGTTCGCTATTATGATGGTTACGCTTATGCTGCCACATGACGTAGTACTTGTTCCGCAATACATTATGTTCTCCAAGCTAGGCTGGATTGGTACGATTTCGCCAATTGTTGTCCCTCAATACTTCGGTGTTCCATTTTTCATCTTCCTGATGGTTCAATTTATACGGACCATTCCAAGAGAGATGGATGAAGCAGCTACGATTGACGGAGTTGGGAAGTTTGGATTGTTTTTACGAATTATTCTGCCGCTTATTATTCCGGCTCTGGCAACCGCTTCGATCTTTTCCTTCTACTGGCGTTGGGAAGATTTAATGGGTCCGTTGCTTTACCTGAATAAACCAAGCGCTTATACCGTATCACTAGGCTTGAAAATGTTCCTCGACAGCGAAAGTGTATCCAACTGGGGTGCCATGTTCGCGATGTCGATCGTAAGCTTGATTCCGGTGTTAGGTGTATTCTTCTTATTCCAGCGTTATATTGTTGAAGGAATAAGCACAAGCGGGTTGAAATAGCAATCATGCATAATGAGGAGACGAGTGAAATGCCACAGCTGCAATTTGATGAACAGCATATACGTGAAGTAATCGATAAAGTCGTAGACCGTACGTTTCGTATGGATTTTGGCTGGGATTGGCCCGGCGGCGTCGCATTCTTCGGCGTATGTGAAGCTTATGAGGCAACGGGAAATGAAAAATACTTAACGCTGCTAAAAGAATGGGTAGACGAGAAGCTTGAGGACGATCTTCCTAAGCTTTCGGTTAATGGCGTATCCATTGGCCACGCTCTCATTACGTTATATAAGGCAACCGATGACCGTAAGTATTTAGATATTGCAATTAAAATGGCAGATTATTTGCAAAACGATGCGGTACGGTTTGCAGAAGGCATTTTTCAGCATACGGTTAATTCTGAAACCTACAATTTTCCTGAGCAGGCGTGGGTTGATACGATGATGATGGCAGGCTACTTCCTCATTCGCATGGGCGAGCTTCTGGGGCGGGAAGATTATTTGGAGGACGGACTGCTGCAATATCATGGACATGAGCGTGTATTGCAAGACCCTGTCAGCAACTTGTATTATCATGGCTGGGATAATATTGCACAAAACCATATGTCGAGCATTTTCTGGGCACGCGGCAATGGCTGGGCTGCGCTTACGATGGCCAAAGCGCTTCCGCTCATTGCCGTACAGCACCCATCCTTTATGATTATTGAAGGGTCGCTGCGCGATCAGGCAGCTACGCTAGTGCGCCTGCAATCAGAGAAGGGACTCTGGCATACGATTGTGACCGACCCTGCCTCCTATGAGGAAACATCCGGTTCGGCAGGCATCGGGGTAGGCTTGTTCACTTTCGGGTCGCTGTACAATAAATACATCCAGAAGTCGATTGACGGCATTTTGGAGCAAATTACTGAAGATGGCGCTGTACAAGGTGTATCGGCTGGTACGGCTGTTATGAATGATGCGGAAGGCTATAAAGGAGTATCCTGTAAACGGATTCAAGGCTGGGGCCAAGGGCTGACACTCGCTTTCCTGGCAACGGTGCTGCAATCTAAAAAACGAGAGTTTTCGTAGCAGTAAAAAACGCTTCTCCACTTTAGGTGGGGAAGCGTTTTTTTTAATCTGCTTATCTACTCAGCCAAAGCCTTCTCTGCCAAAGGCTTAATTCCGCTCTGCAACTTAAATAATGGAAGGAGAATGGCTACACCTGCAAGGAAAAATAAACCTGCAATGATATACATAGGCGTGAGCGAAATGGCATTTTTCATTAAACCCGACAGCATCATCGTAATGACCATCGAGCCCATGAACATCGGAGTTAGAATGCCATTTACGCGGCCGATAAAGGATTCCTTTGTATTTTGTAAAATCAAAGTATTAATGCCAATTTGGATGCATGGCAGCGCAAAACCGCTTATAAACTGAAGACCAAGCGTGAACCAGTAATCCTTCGATAGTCCCATAGCGATCATTGCTAGGCTGTCGACCGTCATGCCAAGCGCCAGAAGCTTCTGCGGCGATAGTTTGCTGGAGAAGCTCATCGCAAGCACGCCGCCGATAATCATGGCTATGCCGTTCACTAATAGAAACCACTGCAAATAATCCTCCGGTTTCCCGAGCCGCTCCGTAATAAGGAAAATGCCCATTGGTTGAATCAAGCCGAGGCCAAGTCCAGCAGCAATGAAGCCGCCGCCGAGTGTACGCAGAATTTTACTTGACCATACGTAGCGGAAGCCGGCCTTAATGTCCTCCAGCACCCGGGAATTTTGCTGCTCCCCAGCATCGTTTCGATCATGCGGCAGGAAAGCTAGCGAAGCAGCAGATAGTAGAAAGGCTGCTCCCGTTACACCAATGGCCGTCTCGATGCCGTAGCTTTGGTAGACAAATGTCCCAACGACGGGGCCGAAAATCATAAATACGGCGAACAGCGTTTGATATAGCGACATCCCCGTCTGTACTAAATGCTCAGGAACATGCAGCTTGAACAGCTTCATGCCAGCAGGCTGAGAAAATTGAGACAAGATGGCTGAAACTAATGTTGCAAAAAAGACGGCATGCCAAGTCCCATTTTCCATGGCGAATAGCACGGCTAGAATGGATAGGGCGCTTAACAGGTCGCACCATACCATCGTTTTCTTGGGTCGCCAGCGGTCTGCGAACGTCCCGCCAATAAACGAAAATACGAAGATGGGCGCGAATTCCGCTACGGAGATGAGGGACACGGCAAATGCATCATCATTAGTCATTTTTTTCACATAAAGCAGAACCGCGATATTCCGTACCCAGATGCCGATTTGCAAAAATAAAGTGGGCATCAATATCGCTTGCACAAATCGATTGCTTAACAGCGAAAATGCTGAAGCAGGTTGATTGGCTGTCATCGTTTTCACCTTTCCTTTTTCACTTTTTTTAAAATATAAGAATTTATAAGTTTTCACGTATAAATTGTGCTTATATTTCTCGGACTGAAACGCGCTGTGCTGGTATATCCATAAGTATAATATTTTGTAAATCTAGGAAGCAGCATAAGGATACGATGTGGCTTATTGGGACGACAGCTTACGAACAAGCGATGCTGAGCGAAAAAGCAAAGAAAGCATCTGCCACCATCGAACTGACCTCGCCTGCAACAACTTATCGTTTTCCCGTACTGAACCGGGAGACAGCTAAGAGCGTTAAAGCAGGTGTCTATAAGGTGACGAGGGAAAAAGGAAGCTGGTGGTGACGGAGCCATCAGTAGAGTCAACGCCAACGGCTGCTCCAGCAACCGAAACTTCGAATGTGGAGGAGTCACCAACGGGTGTGGAAGATGCGGGAGCGAGCGCTGTACCAACACCAATTCCAACACCAATTCCAACACCAAGCTCAACTTGAAAGCGATAGTATTCAAGGTGAAACGGCTGTCGCCGTCCTCTGGCGGCGCGGCGCGTTTTATTCCGAGAAATATAGAGGGAGGATAGAAAAATTATATACTTTCTTATATTTTTAAAAAGCATGCAGGGAGCAATCGAGCTACACCCTGCATGCTTTTTTGCTGCCCTTTTTTTGGCTGAAAAAGGGCTGGATTTAGGGCATAACCACTATAATCCTCAACTCACATCTGGCTGTAACCCTTGCGCCACAAGGGATTGCGCCATAACATATGGCGTGGTGATTATAGGCAAACTGCCCCGGCGGGGTATACGATAAAAGGGTAACAAGAGCACCTAAATGAATTCCAAATTCGGGAGGTCAAAGCATGAGAAAGAAACAAATGGCATCAACATTTCGTGTCTTGTGTACTACGACATTAGCAGGCTGTATTTTGGCAGGTTGTGCATCAGGCTCAGGAGTGAAAGAGGGAAGCGCAACATCAGGCACTAATCAAGGAGGCGCACCTACGAGCGAAGCACAAGCTCCTTTTAAGCTGACAATAATGACAAACTTGCATACACCCGAAGTTCCTACAGATGCGATTGAGAAATTGCTAGAGGAAAAAACGAATACGGATTTGACGATTAACTGGGTACCAGATGGCAGCTATGAAGAAAAACTGAACTCGTCATTTGCAACGGGCTCCTTGCCTCAGGCTGTATACATGAAAAATCAGACCACCTACATTCTATTCCGCGACGCGATTCGCAATAACCAATTTTGGGAAATTGGTCCTTTCATTAAGGACTACCCGAACTTAAGCAAGCTCGATGAGCTGGTTGTGAAAAATACAGCAGTAGACGGCAAAACGTATGCTATCTATCAAGAGCGTCCGCTATCGCGTCAAGGCATTATTTTCCGCAAGGACTGGGCGGATAAGCTAGGTCTCGCAGCACCAAAAACGACGGATGAGCTGTACAATATGCTGAAGCAGTTTAAGGAAGGCGATCCGGATGGCAACGGCAAGGCGGATACGATGGGCCTGACCGACCGCAGCGATTTGGTGTATGGCGCTTTCAAAACGGTTGCCTCGTATTTTGGCACACCAAACAATTGGGGCTTAGCAGACGGCAAGCTGCAGCCGGAATTTATGTTCTCGCAGTATAAAGAAACGATGGATTACTTCAAGAAGCTGTATGACGAAGGCCTAATCAATAAAGACTTCCCGGTTACGAGCAAGGAAGATCAGCAGAATCTGGTCATTACAGGAAAAGCGGGCATGTACATTGGCTCGATGGCGGATGTGCAAAGCTTGCACCAGAAAACCGTGGAAATTAATCCAAACGCCCTTTACGATGTAGCGAATCACATTAGCGGACCGAACGGCGATGCGGGTATTTGGTCGATTCCAGGCTACGGAAACTTAGTATTGTTCCCGAAATCAGCCGTTAAATCGGAAGAAGAGCTGAAAAATATTTTAGCTTTCTATGACAAGCTGATGGAGCCAGAGCTGGCCAATCTCGTGAAATGGGGAGTTCCAGACAAGCATTACACGCTCGTAGAAGGCGGCTTAGTGCAAAAGGTCGAAGACACGAAAATGACAGACCGCGAGCAAAAGCCTTACGAAATTTTGCAAGTGGGCGGCGAAAGCACGATTGATATGCTGCGTCCCTACAACAAGCTTCCAGCTAAAGCAAAAGCAGAGGAACTCATTATCGAAAACAACAGCATGCTGATTAACGATCCAACAGCGGCACTTGATTCCAAGACATTTGGCGAGAAGGGTGTAGAGCTTCAGCAAATTATTAACGATGCGACGTACCGCTATATTCTAGGCAATCTGGACGCCGCAGGATTTGATGGTGAAATCGAGCGTTGGAAAAAAGGCGGCGGCGAGAGCATTATCGCTGAATACAATGATTCTTTAGCTAAATCGCAATAGGAATAGAACTCCTGTAAAAACAGGGAACCGAAAGGATGTTTCACATGAGCAGCAACTCAGCGTCAGCAGTAGCAGCCGTTAAGCCGGACATGAAGAAGCATGACCTTCGCCGGCGTATATTGAAAAATAAAGCAATCTACCTCATGATTTTGCCGGGACTGCTGTATTTCGTCTTATTCAAATACTTCCCCATGTGGGGGCTTGTGATCTCCTTCCAGGAATACCGTCCATACGACGGTATTCTCGGAAGTGATTGGGTAGGCTTCAAGCATTATCAGCGCCTGTTTACCGAACCGATGTTTTGGACTATTTTTCGCAATACGATCGTCTTGTTTCTGATGAACTTAATTTTCTTCTTTCCGGTCCCCATCATACTTGCGATCTTGTTAAATGAAGTAAGACTGCAAGCCTTCAAGCGTTTTGTACAAACGATTGTGTACATTCCGCATTTTATGTCCTGGGTTATCATCGTATCGATTTCTTTCGTCATGGTCACGATGGATGGCGGTATGATTAATGAGGGGCTTGATGCGATGGGCATGCAGAAAATCAACTTTCTGCTAAGCGATGAATGGTTCCGGCCAATGTACATATTGCAGGTCATCTGGCGTGAAGCCGGCTGGGGAACGATTGTGTACCTGGCGGCCATTGCGGCCATCGATCCGCAGCTGTACGAGGCATCGCGGATGGACGGTGCCAACCGTTTCCGCCAAATTTGGCATATTACATTGCCGTCAATCCGCAGCGTTATTGTAATCCTGCTCATTTTGAAAATTGGCGATGTCCTAGAGCTGGGATTTGAGCATGTGTATTTGCTGCTTAACGCGATGAACCGGAATGTGGCGGAAATCTTTGATACGTATGTGTATACAGCGGGGCTTAAACAAGGGCAGTTCAGCTACAGCACCGCGGTAGGCTTCTTCAAATCCTTCGTCGGTTTAGTACTGGTAATGTCCGCGAACTGGCTGGCCAAAAAATTCGGCGAAGAGGGCGTATATTAAGATATACGTTTGCCGCCGAATCAACATCTTGAGGAGGAAAGGCTATTATGGTGCATGACAAAACGATTGGCGGCCGCTTATTTGATGGCGCTGTCTATGTAATATTATTTTTAGTTGCGTTAGTGACAATTCTTCCTTTCCTGCATATTATTGCTGGATCGCTAACGACAGTTGATGAGCTTGCGCAAAAGCGGTTCGTCCTGTTCCCAACGAAAATTAGCTGGGATGCGTATGCCTATATTTTCTCAACGAATACCATTTTTCGCAGTATGCTGGTTTCGATTGGGGTTACTAGCTTTGGTACGCTGTTCAGCATGATACTTACGTCACTGATGGCCTATGGCTTGTCTCGACGTGATTTGGTTGGTCGCAAGCAGATCATGTTTATGATTGTGTTTACGATGCTGTTCAGCGGCGGGATGATTCCGACCTTCATCGTCGTCAAATCGCTAGGCATGATTGACAGCTATGCGGCGCTTATTGTGCCAACGGCTATTAATGCGTTTAACTTGATTATTTTGCGCAGCTTCTTTCAAAACTTGCCGGATGGTCTTGAGGAGTCGGCAAAAATCGATGGCTGCACGGATTGGGGCATTTTATTCCGTATTGTCATTCCGCTCTCCATGCCTGCGATTGCAACGATTTCCCTCTTTTATGCCGTAACGTATTGGAACACGTATTTGCCGGCGATTTTGTACATTGATAGTGCTGAAAAGTGGCCGATTCAAGTATTACTGCGGCAAATTGTTATTTTGGCAAGCGGCTTGACGGCGGATTCATCGGGCTTCTCGGGTGATTTCGTTACGCCTCCAGATCAGACGATCAAAATGGCCGTCATCGTGGTAGCGACCGTTCCGGTATTGCTCGTATATCCATTTTTGCAAAAGTATTTTGATAAAGGCGCTTTACTGGGCTCGGTGAAGGGGTAGTCTGCTTGCAGACACTTCCCTTCGGGGGTTCCCGGGGTTGTCATCCTTGTATCCTATATGAAGAGAGGTTGTAGTCAAATGAGTCTATCCACTTTAGCTGAAACGATGCGTGTACGCGATGCGTTAGCGCTGGAATGGGGCGTTGCCGCCTGCGATTCCTTAATGGCGAGATTTCCCCAAGCGCATGACTTGCCTCCAGCAAACCGCTGGCATTACCATCAAGGCGTATTTTTGTATGGTATGCTCAAGGTATGGGAGCAAAATGGCGACGAGCGTTATTTGCTTTATATTAAAAGCTATGCGGATGCCTTAATCGATTCATATGGGAATCTGACTTTTGATCGCGGCGAGCTGGATGCGATAATGGCTGGGCTGATTTTGTTTACGCTGGATGAACAGTTTGATGATCCGCGGTATCGCCTGGCGGCAGACCGTCTGCTCGGACTGTTCGGGACGCTTAATCAGACATCAGAGGGAGGCTTCTGGCATAAGGATAAATATCCGTATCAAATGTGGCTGGATGGTCTCTATATGGGCGGTGTATTCGCAATGATTTATGGTGCGAAATATGACAAGCCTGAGCTGCTGGATATGGCGCTCAAGCAGGAGCGATTAATGAATCGGCATATGAAGGATACACGGACAGGATTGCTGTATCATGCGTGGGATGAGACGCGAAGCATGCCATGGGCAAACCCGGAGACGGGCTGCTCACCAGAGTTTTGGGGCCGATCACTCGGCTGGTATGGCATGGCACTTGTAGATTTTCTCGATGTATTGCCGGCTACACATACGGGCAGAGCTGCAATCGAGCTGGAGGTCGCGGCCCTTGTTGAAGCGCTCACCGAGTTTCAGGATGATAAAAGCGGATTGTGGTATCAGGTTGTCAATAAAGGCGAGCGGGAGGACAATTGGCTGGAAACCTCGTGCACATGCCTCTTTCTATATACGATAGCGAAAGCGATTAAGCATGGGTGCATTTCGAAAGCTTATTCGGAGATTGCGGTAAAAGGCTATGAAGGGCTGCTCCGCACGCTGCATTCCGATGAGACGGGACTAATTGTGACCGGCATCTGCATCGGAACGTCAGCGGGGGATTATCGCAACTATGTGACGCGCCCAACTAGCGAAAACGATTTGCATGGTGTAGGAGCCTTCGTTCTGGCTTGTGTGGAGCTGGATGGCGTACTTAGTTTGCTGCCAGCTCAAGCACAACAGGAATTGGCAGATTAGCCGGGGGAGCAGTAATTGGCTACCCCGGCTGATGCAGCTCCCGGTATTTGCCGGGAGTTGTTCCTTCGAGCTTGCGGAAGGAACGAATGAAATTTTGCGGATTCGTATATTGCAGCCGCTCGGAAATTTCCTTGACCGATATATTGGTATCCTGAAGCAGGCCAAGCGCGATGCGGTGACGATGCGCAGCCAAATATTCGCTGAAGGAAGTTCCAGTTTCCTTGCGGAATACGCTGCTTACATAGTTCGCATTGTAATGCATGCTCGCCGCAATGGCTTCCAGCGTAATCTCCTGGTCATATTGCTGGTGAATCATATGAATGATCTCCTCAGAAATATTTTTATACTGAGAATTGGTTCGCTCCTCTACCGCTACAATAATCGGTTCCACGATGTTTTGCAGAAACCAGTTGCGAACTTCCTTCGGAGAGTGCGGCTTGAACAAATATTCAAATAAGGATGAATGGTCGCCAAGCTCCATCTCGTGAATGCCGAGCGACTGGGACAGATGAATCAAATCAATTAGCAGCCTTGCAGTCGTCAGCTCAAAATCATGGGCGCTCAGCTGCTGCTTAAACACCGCTTCGAATAGCTCCGCCAGCGCTTCGTCGCTTTTGGTGCGATCTCCAAGCTTGATAGCGTCATTTAGCTCCGTCTGCAGGCGTACCGGATAAGAAGTATTGAAGCTCAGCTTTTGTGGCAGATCCCGATAAAACATCGCCGAGGAGTCGCCAAACCGCTTTAGATGCTTATAAGCCTCCATACTTTCCTCAAGCGCAGTGCCCGCTGACTTGAGCTTGTCATGGTAGCCGCTAAAACCGAAGCTGACGGACAGATTCAGCACTTCTTTTACGGTTTGCGCAATTTGCTCTGCCAATGGAACCAATTGGGCAAAAAAAGTATCCTGATTATGCTCACGGTTCAGCAGAAGTGTAATTTGCGACTGTTCGTAGACGATAGGCGCCAGCCTGTCGCTCGCATCAACCAATTCCTCCACAATATTATTCACGGCGAACAGCAGCAAATCGGTATCGCCCTTCGAATAGCTCGTTCCTTCAAAAAAATCAATACGCAGCGTCATAATCGCATAGCCATTAAACGCCGTAGGCAAGGAAAGCGTCTTGAGCCGCTCTTCAATCGTTCGACTGTTGCTTTTTCCTTGGTACAGCTCCATCATGAACAATGTGCGCAAGCTGTCAATCTGATTGTTCATCGTGCTTTCCAATTCACTTTTCTCACGAATGACATGCCGAATTTGATCGGCAATATAGACGAACCCGTCGTGGCTTGGCTTATCATGCTTGGAGGGAAACAGCTGGAAGACGCTCACAAACAGCTGCTCAATCGGCTTATACAAGCGTTGAGAGCCGAACCAGGTCACAAGCAGCGTAATAGCAAGCAAAGCTAGGCAAATAAACACAGTAAACCAGCCAATGGCACGGGATTGCTTCGACAACGCATGGAGAGATGTAATAGAAGCATACGTCCATCCGTTATAATCAGACTTGCGGTAGGATACCGTATAGTCTGTCCCTTCAAGCTGCGTATCAAATTGAGCAAGGAGGGAGTCAGATTTAGTAATATCCTGAAAAAGGGCAGTGAATAAGCCCTCAGACGGCAGCAGCTCTTCATTTTGCCCAAACAGCAGCTCGCCTCTATCATTAAATACGAGCACAGCTTCACTATTTTTATCAAAGGAAAGCAGCTCGTTCAAATAGCAGGAAGGGATCGTCGACACCGCAAGCCCATTTTTGGTTGAAGCCGTCAGCGGCAGCTTCTTTACGAGGCTGATGCCGTATGTACAACGACTTGAGGATTGGCCAAGCAGCACAGTATTGCTGACGGGCTCCGTAATCCATTGCGAATCAAAGGGCAGCTCCTTATATTGAAGCAGCTGGTCTTTTTTGTCCAATTCACTCAGCCGATATAGGCCAGAGTTGTCAATATACCAATTTTCCCGGGTACTTAATAAAATAATATTTTCAATTCCTGTATCAAATGTCTGTAAATGGTTGACTTCTTGCTTGATTTGGTTAAATAATTGAAATTGTTCCACATTAAGCGGTTCCAACATGGCGGACTTCAAAAAAGACGAATTGACGAAATACGTCATGGAATGGTCTACGGTACGCATGACCTGCTCCACATTCATTTGCATTTGCTCCAACTGCAACAGCTTGGATGCGTTTACATTTTGCTGAATTGTGTCGGAGGATTTCATGTAGGAGAATAGTCCAACAATAATGACGGGTAAGGAACTAATTAGAAAGCCGAACAGCAAAATGCGCAAAAAATACCGGTTAGGTGGGGCTGTCATCATATCTCCTCCAAAACTATTGCGAGCCATACGCTGCACTGCTTCGCAACTTTAATTACTAGGGTATTATACCAGAAAGTGGGTCAAGTTGCCTATGAATTTTGTGAAGAGACAGATTCATCGCTGTGCGAAATTGGTTTTAACGGCCTTAGCATGCGGAGCAGCTGTAGTGATGGTTTCCTGCCAACAGCTCGATGAGAGTGTGGCCGCTCATAGCAAGGAAGCGCCGCTTGCTTTAACGTGGACAGCCGTTCAATACACGGAAAGCCCGCCATCCGATGTTGTGCTGGGGCATATTGAGGAAGCGACCAACACGAAGCTGTCCATTATTTGGGTCGCTGATGCAATGAAGGAGGATAAGCTGAACATCGCGCTTGCTTCGGATGCGCTTACCAAAATCGTCACGATTCAGGATATTCGCAATTCTGCTTTTTTGAGCGCGGTGCGTGCCGGTGCTTTTTGGGAAATTGGTCCTTATTTATCGCAATTTTCGAATTTGAACGCAATGGACAAAACGATTTTGCAAAATACATCAATTGATAACAAAATATATGGCATATATCGGGAACGTGACTTATCCCGCCAGGGCATCATCTACCGCAAGGATTGGCTCGACCAGTTGAAGCTGGAAGCTCCGTCAGATCTGGAAAGCCTTTATAAAGTAATGGAGGCGTTCACGAAAAATGATCCTGATGGCAATGGTTTAAATGATACTTACGGCCTAACGGATCGCAACGATTTGAAGTTTGGAGCTTTCCAAACGCTGGCCTCTTATTTTGGCACGCCTAATGATTGGGGCTGGATGGGTGGAGAGCTGCAGCCTGCATTTATGTTCAGCGCTTATAAAGATACGATGAAGTTTATGCGGGAGCTGTATGAAGGGAAATTGATGAATGAGCAGTTTGCGGTGACGAGCAAGCAGCAGCAATGGGAGGAATTTACGAAGGGGCGCGCGGGTGTTTATATAGGTAACATGGATGATGGCCGCAATTTATATAAGACGCTTATTCAAAGCAATCCAAAAGCCGAAATTGATTTGGTGAACCGGATCAACGGGCCTGACGGCAAGCCGCATGTATGGTCGCAGGCGGGGCATAATGGCATATTCGTATTCCCAAAATCGCAGGTGAAAAGCGAGGCTGAGCTGCTGCGTATTCTTGAATTTTTTAATCGGCTTGCTGACCCTGAGCTCATATATATGCTGAATTATGGCGTTGAAGGCATTCACTATAAGCTGGAAAATGGTGATATGGTAGAGCTGCTCTCCAATGAAAGCGAGCGATGGGAGCAGGAGGTACGGCCGCTTATTTCGCTGATGGGGCTCAGAGCGCTTGCTATTCGTCCGCAGGGTGATCCGCTTAGGGAAAAAAGTGACCGCTTGACAGAGGATAATCGCAGCTTCCTCGTCGTCAACCCTGCCGCCTCGCTTGATTCTCCAACCGCCAATGAACGTGGAGGCGAGCTGAATATCATTATTCAAAATGCGACCAACTCTTTTATACTTGGTTTGCTTGATGAGCAAGGGTTCGATAAGGAAATAGAGCGGTGGAAGAAGCTTGGCGGCGACCAGATTATTCAGGAGTTTAACGCGGGATATGCGGGCAGATCGTAACATTCGCATAGTGAATAATACTCAAATTGGTATTCTTTTTTTGATGTCTGCATGATATAATCAGCGTTAAAATAAAGCTTAATGTTATTTAAAACCATGAGCGGGAAAGCATCCCGGCTGGGAGACGAACGAGATTCGTCTGTCCAGCCGGGATTTTTTGCATTTCTAGGGAAGGGTGACCAACATGGAAAGAAGCAAAGTTATCCGTGAAGGAGAGCATGAACTCCCACTTTGGGAGGCGGGTTCAATAATAGCAGATCGCTATGCCGTTATCCGGGTGCTGGGCAAGGGCGGAATGGGCATCGTATATGCGGTGGAAGACCGAAAGCTTCAGGGCAAGCTGCGGGCAATTAAAATTACACCTCTATCGGTAGAGGAGGAAGTGGACGAAGCTCATTCAATTACCGCGGAGGCGGGCATGCTGGTGCGGCTAAATCATCCGAACCTACCTCATATCGTGGATGCTTTTCTGATACATAAACATTCTGTGCATGCGGTTGTGATGGACTTCATTCATGGAGAAACGCTTGCTGTACAATTTCAAAAACGACAGTGCCAAATGCTGCTGCTTGAGGTGGTTCAGCTTGGCCTCCAGTTGTGTTCGGCACTTAACTACCTGCACCGTCAAAGGCCGCAAATCATTCATCGGGATTTAAAACCGTCCAATGTCATGGTGGAGGAAGAGGGCGGATATCTGCGTTTAATTGATTTTGGCATTGCAAGGCAGGTTAAAGCAATGGCAGGCCCAGATACGCAAAAGCTTGGTACACCGGGCTTTGCAGCTCCTGAGCAGTATCAAGGCAGCAGCCAAAGAGATCCCCGAACGGATGTATATGGGCTTGGAGCACTGCTCTATTATTTGGCAAGCGGGGGTGAGCTGTATCAGCCCCTGCCCGTTGTTCCACGTCTAGAGCCTCACTTTCAATGGAAGGGTCGAATGAATGCAGAGAGCTCTCTCATGTTGGCTAATGTGCTTAGCAGGATGCTCGCCTATCGACTCGAGGAACGCACCGCAAATATGGAGCAAGTAGAGCGCGAACTGCTGGCAATCGTTCAACTTGCGGGTGGCGATCATGTCAGGCCGGCATTCGGCTGCCCCAATAGGCAAGGTCACGTTAGTGCGGAAGCAAATGGCGTAACGATTGCCCTATTATCATTGTCACCCGGAGCGGGAGCAACTTTTGCCGCTATTACGCTAGCCAAGCTGCTTGGCCAAAGCGGAGTAAGCTGCATCGCAGCTGAATTTCCAAGCAATCAGTCGGAATGGCATGCACTCCTGCCCTCTCAATATGCTAGCGGAAGGCTGGCATTCGATAATTATTGGACTTGGCAGGAAGGCGCCATTCAATGGCTTGCCCAAGAACCTGCCCGTATAGAGCCAGAAGCATACGACTTGGAAAAATGGGAGCTTTTTTTGAATCAGCAGCATTACGGAGTGAAAATTGTCGATTACTCGAGCTTTAATGAGCAGGCAGCAGGCGAGTGGCTGTCACGGTGTCAACTGGTTTGTATTGTCGCCGATCCTTTTCCGGCAAAATGGCAGCAGCCACAGCTGCGTCGCCTTCAAACGCTTCAGCAGAAGCTGAATGCTCAGGAAGGGCGTTTCGTATGGTTGGCCAATAAGGATAATCGCTTCGTGGAGCGGGAGCAATGGCTGCAATTATTGCCAAATCGGCCAGTAGCAGTGCTGCCTATGCTGCCAGCAGCCGAATGGCTTAATGGGCTTTGGAGCGGCAAGTGGGTGACGGAGGACAAACGGCTTGGCAAGCCTGTTAAGCAGGCATTTAATCCGCTGCTTGAGTTAATTGGCGAAATGGTGAAAAAGGGTAAAGGGAAATGAGGCTGCCGATGGAGCCAGTCGGTTTAACTCCCTTTGTCCACCTCACAGCAGCAGCGACCTGAAGAGACAAAGCTCACATTGAAATTTTACACAACAAAGCAGCTCTTGTGGTACAATAGATCGGGCATAAACATATGTAAGCTTAAAAACGACAAGTATTGCGCACCGACACAAACGCCGAAAAGGCAAAGTGATGCGGGCGTTTTCATACGATGAGGCTTTGTTTGTCCTATTCCCAGCCTGGGAATGGAGCAAATCCTTGCCATAAACAAGTGCATGAATGGAGCTAAGAAGAAATGAGTTTATTAACAGTAGAGCAATTATCCCATACGTTTGGCGACCGCGTTTTGTTCAAAAACGTATCGTTCCGCCTGTTGGCTGGCGAGCATGTTGGTCTTGTAGGCGCCAATGGAACGGGAAAATCGACAATGATGAACATTTTGACCGGAAAGCTGCTTAAGGATGAAGGCAAAGTAGAATGGACACCACGCGTCCGCTACGGCTATCTGGATCAGCATACGAAATTAACGCCGGGCAAGTCGATTCGGGATGTGCTGAAGGATGCTTTTGCACCGATGCTGCTGCTCGAGCAGGAATTGAATGATATCGCACTGCAAATGGGCGATGCCGATCCGGATACGCTGGAGCAGCTGCTGGAGCGGATGGGTGAAATTCAGGAAGAGCTGGAAATTGGCGATTTCTATTTAATCGATGTCAAGGTTGACGAGATGGCCAATGGTCTAGGGCTGAATGCGATTGGGCTTGAACGCGACGTAACGGCTTTGAGCGGTGGACAGCGGACGAAGGTGTTGCTTGCCAAGCTGCTTCTGGAGAAGCCGACGGTCTTATTGCTCGATGAGCCTACGAACTATTTGGATGAAGAGCATATTAATTGGCTCACGAACTATTTGAAGTCGTATCCTTATGCGTTCGTACTGATTTCCCATGATACGGGCTTTATGAACCAAGTGGTTGATATTATTTATCATTTGGAGTTTTCCAAGCTGACCCGTTATTCCGCCAACTATGAGAAGTTCCTTGAGATGGCAGATATGAACAAAGCCCAGCATATTGACGCTTATGAGAAGCAGAAGGATTTTATCAAGAAGCAGGAAGATTTTATTTCGCGCAATAAAGCGCGTGCTTCGACTTCTGGACGGGCGAAGAGCCGTGAGAAGCAGCTTGATCGGATCGATCGCATCGACAAGCCGGAGGAAGCGGCTAAGCCGACCTTTGGTTTTAAGGATGCCCGTACGAGCGGTAAAACGGTATTCGAAGCGGAGGGGTTGTCCATCGGCTACAATAAGCCGCTGCTGCCTAAGATGAACATGCTGATCGAGCGCGGTGACAAAATTGCGATCGTAGGCTGCAACGGTGTTGGCAAATCAACGCTGCTTAAAACGATTCTCGGCGTCGTTCCAGCGCTTGACGGTAAAGTTTATCGCGGCGATTATTTGCACCCGGCCTATTTCGAGCAGGAAGCAAAGGCACCAACGATGACGCCGCTGGATGATGTATGGAATGAATTTTCGAATATGACGCAAAGTGAAGTTCGTGGAGCTCTTGCCCGTTGCGGCTTGAAAAATGAGCATATTACGCGGGCGCTCAACCAATTGAGCGGCGGCGAGCAGGCGAAGGTTCGTCTTTGCAAGCTGATGCTACGCGAAAGCAACTGGATTTTGTTCGATGAGCCGACGAACCATTTGGATGTCATTGCAAAAGCCGAGTTGAAGCGCGCGCTTAGCGTATTCAAAGGCACCGTCGTTCTCGTGTCCCACGAACCTGATTTTTACGAGGATTGGGTTACGAAAACTTGGGATGTTGAAAGCTGGTCCATGCAAACCCAGAATTAAACGGGCTGCAGCTTGAAATATAGGAAAGTATATGATTTTGCCATACTTTCTCTATATTTCTCGGACTGAAACGTGCCGCGCCGCCAGAGGACGGTTTTCGGCCGTTTCACCTTGATCGTAATATCGCTTGAGGAAAACAAGCAAGCCGGACTGCAAGCGGCAGTAGTCCGGCTTGCTTGCATTTGAATCGAAGATTCCTTTATGATGAGTACAAAACGGGTCCATGCAGGACTATTTGCTAAGGTAGGTGAACGCTTAAGATGAAAGAACGTGTCCTGGTAGTAGAAGATGAAGCAGGCATTTCCCGCATTTTACAGCTTGAGCTTGAGCATGAAGGTTATACAGTAGGCACGGCTTTGGACGGACGGACAGGCTATGAAATGGCATCGTCAGGGGAGTGGGAGCTCGTGCTGCTGGATGTCATGCTCCCGGAGCTTAATGGTATTGAGGTTCTGCGCCGTCTGCGACAGGCGGGCAATACGGTTCCCGTTATTTTGCTTACAGCGAGAGATACGGTTCCCGATAAAGTTAGCGGCTTTGAGCATGGGGCTAACGATTATATTACGAAGCCGTTTGCTATGGAGGAGCTGCTGGCGCGCGTTCGCAATATTTTGCGCATATTCCAGCAAAATCCGCGTGAATCCGAAGGCTCGGATATGATTAAGGTAGGCGATTTGACGATTGAACTGCGCACGCGCAAAGTTTTCCGCAAAGATATTATTATCGAGCTGACGCCGCGAGAATTTGAATTGCTCGTTTATTTGGTTGAAAACAAAAATGAAGAGAAATCCCGTGAGGATATCCTCTCCGAAGTATGGGGGTATGATTTTATCGGCGAGACGAATCTGGTCGATGTGTACATCCGTTACTTACGGCAAAAGCTGGACAAAGGCTACCGTCACAAGCTCATTCATACCGTTCGGGGTGTTGGCTATATGGTCAAGGAGCCTGACGCATGACGCTGCGTAAACGATTTACGCTTTTCACGATATTCTGGCTTATCTTTATCTTGATTTTGTTTAATATTTTCGTTTATTTTTATGTCATTAAAATTACGACAGAAAGCGAAGAGCGCGTCATCGCGAACAAAGTCAATCTGATGCTGGAAAATCCGCAAATCCAAAGCGGCAAAGGGCTAAACAATTCGGATTTGCTTAGTGAATATTATAATGTGAATGAAATGATTCGCATTGTGCAGCCAGATAGCAAGGTCGTCAATATTACAGGCTCGGACCCTGTGCTGTTGGGTCTGCCAGCAGCTTTTGAAAACCAGCATGACACGGGGATGATTTCAAAGGGCGGCGAACGTATTTTGTACATGCGCGTTCCTCTGTATGATGGGACCGAAATCGTCGGCATGCTGGAAATTAACAGAGTTCTTAACGAGCTGGATAATTATTTGCAGATTTTAGTGGCCGCGCTCACGGTAACGAGTGCGGGGGCGATTTTGTTTGCGATATTCGGTACGTATTGGTTTACGTCCAGACTGACAGCGCCCATCCAGCAAATGGTAACGACGATGCGGGAAATCGACCGCAGCGGGAAGCTGCGGGTTATTGAGACGACTAGTCACGAGGAATCTGCGGAGCTGCAGCAGTTGATTAGAGCTTTCAATCAAATGATTGAGCGGCTGGATCGTACGTTTGAGAAGCAGAAGCAGTTTGTGGCAGACGCATCTCATGAGCTCAAAACGCCGCTAACGGTCATTTCCAGCTATGCCAATATGCTCAAGCGCTGGGGACGCGACGATGCCGCAGTGCGAGATGAAGCGATTGAAGCGATTGACCGGGAAGCGAAACGGATGCAGAACTTGACTAAGTCTATGTTAACGCTTGCTGAAGCTGAGCAAGAGGATTGGCTGAAGCAGGAGCAGTTCGATGTCGTTCAGGCTATCGATGAGCTGGCAGGTATGCTGCAGACAACGTTTCACCGTCCGATTCGGATTAAAACAAGCTCGAAAATTATTAGAATGTATGGCGATAAAGAAAAAATTAAACAACTGTTCGTCATTTTGCTCGATAATGCCATAAAGTATAGTAAGGATTCGATTGATGTTTCGGTTAGCCAAGTGAAAACAATCGTCAAGATTGAAGTCAAAGATAGAGGCGTAGGCATTCCAGAGAGTGATCTGCCGCATTTGTTTGAACGTTTTTATCGGGTCGACGGTGCTAGAAGCCGTGCGACTGGCGGAGCTGGACTCGGTCTATCCATTGCAAAACGAATTGTTGATTTGCATGATGGCAAGGTAGATGTATTCAGTCAGCAGGATATTGGCACGACGATTACACTTCAATTTAAACAACGAAAGTAACGGTAGGAGGGTCGGTTTTGAAATATAGAGTAGCGGCCGTTCAATACAAATTGGCCGACATCAGCTCTTTTGAGCAATTCGCCGAGCAGGTCGCGCATTATGTGCGCAATGCCTCGGAATACGGCACACAGTTTCTTTTATTTCCTGAGTTTTTTACAACGCAGCTGTTGTCGATCAGTGACAGCAGCGGCAAACCATTATCCTTTGACAAACTCCCGAGTTTTACAGCCGTCTATGAAGAACTGTTTGCCAAGCTTGCGGCGGAATACAATATGCACATTGTGGCAGGAACCCATGTTGTAGAAGTGGAAGGCGGCAAGCTTCGCAATGTTGCGCATCTGTTCCATCCGGATGGAAAGATCGACCGTCAGTCGAAAATCCATCTGACCCCTACGGAAGTGAGCGATTGGGCGATGTCACCAGGCGAAGGTCTGGAAGTGTTCCAAACCCCGTATGGCACAATTGCCATGCTGACTTGTTATGATATTGAATTTCCAGAAATCGTGCGTATGGCAAGAGCGAAAGGGGCGGACGTCATTTTCTGTCCATCCTGCACGGATGATCGCCACGGCTTTTATCGCGTTCGTTATAGCGCTCATGCACGCACGATAGAAAATCAAGTCTATGTGGTGACGACGGGTACAGTGGGCTCGCTGCGAAAGGTTGATTTTATGCGGGCCAACTTTGGGCAAGCGGCGATTTTGTCGCCCAATGATATCCCCTTTCCGCCGGGCGGCATTTTGGCAGAAGGAATCATTAATGATGATATGCTTGTTGTGGCTGATCTTGATCTGAAGCTGCTTGAAGATGTGCGCACCGCAGGCTCCGTTACAACGTGGCGGGACCGTCGCACTGATCTTTATACCGATTGGTATTAAAGCTTTCCCTGGCAGAAGGGATGTGGCATTATTCGTAAACAATTATATGTATATCATGAGGGTGCTCCGGTAGAGGCTGTCATTCGGCGCTACTCCGAGCAGGACTTTGCAGGGCTGATCGACGTACAGCGCGAAAGCTTCCCGCCACCGTTTCCTTCGGATTTATGGTGGAGCAAGGAGCAGCTTGCCGAGCATGTTTCCCGTTTTCCTGAAGGTTCGCTATGTGCTGAAATAGATGGCAGGCTTATTGGCTCAATGACAGGCCTTGTTGTTAATATGGATGATTATGGACATTCACACAGCTGGGAAGCCATTACGGATAATGGATTTATTCGCAATCATGACGGCAGCGGCGACACGCTTTATGTTGTAGATATTTGTGTGATTCCAGAGTATCGAAAGTCAGGCATTGGAAAATGGCTGATGCAGACGATGTATGAGACAGTCGTACATTTACAGCTGAAAAGGCTGCTTGGCGGAGGGCGTATGCCCGGCTACCATCGTTATGCAGACGAAATAACACCGGAAAATTACGTTAGTGGGGTCGTTGCTGGAACATACAGCGACCCTGTTCTGTCTTTTCTGCTGCGCTGCGGCCGTACTCCTACAGGGGTGGCGGCTAATTATTTGGAAGACGAGCAGTCCTGCGGCTATGCAGCTTTGATGGAATGGCGTAATCCATTTCTTGCTGCCGATTAAATCCAATACCTGTACATAATGAAAGGGGATAATTTCATGCTGTATCATCGTATTACGTCGATTGACGACCCTTATTTTGCGGAGCTGCATAAGCTGCTTCAAACGATTTTTCCGCCAGAAGAAGTGCTGGCTTATGAGCTGTGGAGAGAACCGCTCGAGGAAGCGGGTATCCATGTTTATGTTGCGGTAGAAGACGGCAAAGTAGTAGGCTCCACGGAATATCGTTATTATCCAGAGCTGCGCGTTGCGATGACCGACTTCACCATTATTGGACAAGCTGGCAAGGGGATCGGGCGCTTCCTGCTGCGTGCCAGGGAAAAGGATTTGGCGCGTCTGGCTGAGCAATCCGGTACAGAATCGATCGGCATGTTTGCGGAAATTTATAACCCATATGAAAGGGAAGAGCAGCATGCATTTGGTGGCGTAACGCCAATGAATCCATTTGTGCGCCGCGAAGTATTGTCGCATATCGGATATAACCGATTGGATTTCCCGTATGTACATCCGTCATGGGACCATGAGGGGCAAGCCGTAACGGGCCTTCAGCTCAGCTTCCTGCCTGCTGATGAGAATTTAGCGTTTTTGCCGGCTTCACTCATCGTGACTTTTCTTGAAGGCTACTATGAGGCGCTGCCTAATAAACCACAAGCTTGGCTCGATATGATCAATCAGCTGCGACAACAGGAGCAGGTCGCACTGCTGCCGCTATAATGCGCATTACATTTCGCGGGACAGGCGATTCGATGGGAGTTCCGCGTGTTTATTGCAGCTGCGCGGTATGTGAAGAGGCGAGAAGCACGGGTATTAATCGCCGCTTGCGTTCTCTTGTGCAGCTTGATGGATTGGGATCGGGACCTGCAGGTGTAGCTGATGAAACGGTATGGATTGACTGCGGCCCTGATTGGGGAAGGCAAATGGAAGCAGCAGGCCTCCGTTTCGTCAGACGGATTTTAATTACGCATGCCCATTTTGACCATATTGGCGGTCTAGTGGAATGGGCTGACGCTTGCCGCTGGATGAACGTGAAGGGCGAGGCTTTTGCAGCTGCTGAGGTGATTAGCGAAATTAACGCTCGTTTTCCTTGGCTGCAGCAGCAAATCGATTTTCATGCGATAGACGGCGGAAATTTGCGGATTGGCAGCTGGGATATAACAAGCTGGAGAATTAATCATGGCAAAAATGGCTATGCTTATGCTTTTCGCTTCGATCATGCGGTCGAAATGCGTTCATGGGCTTATTGCTCTGACGCCATTGGGCTGACCGATGAACAGCAGCAGCCGCTTTATGGTCTTGATCTGCTGGTGCTCGGCACTAGCTTTTATAAAGAACCGTTCGCCTATGAAACCCGTTCTGTTTATGATGTAACGGAAGCGCTGGAGCTGATTCAACTTTGGCGGCCGAAACATACGATTTTTACGCATATGTCTCACGACATTGATTTGAATAACGATTATGGACTTCCAGCTGCTGTACAGTTTGCAAGGGCGGCTCTGGAAGCGACGGTATAGCCTGGCCCGACAGAGCTTGAGCATGAAGTTTCTGGCGAATGCTAATGGGGTTGACAAGAGGCTTGTACTTGAAGTAAATTGGATTTATATTTTGTTGGCTGGATGGTTCAGGAAGGGGTTTATTTTATGTTGACAGGTGTTCTTAACTCATAAATTGGATAGATCAGATCGCGTTGAAGGCGAATGGGAGCTTGCTGGCTGCTTTGTGCAGTTAAGGCAGGTTTCTATGAACGTATCTTCATCAGCTGTCTGATACCAAGAGTTAAGAACATGTGGACTCCGCCTGAATGCTATTCGGCAGCGGCCTGACCACCGTGCTCTTGCAGCACGGTTTTTTGCGTTATTTCCAAATAATAACCGTTTATATATGGCGGTTGTATTAGGCTGAATAACGTTTGGTGAGGTATAGCAGCCGTTTAAACAGGAATGGAACGCTCATGCGTTCCATTCCTGTTTTTTTTGTGAATAGGCATCTATATCTGCACGAATTGGTCGTTTCACATAAGGCGACAACGTTGTGTAGGCTCGGTTTATTTCGAATCATTCACGCCAACAAAATAGGAAATACATCTGATTTTAATGAGGAGCGATTGAAAATGATGCACGAAGCTACGCTAAAGCGTTTGGAATATGACAAATTGAAGGAACAATTGATCGACTATACCGTTTCGCCAGCGGGGCGATTACTGGCGGAACGCCATATGCCCAGCATAGAAATCAGGCAAATTCAAGCATGGCTGTCGGAGACAGAGGAAGCCTCCGCATTGCTTGCATCCGGGGCAAGTGTTCCTTTATCCGCGATGGAGGGGATTGATCCTTTTCTGGCGCTGCTGGGCAAAGGACGAATTTATGTCGAGCAGGAGCTGGAGCAATTGCAGACATGGCTAGCTTCTGTTATGCAAATGAGGAGATATATGGCCAGTAAGCGGGGGATTGCACCGATCATTGCCAGCTATGCAGACTCCATGCATGATTGCCCGGAGCTGCGGGAGGAGCTGAGCCGCTGTATTCGTTACGGAAGCCTCACCGATCAAGCTAGCGCTGCACTCGCGGAAATTCGCAGGCATCGCTACGCGGTAGAGGATAAAATCAGTCGTAAAATGGAAGCTTCGCTTTCCAAATATAAATCAGCCTTACAGGAGTCGATAATCAGTAAACGAAGCGGCAGGCTTGTTATCGCCGTGAAGCGCGAGCTGCGCAAACAGGTGCCGGGCACGGTGTGGGATGAATCGGCTAGCGGGCAAACCTTATTCGTAGAACCGGTTGATGTGGCCGATTTGCAAGTAGAGCTGCGACAATGGGAGGCAGAGGAGGAGCGCGAGCGCACTGTTATTTTATCAGGCTTATCCGATTTGGCTGATGCGCACGAATCCGAGCTTAGACTCAATTTAGAGGCGATGGCCACTTTCGATTTAATTATGGCGCGCGGCAAGCTTTCGCGTTCCTACGCTGGTCAATCGTTTCAATTGACCGATGAACCTCACATCTCTTTATCACAAGCCCGTCACCCGCTGCTTGGCCAGTCGGCGGTTCCGCTTGATGTGGAGCTCGGTCCGAATTGGAGCCAGCTCATTATTACAGGGCCCAATACGGGCGGGAAAACAGCAACGCTGAAAACGATCGGCCTGCTTGCGCTGCTCGCTCAGTCAGGGCTGCTGGTTCCGGCGAGGGAAGGGAGTCGCTTCGGCATTTTTCGGACGATTATTGCAGATTTAGGAGATGGACAAAGCTTGGAGCAATCGTTAAGCACCTTCTCCTCGCATATTCGTGTATTAGGCGAAATGCTGGAATCAGCTGGACCGCGCTCCTTGCTGCTGCTTGATGAACTGGCGGCAGGCACAGATCCAGGCGAAGGCATAGCGCTATCAATAGCCGTGCTGGAGGAGCTTCACAATCGAAGAGCTTTGACGGCGGCAACGACACATTTTAATGAGATTAAGCAATATGCTTCGCGTACGAAGGGCTGTATGAATGCACGAATGGCTTTTGATCCGGATACCTTGCTTCCGTTATATCAATTGATCATTGGGGAGGCAGGGGAAAGTCAAGCTTTCGCAATTGCCCGTCGATATGGTTTGCCAGAGCGGGTGATGCAGCGGGCCGAGCAGCTTGCAGCTAATCGTCAGCAGATCGTAACACTAGGCCAAGATGAACTAAGCGCAGATGTTAAAGCAGAACAAATCGAAGCTCAAACTGAAGCTCAGACCGAGGCCAAAGTGAAAAATAGCAGCAAAAAAGAAGAGGACGCAGGCAAAACCGCCTTGCAGCCCTTACAAGCGGGCGACGCGGTATGGGTTTATCCGCTGAAGCGTCTGGGTATCGTTTTTCGTCCAGCTGACGCCCGAGGAGAGGTCATTGTTCAGGTGCAGGACCGCAAGCTGGCCTTCAATCGAAAGCGGCTGAAGCTGTCAATTGGTAGGGAGGAGCTGTATCCTGGGGAAGATTATGATATGAGTATCGTCTTTGATTCCAAGGAAAATCGCAAGCTCCGCAAACAGCTCAGCCGCAAGCATGTGGAAGGGCTGGTCATCGAGATGAAGCCCGAGGCTTTTGAATAATGCTTATGCTGTCAGTCGTTATTACTTAATCACGGCTCTGGATAATGAGCAGCATTCCGTTATCAATCGTAATGCTTCCTTCCGTCTCCGCGAGTACATTGCTTATGCCTAGAGATTGGCCGATCTTCAAGCTGGCATTATGCAGAGGATATTGAAAGCCGCTTAATGTAATGCCAGAAACAGCAGAAGTTAAGGGCAGCAGGGAAACATTCGAATAAAGCCCTTTCTGTATTACTCGTTTAGAGGAAGTGACAGTAATACAGTTATGTTCGTCGATAATACAGGCGGGGATACCCCGATGTTCGGCGAGCACAAGCAGCTGCACATTCGATAACGAATGATCAAAGCGAGTGCCTAAGGCGCCCAGTAAAATAATTTCATCCGGATTTTGCTCAAGCGCATAGCGCAAAGCCATTTCTGTATCCGTATAATCTTTATAAATCGGATCACAGGTGATGAGCTCTTTGCTTACTGAACGTATGAGCTCCAACTGCTCGTCCGTTACGGAATCAAAATCACCTATTGCAAGCTGCGGTGCATATCCCTGCTCTACCAAAAATAGTGCGCCGCGGTCGGCGCCAATGCGAAAGGCATCCTGCTTCAGATGCGGCAGCGCAAAGGCACCAAGCTCGCCGCCTGAGCAAATGACTATTCGTTGAGGCATATTCGCTTCCTTCTTTCTCTAACCTATTTGTTCAAATTATAAGCAAGTATAAGCTACACCTTTATAAGGGGCCTATATTTCACCCTCGAAACGGTAACTTTGCCGCAAAAGGACGGCGACAGCCGTTTCACCTTGTTGCTTGTCGCTTTTGCTAGTATATAGTTTCTTTGAGCAGAAACACCAGTAGCAGGTAGAATTTCGGCAGCAAATTGACGAAATATGTCGTTGCTTTACGAAAGCGTCGGGGCTAAAATGGGAAAGGATAGACCATTCGATAGATGACATTGGATGGGAGAACGGAAGCGGGGGCGTACACGTTGGATTTGGAGATTTTTGGCGTATTCAGCATTATCGGCACCATTGCCTTTGCCGTCAGCGGCGCGGTTGTGGCAATGGAGGAGGAATACGACATTCTTGGCGTTTTTGTGCTAGGTCTGGTTACGGCGTTTGGCGGAGGGGTTATAAGGAATTTGCTTATCGGCGTTCCGGTCACGTCGCTTTGGAGCCAGGGGAGCTTGCTGAAAATCGCGCTCATCGCAATGACGATTGCTTTTTTGCTGCCGGTTAAATGGATTTATACGTGGCGCAAAAGCGAAGCTTTTTTCGATGCGATCGGTTTATCAGCTTTTGCTATTCAGGGCGCGCTGTATGCGACGCAGATGAACCATCCCATTAGCGCCGTGATGGTAGCGGCTATGCTGACAGGTATCGGCGGAGGCATCATTCGCGATGTGCTGGCAGGGCGCAAGCCGCTTGTGCTTCGGGATGAAATTTATGCCGTTTGGGCGATGATTGGCGGTTTCGTTATTGGCAAAGGCTGGTTTCATTCGACGCTCGATTTGCTGCTCCTGTTCTTGCTCATTATTGTGTTCAGGATGCTGTCGGTGTATTACAAATGGAAGCTGCCGCGTCGCTCGCTGCGGGAGAAAATCGTTCAGGAGAAAGGAGAGGCCTAATTGAAGAAAAGAGTATTGTTTGTTTGTCTCGGCAATATTTGCCGTTCCCCGATGGCGGAAGCTGTTTTTCGCAGCAAGGTGGAGCAAGCGGGACTGTCAGACCAAATTATTGTAGACTCGGCGGGTACGGGAGATTGGCATATCGGCCATCCTCCGCATGAAGGCACACGCAAGGAGCTTGATTTAAACGGGATATCCTATACGGGTATGAAGGCGCGTCAGTTCACGCAGCAGGATGATGTGGATTTTGACTTTATCGTCTGCATGGATACGAAAAACGAGCGCGATGTGCGTGAAATTCTTGGAACGCGTGCGGGAAGCGCAGAGGTGCTGACCTTTATGAGCCTGCTGCCCGAGCGTGGCGTAACGGATGTGCCAGATCCTTATTATACGGGACAATTCGATTATGTATTTGAACTGGTGGATGCGGGCTGCGAGCGGCTGCTAGACCATGTGAAGCTTAAGTAAACTGGCCTTGTGAGAATGCAGCAGGTGAATAGCTCAAGGTGAAACGGCTCTCGCCGTCCATGGCGGCGCGGCGCGTTTCAATCCGAGAAATATAGAGAAAGAATAGAAAAATCATGCTTTCCTATATTTTTAAATAAACAAACAAAGCCTTGGCTTCCTCCTTGGGCGGGGGAAATCAAGGCTTTGTATCATTTTGGAGGCAAGACGGCAGCGCTTATTGACGCTCAATAAAATACATTAATGCTTCCGGTAGCTCTTTCTGCCAAAAGCCCCATTGATGTTGGCCTTCTTTTTCCGCATAATAAAAAGGAGCTTGTCTTTCTTCAAGCAGCCTTTTGGCTTCACGGTTTAATTCGACAAAATTATGCACGCCTTTATCCGTTGTTTCATAAGCCGTTTCCTGCAGGCCGACAATCATGTAGAGCTCCAGCCAGGAAAGATCATTCTGAGCAGCCATAATTTCAAGCGAGCGCTCGAAATAGGCGCCTGACAAGGAAAGCACGCGGCTAAACAGCTCCGGATAGGCTAGCGCAAGATGAAAGGAGATGGTGCCGCCAAGCGAATCGCCGGCAAGTACGCGATGCTCGGCCTCACGACGGACCGGATATTTTGCTTCTATATAGGGAAGCAGCTCCTCGCCGAAAAAGCGGACATAAGCCTCATGGCGGTCTCCGTCAGGAGCATATTCCGCTGTGCGGAATGTTTTATTCACATCGACGCCAACAATAATGAAGGGCTCCACGCCTTCATCCAAAATAATGCGGTTCGCCGTCGTCGCTATACGGCCGAAGTTGAAAAAATCTTCTCCGTCCTGGCAGTAGACGACGGGGTAGCTCAGCAGCTCATTGTAGCCGGGCGGCAAATAGACGCGAAGCGAGCGCTGGCCATCTTGCAAATAGTTGCTTGCAACCGTTTCCCTGAGGACGGTGCGTTTCAAATAACGTTCATCTGTCATCATTTCTTCCTCCGTTGGTTGAATGGAATGGGAGCATGTGGGTAAACAATAGATAGATGCCATAGTGATGCGGGTTCGGCAGCAGACGGAAAGGCTGTACAGGCTCCATAGTTTCAACATTGTATTATGCTGTTACATAACTTTTTAACAGCTGTTACATATACAATTTCTTAACAAAAAGGGCATAAGCGTTGAAAATACAACGTATTTTTTGCTTTTTGCTTTGACCATTTTTGTTAAACAGGTTTATAATAATTCTATAACAGAGTACTGTAATATTCAAATATTAATGATTGAGGTGAGCGTTCACAATGAGCAAAGTG